>JASJGQ010000362.1:0-6895 GCA_033791425.1 Acidobacteriota bacterium
CGACCGCGCCTTCGATCTGCGCTCAGAACACCCGCGGGTACTGCTCACCCCCGACCTCCTGCAGGCGACCATCGATCGAATGAACGGGCCGTCGGCCCGCGAGCCCTATCAGACCTGGTTCCAGCTCATCCGAGATCGTGAGGACACGAACCAGGACGTGGATCTGGTCAACCTGGCGCTCATCTACCGGGCCACCGGCGACCGGATCTATCTCGACCGTTTCCTCGCGCGCAGACCGACCTCAGGGGTGCCGGGCGCGACCGAGCTCTTTGCCGTCGATATTCTGTGGGAGGAGATCCCCGATCCGGACAAGCTCAACATCATGGCCAGGGTGTCCGCAGAGGACAACCCGTGGTACTGGGCGTCGATCAACCAGTCGAACTCGGATCCCGCCGATGTCGGCTGGGGCTACCACAGCGCCTATGGCGTCCATCGGGCGCTCGCCTACGCCGGGGCGTTCGCCCTCAGCCCGATCCTCGACCATCCACTGGTGATTGCCAACCCGAATGTTTACAACCGCTTCAACACTCTCAATTACATCAACGTGGTTGACAAGGAACTCAGCCCCATCGGCAATTTCCACCGGATCGAAAACCGGGTCGCAGGTGATCCAACTTACAACGGCGCCCTGCCGGGCAGCCCGGGCGGGATGTACGACAACTTCGGCTATGACCAGAGCGAGGAGGCGCGCAGCATCTATGTCCTCTCGGAGTTCCTCATGCTCACCGATGAGGACCGTTTCACCGGCATGCTCCACGATCGCCACCGCGGGGCCTTCTACCAGAACCTGCAGGTCCCGCACCACTCAAACTTCGCGGAGACCGATCGTTGGTGCCGCCGGGCCGGAACCGAAACCCACGAGGCGGCGCGGATCTGGTTCACCCAGACCGGCGCCTCGCAGCCCCTGCACGATGCTGTCGCCCTGACCGCCAACCTCTACCAGGATCCACGGATGCAGCACTACTTCAGCGAGGGCAGGCAGCGGGTCCTGTGCGGACCGCCCTACGGCGGCATGTGGTGGGACCTGATCTTCCACGATGACCTCCTCGGAACCGACCCACCGTCCACCAATCCCACCGCCAGGTACTTCAACGGACCGGGTCTGGTGGGCATGCGCGAGGACTGGGGCAACGACGCTCTCTTCGCCGTCTTTGTCGCAGGCGAAGGAATCAGCCGTCGCTATGAGGACGCCAACAGCTTTCTGCTCCACCGAAAGACCGACATCGTTCCCCACGCGGGCGCCCGCATCCGTTTCAACGCCGACAACGACAAACACCACTGGTATCACGTGCGCAGCATCTGCAAGAACACCCTCAAGGTCTTCGATCCCGCCGAGGCCTTCGACATCGAGGCCGGAGGAACCATCGGCCCACTCCACTCGGGACCGCCGCTCGTGGCAAGCGACAACTTCGGGGGCCAGATCTTCGAAACCCCGATCAGCGCGTACGACGGTTGTTTCAGCTCGGGTGGCTGCGGCAGCGGGATCGCCCGCTACGACTGCAGCGCATACCCACTCGGTGTCTGCGAGACCGCCGATGTCCGCAGGTACGAACATGTACCGGGCGAGTACACATACACCGTGGGAGATGGCGTTGCTGCATATACCCGCAAGATCGACCTCTATGAACGCGAGTTCCTCTATCTCCGTCCGGATGTCGTGGTGGTCTTCGACCGCGTCCGCTCGGTTGATCCGAACTTCACCAAGGTCTGGGCCCTGCACACCGTGCCGCCACCGGTGGCGAGCACAACTCCCACCAGCGCCTCACTGGGGATGAAACAACACACGGATGAACGCTCCATCACCATGGATCACCCCCTTACGGTCACCCATCTCGACATCCTGCTTCCACAGAGCAATCGGACAACCATCCGGGGCGGTGACTCGATCCTCGGTCGTGCACCGCTGCGAAGCGGGCAGCCGATTCCGGGGGGCGCCGTTCAAGATCTCGATGCGCCGCGGTGGCTCGAGCTCTTTGCCGTCGGGCCCGACGTCCAGGGCGAGGTCGTTATCCAGGGAGACGCTCTTGAAGGGTCGGGGATCAGCGAGATCGTCGTCTTTGACGGGACGGTCCAGACCACCGTAACCGGCGACCCCACGACCACGACCCCGACCACGCTTCAGGATACCGATCAACACTGGTACGACGACGAGTGGGCGGGGCATGTTCTGCGGCTTCGAGGCGGCTCGTCCGGCGATGTGGTCATCACGGGGAACGATGAGAACACCCTCTTCATCGCGAGCGGGTACGACCCGTCCGGTGTGTGGGGTTACTACGTGTTGCGGCCGCTGGCCAACACCGGCAACCATTGGATCAGTATCGACAGTGTGACCACCAACGACATGGCGATCGACGACTTCACGATCTCGGCGCCGCACTACTTCGACGCCGTCAACTCAGCCGGCGAACTGCACTCGTTCTCACCCCGGACCGACGGCGCCGATGACGGCTATGGCAAGCGTCGCGACATCGGCCAGTGGACCATCGAGGTCGAGGCGACCACACCGCGCCTGCTCGACAACTTCCTGCACCTGTTCCATCTGGTGGATCCAGGGCAGGCCAAGGTTGAGACCGAGCTCGTCACCGGCGCCGGCGTCAGCGGGGTGCGCGCCGGCGCATGGATTGTGCTCTTTGCCAATGATGAGTCGGAGATCATGGTCGGCGATGTGGCGGTGGCCATCGACGAGGACACCTCGGTGCTGCTCACCGGGCTCGTTCCGGACACGGACTACACCTGGAATTTCAATGGGTCACGTCTGCGCTGGAGCACCCAGGGCGGTGCCGGGGCGACCGTCAGGTCGTCGGATCAAGGCACCGCCAGGTTGGAGCTCGCGGGAGCCATCCTCTTCGCCGATGACTTCGAATCCGGCGACACATCCGCCTGGAGCGCAGGTATCTAGGAGAGGGCCAGCAGAAGGGGTGCAATCCGACGTACATCCCGGCCCGCAAGAGCACAAAGTCTGGACGGTGCCACCTTTTGCATTCATTGCATTGTTGGATGGCGGTGACCCCTATCTCGACCATGCAAACAATGCTGAGGGCGGCACCCATCACAAGCGTGGAAGGGTGTTCGCGGCACCGTTCCGAGCCGAACGCGGCCACTCGGGCCCGGCCCACAAAACCCAGAGACGGTGGTAGCATCGCGGACCGAGCAGCAAACGATCACGACCGACGAAAGTGGGTGTCCATGGAATCGAGAACACAATGGATTCGGCTCGCGACCTGTCTCGTTACGGCCTTCGTCCTGGCGTTATCGGTCGGTCTGACGCACGGCAAGGCGTCGGCGCAGGAGGCACCCCCCGTTGTCGAGACGCCGCCGATGATCGCGCCGGCGCCTCACGCCTACAGCTCGCCACGCGCGACCATGGAGACCTTCCTGACGTCGTTTTACGGCGATAGCGGTCCCGACCTCGACAAGGCCGCGACCTGTCTCGATCTCTCGGCGCTGTCGCCGGCGGTGCGTTCGCTTCAGGGCCGCGAGCTCGCCGGCCTGCTCAAACGGGTGCTCGACCGGACCCGGCTGGTCGACCTCAAGACCATACCGGACGACCCGGAGGGCGGCCCGTGGATCTTCGAGCGGTACGACTCGGGATCGGTGGGGATCTCGCGTGGCGAAGGCCGCCGCTGGCTGTTCAGCCGTGACACCGTCGCCGCGCTGTGGCGGATCCATGACGAGATCTCGGATCGCGAGATCGTCGCCGGGGTCGAGGAGGCGCGCGACATCGTGACCCCGGCCATGTGGGTGCGCAGCATGGTCCCGGATGCGCTCCGCACGCGGGTGATCCTGCTCGAGGGCTGGCAGTGGATCGGCGTGCTTGCGGTGATCCTCATCGGTGTCATCGTCTCCCGGATCTTCAGCGCAGTCGCCGCGACGGTGATGGAGCGCGCCATCGCCCGCCGCTTCCACGAGATCGACAAGAAGCTGCTGACCGCCACCATTCGCCCGGCGTCGGTGCTGCTGATGGTGGTTCTATGGGGCATAGGAGCGCTGTGGCTGGGGCTGCCCACCGTGGTCTTCAAGATCTATGTCGAGGGCATAGTCGTGGTGTTGGTGGTCGCGGTCATCGTCATGGCGTACCGTCTCATCGACGTCGCCGGCGCGGTGGCCGAGCGACGGACGGACCAGACCGAGAGCCGGTTCGACGATCTCCTGGTTCCGCTGATCCGCAAGAGCCTCAAGGTGCTGGTCGTGGCCATCGGCCTGGTCACCGTCGCCGGCAGCGTCGGAATCGAGGTCGCGGGGCTGCTGGCCGGTCTCGGGCTGGGCGGTTTGGCGTTTGCGCTCGCCGCTCAGGACACGGTGTCAAACTTCTTTGGCTCGTTCACGGTCCTGCTCGATCGTCCGTTCCAGGTGGGCGACTGGATCGTCGCCGGCGATGTCGAGGGCACAGTCGAGGAGATGGGCTTTCGATCGACCCGGATCCGAACCTTCTACAACTCGCTCATCACGCTGCCCAACTCCAACCTCATCAAGGCGTCGGTGGATAACCTCGGGGCCAGGAGCTACCGGCGCTGGAGCACGCGGCTCGGGATAACCTACGATACCCCGCCGGAGATGGTCGACGCCTTCTGCGACGGCATCCGCGAGCTCATCAAGCGCCACCCGTACACACGCAAGGATTACTACCACGTCTACTTCAACGAGTTCGGCGCCGCCAGCCTGGAGATCATGCTGTACGTCTTCTTCGTCACCCCGGACTGGGCCACGGAGCTGCGCGAGCGCCACCGGCTGGCGGTCGACATCCTCCGATTGGCGCACGAGACGGGTGTCGAGTTCGCTTTCCCGACCCAGACGGTCTACCTCCGCCGGGAGGACAGGGACGCGCGCGAGATAGCCGGCGCCGGCTATCCCGAGGTGAGCCGCGACGAAGGCGCGCGGGCGCGGGCGGCGGCCCGGCGGCTGGTCGACGATGCGCTCGGCAGTCAGGTCCCGCCGCCGGTAGAGTTCGGGCCGCCGACCGAGCAGGACGGGGGCGACGGCTGAGGGTGATCCTCGCCTTTCGCGACGAGAAGCTCAGGGTGTTGAAGATCGGTCACCGAAAGGTCTCACCCGATCATCGGTGCCGGGTCCGGAGTTACGGAGTTACGACAGGTGGCGCAGAGAGATGTCCAACTGACGAAACCACCACAATGCGAAGAATGCGAAGGGTGAGAATCCTCTAGAAGGCTCCCCCTTCGGCGAGCGGTTACGCTCGTCGTTGGGAAAACGAACCCCGCTGTGTATAGCAGTGGGAGAAGGAGGAGCCAATGGCACTGTACTGTGGGATCGATCTTCACTCAAGGGACTGCTGGCTTGCGATCTTGGATAAGGATCTGAAGGTCATCCGAGAGGCAAAGGTAGGCAACGATCTCAATGCGTTACTCGAAGTACTGGAGCCGTACCGAGACGAGATGGAGGGAGTAGCGGTCGAGTCGACGTACAACTGGTACTGGCTTGTGGACGGGCTCGCGGATGCTGGGTACCGGATGCACCTGACGAATACCTGGGCGGTGAAGCAATGGGAAGGATTGAAGTACTCGGACGACCGGCACGATGCACGGTGGCTGGCCCACTTGCTCGCGCTGAAGATCCTGCCCGAGGGCTACATCTATCCGAAGCACGAGCGGCCGGTACGAGACCTTCTCAGACGACGGAGTTTCCTTGTCAAGAAACGGACATCATTTCTGCTGGCGATGCGAGGTGCCTTTGAGTGCCGCACTGGGCTGCCGACCACATCTAGTGAGGTCAAACAGTGGACAGCCGAGGAGGTCGAGTCCTATCTGGATGACCCAGCTGAAGCTCTCGGGATTACCTGCCTGCTTGAGCCGATGAACGCGCTGAATGACCAGATCCGGATCATCGAGAAGGAAGTGATCGGCAGAGCAAGACTGCGAGATGAATTTGCTCCGTTGCTGAGTGTGTGGGGCATCGGGAAGGTCCTGTCGCTTACTGTGATGTACGAGGTCGGAGAAATCGCGCGCTTCAAAAAGGTGGGAAACTTCGCCTCGTACTGCCGCCTGGTCAATTCAGCACGGCTCAGCGCTGGCAAGAAGAAGGGGTCCGGCAACGTCCGAAATGGCAATCCATACCTGTCGTGGGCGTTTTCAGAGGCCGCTCATTTCGCGGTCCGTTACCACCCGGAAGCCAAGAAGTACTTTCAGCGGAAAAGAGCGAAAACCAACGGCATCATCGCCATCAGGGCGCTGGCGCACAAGCTCGCGAGGGCATCTTATTACGTGATGAAGGACCAGGTCGGCTTCGACCCGGTAAAGGTCTTCGGGTAATCAAATGCGCCGGGGCAGGAGCCTGCAGAGGTGCTGGAGAAACCAGAAAAGGGTGAGTGGACCTGCCCCGGCGCCCATCATCAGACGATCGGACTGCGCGTCGGCCGTGAGCCAAGAGGTGATGGCGTCCGAATGGATAGCCCGAAGCCTGTGAAATTTCATCTATGTGGACGCGGCCGGCTGAGCTCGAGGACTTTCTGGGGCGCCGTGCGGCGCCAGGGGCCGAGAATCTCGTACGGAGATCCTCATCGCCTTGATCCTGATGGGTGGCTGGTGCGGTCTTAGACCGACATCGTTTCATATGAGAGTCCGGCCGCGTAGAGAGGATTGTCGGATGATGTCTCGTCATGCCGTCTCGAAGAATGGCTATGGAATTTGCGGAGAGCTGCTGCGCACCTCACCGCAGCTCCCACAGCCACGACGACGACTTAACGGGATCAACAACGTGTATCCAGACCACTCGGAATCGAAGACTCCGTTTCCGGCGGAGCATTACCTACTTGACACGCGCCTTCTAATGGGTGGCACCCTTCGCACCCTTGGCACACTTGGCATCCAAAGGCCACACCACTGTGTCCATTTGCCCCGAAGCAACCGCCACGGCCGATTCCGGCAAGCTGCCAGCCTGGCAG
>JASJGQ010000363.1:0-3257 GCA_033791425.1 Acidobacteriota bacterium
GCATTGTTGTCCGGGCTCGGAGCGTTGGGCGCCTTCCTGGCCCCGGCCAAACTCCCCTCGTGGCCGAATTTCGGCGGAGCGGCGGATTCCCTGCCGGTGCTCGGTGCTGCGCTAGGGCCCCTGTCGTCCTGGGTCACCGGCACCGCTCTGATGCTGGTCGTGGTCGCCCTCGTCCAGGCCGTCACCTCCGGGTGGCAACGGCGTTTCGCCGCGGGTTCGGCGATCTTGATCGGGCTCGGACTCGTGGTCGCCGGCAGCGGCGGCGTCGAGACGGTGCCCCTGTGGCTCGTGGAGGGCGTGATTACCGGGCTCGTCCTGCTCGCCGTCTGGGTGCTGGTGCTTCGCCACCAACCCGCTCTGGTGCCGCTCGTGACCGCCACCGGTACCGTCCTCGGCGCGATCAACGACACCGTTGTCGGCGCCTTTCCGGGGGCGACCGCAGGTTCCTTGATTGGGGCGGTCCTGGTCGTCGCGGCAGCCGTGTGGTGGTACGGGAGGCTCGCAGCCGATCGTGGCGCCGAACTGGAGGCGACTGCATCTGAGGAAACCGCACAACCAATGGGTGCCTGACACAGCGAAATTTACAGCCGGTCCAACGTTCTCTCCGATCTGCCTGACGGCCGACACTCTCGGCATCAGCAACGGCACCAGCATTGGCTCGCTGAAACCATCAAGCCTCCCTGGGCATAGGACGGTGTGAATTCAATACCGCCGAGGAGGCCCCATGTCATTCCGAGATACCGTCAATCGAGTCAACGACCTCACATTAAAGATCACCGAAAAGCTCGCGTTCATTGCCCCGCTGGCGACCCGCATTGTCATCGGGCTCGCGTTCTTTCAAGCCGGCACCGGTAAATTCCGGCACTTCGAAAACGTCATCGGTTTCTTCGATGGACTGGGGATCCCGTTCCCCGCCTTCAACGCCGGTCTGGTGGCGTCGATGGAAACCGTCGGCGGCGTCATGCTGATCCTCGGGCTCTTCACGAGGTTCTTCGCGAGCGGTCTGGCGATCACGATGGTGGTGGCGCTTATGACTGCCGACACCGCCGATTTTCTGGCATCGTGGGGGAGTGCGGCGGAGAAAGCGCCGACCGACATCGCCGCTTTCGTCTTCCTGCTGTTCCTGCTGTGGCTGATTTTCTACGGCGCCGGCAAGCTGAGCCTCGATGCCCTCCTGCGCAGAACCTTGAAGTTCGAACCGGCGGCCACCGGTAGCCTGAGTCCTGACTCACCCTGATTTCTTTTCTGAAGCCGTAACTTTTCATGACTTGATTCACAAACCTATCTTGTAACCAAAAAGAGACACAGACTCAGTAAATTCAGGTTTACATCAATCAACCGGTTCGAACAGTGTGAAGGGAGACAGAAATGAACACGAAGGTCAAGAACGTGTTGGTCAATGCAGCGATGGCAGGAATGATTGCCGGCGTCGGTCTGATGGTGCCCGCGAACGGTTCCGCAGAAACGACGCCCTCCCATGGCGTGAGCCAGAACAGCTGCGGCGGCAAGGACGGCTGCGGCGGCAAGGGCGGCGAGAATGCCGAGAATACTTCTGAACGACACGCCTGCAAGGGTTTGAACGCGTGCAAGGGGCAGGGCGCCTGCAAAAGCGGAGACAACGGCTGCGCCGGCCAGAACTCGTGCAAGGGCAAGGGCGGCTGCGCCTCCGAAGATGCCAAACACACCTGCAAGGGCCAGAACGACTGCAAGAGCCTCGGCGGTTGCAAATCCGGTGACAACGGCTGTGCGGCAAAGAACTCATGCAAGGGCAAGGGCGGCTGCGCGGTGCCGATCGAGCACGGCGAGACCGAAGGCTGAAAAACGAATTGAGGCGCGGGCCCCGGGCAGATCCCGGGGCCCGCTTCCTCCGACAGTTGGAGCGAGCCCTCCCCGAGAGGAGTGCTGGTTCGAACCCGAAAAGCTATGATCTGGTGCGAGGAGGAGCGACGATGAAAGACAACCGTTGGGGATTTCCGGATCTCGGTCTCGGCATCGGGCTGCGGACCACCCACTACAACCACATCTTGTCCGAAGAGCCGGACATCGGCTTTTTCGAGATTCTCACCGAGAACTACCTCGACACCGGTGGCCGCCCGCTTCACATACTCGACATGATTACGGAGCGCTACAAGATCGTCATGCACGGGGTCTCGATGTCGATCGGCAGCACCGATCCCATCAACTTCGACTACCTCGCCAAGGTCAAGGCCCTGGCCGAGCGCACCGGCGCCCTGTGGATCTCAGACCACATCTGTTGGACCGGGGTCCTCGGCCGCAACACCCACGATCTGCTGCCGTTGCCCTACACCGAGGAAAGCCTGCGTCACTCGGTGGAGCGGATCAAGACCATCCAGGATTATATCGAACGGCCGTTGGTGCTGGAGAACCCCTCCACCTATCTCGAGTTTGCCGACGACGACATGACAGAGTGGGACTTCGTCGCCCGGATGGCCGAAGAGGCGGACTGCGGTCTGCTGTTCGACGTCAACAACGTCTACGTGTCCGCTTACAACCATGGCTTCGATCCGGTGGCCTACATCGATGCCATCCCCGGCGACCGGGTCTGCCAGTACCACCTCGCCGGTCACACCAACAAGGGAACCCACATCATCGACACCCACTCGGATCACGTGCTGGATCCCGTGTGGGAGCTCTTCGGCCACACCATCCGCACCGTCGGTCTCCGCGCCACCCTGTTGGAGTGGGACGCCGACATTCCTCCGTTCGAGGTCGTTCACCAGGAGGTCCTCAAGGCCGATGACTGGCGTCGCCAGGAGGTGGCCGATGTCGCGTGAGGCGGGTCATCAGCGCCCCGATCTGAATCGTCTGCAACGCTGGATGCAGGAGGTGGTCGTCCACCCCGGAACGGTCGAGGAAGCCGTGGCTTCGGCAGCTGCAGTGCAGGAGATCCCCGCAGAAAGTTTGGCTGAGGTCGTTCGGCCTTCCGAGTCAATGACGTCCGCTGAACGCATCGGCGTCTACCACGGGATGTATCTGATGCGGATGGAAGAGGCGTTGGAAACCGACTTTCCGGTGATTCGCTACCACATCGGCGACCACCAGTTCTCCCACCTGGTCCAGGACTACGTACAGCGCTATCCCTCCACCAGCTACACCCTCAACCGCCTCGGCGACCACCTGCCGCAGTTCTTCCTCGACCAGCCCGAATGGCAGCAAGCGGCCTTTCTGCACGACCTCTCTCGGCTCGAACTCGCCATGACCGAGGTCTTCGATGAGGTCGAGACGCCGGTCCTCGG
>JASJGQ010000364.1:0-17805 GCA_033791425.1 Acidobacteriota bacterium
ACGATTAATAGCCTGTTTCCGGGCCAGCTCAGGTCGAGGTCCTCACATTCCCCGAATGGGCCACCTGCCCACCATTCGGCAATCTGGATAAGCCCCGTAGGGGCGAAATTAATTAGCCTGGGGCGTGAGCCCCAGGACCAATGCAATAAAAAGGAATCAAGCCCCGGAGGGGCGACAGGTTCGGCCAACAGCGCCATTCGTGGACTTCGAGAATAATCATCTGTCGCCGCTCTGCGGCTTTCCTTTCTGAGAAGCTGTCTTGAACAAGAGTGATCCAGCGTCCAGCATCTTGTAGCGTCGGCGGCCACCGGCCGCTGCTACAATCCTGCCATGGACCTTCAAAAACACTCGATCGTCCGCAATGTCGATGTGGCTGGACCACTCACGATTTCGACCCTCAACCCGGCGACCGGTGAAGAGATCGCATCCGTCTCGGCGCTCGACGCTGAAGGCGCGGTGGACGCCGTCAGCGCCGCGAAGGAGGCCTTCCCGGGGTGGTCGCAAACCCCTGTGGAAGAACGGCAGCGGTTGATTGGCCGCTGGCTGCAGATCATGCTCGAGGAAAAGGACGACCTCGCCCGCCTGGTCTCGATGGAGGGCGGCAAACCTGTCACCGAGGCACATTTGGTGGACGTTTTTCCGGGTCTCGAAACCCTGTCCTACTATGCGGAGAACCTAGGCGATCTGCTCGCGTTCAGACCGGTGAAGCCGCGGCAGTTGATGTTCGCGCACTGGGAGGCAGGCTATCGTTTCGACCCACTCGGGGTGCTGGCCGTGATCACGCCTTGGAACTACCCGGTCGGCATCCCGATGGCCGAGCTCGTGCCGGCTGTGGGTGCCGGCAACACAGTGGTATTCAAACCCGCCTCGGCGACCGTGCTGATCGGCCTTGCCCTCGGCGACATGGCTCGACGCGCTGGTTTTCCGCCCGGCGTCATCAACACCGTTGCTCTTCCCGGGGCCGCCACCGATGCCGTGCTCGATCACCCCGACGTGGTCAAGGTGCTGTTCACCGGATCGGTGGAAATCGGGCGCCATGTGGCGCGGCGTTGCGCCGAGCGGTTGGTCCCGGCACAGCTCGAACTGGGCGGAAAGGATGCCGCGGTCGTGGTCGCCGACGCCCACCTTGAACGCGCCGCCCGTGGCCTGGTGTGGGGGGCGTTCGTCAACACCGGCCAGACCTGCGCTTCGATCGAACGGGCCTATGTCGAGCGGCCGATCTTCGACCGGTTGCTCAGCCGGGTTGTCGAACTCACGAAGGGACTGCGAGTCGGCGATCCATCGCAGCCCAACACCGACATGGGCCCGTTGACGACGAGAGGGCAGCGTGACCTCGTCGCCCGCCAGGTCGAGGCTGCCCTGGCCGACGGTGCGAGGGCTTTGACGGGAGGCGAGATGCCCGATGGGCCGGGTTTTTTCTACCCACCAACGGTTCTGGTCGATGTCACCGACGATATGGAGATCATGCACGAGGAGACTTTCGGTCCGGTGCTGCCGATGGTGCCGGTGGCGGATATCGAAGAAGCCGTGCGGCGAGCCAACGACTCGAAGTTCGGTCTCACGGCCTCGGGGTGGACGCGGTCGAGAGCGACCGCCGAACGGCTTCAGCGCGAGCTCGACGCCGGGGTGGTCACCATCAACGACCATGCGGTGGCGTTCGGCGAAACCACCGGGTCGTGGGGCGGGGTTCGAGAGAGTGGCATCGGGCGCGCGCACGGAGAGTTCGGTCTGCACGATCTGGTCAACGTGAAGTACGTGATGCGTGACCCGGGCGATGATCGCGCCATGCCCTGGTACTACCCCTACGACGAAGACTGCGATGCGTTCCTCGGTGCGGCGCTGCCGATGATGTATGGCGAGGGGCTGGGCAAGTTCTCGACCCTCGGCGACCTCGCGATGACGAAGAGATTCAGAAGTCGGGTTCGCAAGGGAACCCTGATCGCCAACCTCGACAAGTTGTTATAAAGGAACTTCGGTGCCGCACGACTGATGCGGGCTCCTCTGCCCCTCTGCCCCTCTGTCTTACCCGGCCGGTATGCCCTCGACCAGAAGCACCTCGAAGCGGGTGTGGGGGTACGGTCGGATCTCCGGCATCGAGGCAAAGAGCCAGCCTTCGTAGTCCTCCATTCCGTCTTCCGAAATGACGACCCGGACCGCTGGGTTGATCGGTTCTGTAGAGCGGCTGGAGATGCCGTCTTCGTCGAGAATGAAGTCGGGAAGGAAGACTCCCGCCGACAGGACGAGCCCGCTGTCGCCCAGGAGATCGGCGCCGTTGAGCGGAATGTCAAAGGTCTCTTCGCCACCGCCGTCGCGGTCGACGACTCGAATTCTCACCCCGGACCAGGCTTCCGCGATCTCCGGCGCGACGGTCGCCGGGGTGTCGAAATCGGCAGCCGCCATGGCGATCGCACTGTCGGGTGAAGATTCTGCTTCGTTTGACCGCTGATGTGATGTGCCAGCTGGATCCGAATCCGGCTCGGTGCCCGATCGTCCGCCGCACCCGGAAAAAACCAGGAGCAGTATGAGCGCCGCATAGCGCATTGTGATCTCTCCTTCGTCAACGGATTATAGACTGGAAATGACTCCGGACGAGCGCCAGTGAAACGATGTCAAAGCCTCGGTGGTTGCAGCGCTGTTGTGGGCTCGGCTAGCATGGGCGGAGATTCCAGTTCGGATCGCCGGTTCGAGGCGGTCCTTTCGATCGGCGGCCGGAGGAAGATGGGGACATGAATTCCTTTTTCGAGTGGGTGAGTAACGCCATATTCACGCTCAGTGATTACGTCTGGGGCTGGCCGCCGCAGATGCCGCTCCTGGTGGTGCTGCTGGTGGGCACGGGGCTGATCACGACCTTCCGCCTCGGGTGGATTCAGGTCCGCTTCTTCCGCCACGGACTGCGAGTGCTCCGCGGCGAGTACGACGACCCCGAGCACGATGGCGACCTTTCCCACTTCCAGGCCCTGACCACGGCCCTGTCCGCAACAGTCGGCATCGGCAATATTGCGGGTGTGGCGACGGCCATCCACTACGGCGGCCCCGGGGCGCTTTTTTGGATGTGGGTCACCGCGGTCTTCGGGATGGCGCTCAAGTTCACCGAGTGCACACTCGCGATGAAGACCCGGGTGATCCTTCCCGGAGGCTCGGCCTCCGGCGGCCCCATGTACTCCATCGAACGCGGGCTCGGGAAAAAATGGAAACCGCTAGCGGTGGCCTTTGCCGTGTTTGCGGTGATCTCGTCCTTCGGTTCGGGCAACGCGGTCCAGTCCTTCACCGTGGCCGACCAGTTCCGCCAGGACCTCGGTGTTCCGACCTGGGTGACCGGGTTGATCCTCGCTTCACTGGTCGCGGCGGTGATCCTCGGCGGTATCCGCCGCATCGGCCGCGTGACCTCGAAACTGGTTCCATTTATGGCCGCCATGTACGTCGGGTCGGCCCTGATTGTGGTTTTGAAGCACATCGACCAGGTGCCGGGCACACTCTTGCTGATCTTCCAGTCGGCTTTCACTCCGGCGGCCGAGATCGGTGGCTTCGCCGGGGGTAGCTTCATCTTCATGCTCACATGGGGCATCAAGAGGGGCCTGTTCTCCAACGAGTCGGGTCAGGGCTCGGCGCCCATAGCCCACGCGGCGGCGAAAACCGACGAGCCGATTCGCGAGGGCGTAGTGGCGATGCTCGGGCCCTTCATCGACACCCTGATCATCTGCACGATGACCGGTCTGGTGATTCTGGTGTCCGGCGTGTGGCACAGCAAGCAGGAGCAACAACTCGTGGTCAACGAGCAGTCGGCCATCAAGGTGGTCGTCGCCGGAACGAAGATCGCCGTGAACGGTGAGATCCCCGAGGGCTCGCTTCCCAACGGAGATTTCGAGGTCGTGGACGGCGTTCCCGTCGGTTTCGATCTCGTGCGCAACGACGGGCTGGTTGATGACGTGGAACTGTTGATCTCAGACGACGCGGTGCTGCAGAGGAATCTGCGTCCCTTCGACGGGCTGATTCGATTGGACTCGAGCGTCGAAGGCGGCCTGGAAACCGGCGAAATCCTTACGGTTGACGGCCGGCCCGTGAATGGCGTTCTGATCATGCAGGGTCTGGCGATGCAGAATGGCTCGCCGCTGACCGCGTGGGCTTTCAAAGAAGGTCTCGGTGGACTGGCCTTCGGTAATGGCCACCTGCTGGTGACTATCGCGGTCTTTTTCTTCGGTCTGTCGACGGCGATCAGCTGGTCATATTACGGCGATCGATCCATCCTCTATCTCCTGGGCCCGCGGTGGGTGGTTCCGTATCGGATCGTTTTTTGTATTGCCAACTTCCTGGGCGCTGTGTACTCGCTGGAACTGGTGTGGGCCTTTGGTGATCTGGCGCTCGGTCTGATGACCATCCCGAATCTGATTTCGATCCTCCTCTTGACCGGGCTGGTCAAGGGCTGGGTGCACGAGTACGTCGACGAGGGCAAGTTGGAGCCGCCGCAGCAGTGATGGAGCGGCGCTCCGGTCTCGAAAAGGTGCGAATCAGAGATAGCCGTGGGAGAGGGCGAACGAGGCGAGGCCGAGGGCAAGGAAAAAGCCGCAGATGTCGGTCACGGTGGTCAGGATCGGGCCTGATGCCAGCGCCGGATCGACGCCGAGCCCCTTGAGCAGGAGGGGCACCGTGCCGCCGATCGAGACGGCGATGACGGTGTTGAGAGCGAGGGCCACACCGACGACCACCCCGAGAACCGGGTTGCCGCGCCACAACCAGGCGACGAGGCCGAGCAGCACTCCGAGGGCAGCGCCGTTGATGAGCCCGACACTGACCTCCTTGGCCCACACCCGCAGGGTTTCGCGCGGTCGGACGAGCCCGAGCGACAGTTCACGCATGCTGACCGCGACCGCCTGATTGCCGGAACATCCACTCATGTCGGAAATGATCGGTAGAAAGGCTGCGAGGGCTATGAGACGGGTCAACGTGCTTTCGAAATACACGATCACACTTGCTGCGAGAACGTTGAGGACGATGTTTGCGCTCAACCACGCCAATCTCCGCCCGGAGCGAACGCCCACCGGCATGGTCCGAACCTCCTCGCCGCCGACAATGCCCTGGACGAGTCGAAACTGGCGGGCCGTTCTCTGGGCGATGGCCTCCTCGACCGCCGCGCGCCGGACCACGCCGACGAGTTGGCCTTCGTCGTTGACCACCGGAAGCCCGAGAAAGCGGTGACGATCGAGTAGATCGCTGATGTCCTGGAGCGGGGTGACGTGGTTGACGGTGACCGTGTCCTTGACGATCAGACCGCCGAGAACGGTCTCGCCGGCGCTGAGGAGAAGGTCACGGACCCTGAGGACACCCGCCAGCGAGTGATCAGGTTTGGTGACGTAGATGTATTGAACGTTGTAATTGGCATACACGGGAGCATTGAGTCGTAGATCCTCCACCACACTCTGGACAGTGGCGGTTTCCGGGTAGTGCAGGATTTCAGTTGCCATGAGACCGCCCGCCACATCCGGTTCATAGCGGGCGAGGGCCCGGACATCGTCCATTTCCCGCTCGGGGAGCAGTTCCAGGATCCGATCGGCAACGAAGGGCTTCAACGCCGCGATGAAATCCGTCTCGACGTTGCTTGGAAGTTCATGGAGAATCTCGGCCGCGGCCCCGGGTGGGATGTTCGCGAGCAGGGTGTGGGGCGACAGTTCCTTCAAGTTGAGGAGAAGACCGGCGGCATCGGCCGGATCGAGGTTTTCGAGCAACTCGGAACGGTCGCTCGTTCCGAGCCGCGAAAAAATGAGGGCGAGGTCAGCTGGAGGCAGATTGTCGACGAACGCGGAAAGACCCACGCGGTCCTTTTCCCAGATGAGATCGGTCAAGGCCTCGGTGGTCGCTCGGATATCGATCGAACTCATGCTGCCTCCCTGAGTGAGCCACACTCCCGTGCGCGAGTCTGTTGCGGATTGCGGATCCCGATGCTCCGCCACGGACGCTTCGATTCCATGCGCCCACGAGACATTCTCCCACCGTTCTGATTGAGGATGAGCGCCTTCGTGTAAATATTCTGGAGAGGGGCTTGAAGTTTTCGACATTGCGATTCATATTGAGCATCAAGGGTTGTGATATTTTTCACGTTCTCGGTTGAAACATGCAAACACTCCGCATGAAGTCAGGCCTTCTGAGCGAGCTGATCGAGGGGCTGCGTTCGTGGGGGAGGGTTTGGGCGCCGGTCGAACGCGATCGCGGCGTGTTCTCTCTGGAGATCGTCGACGACGACGTCTCGAGGGCCCGGCCCGAAGCACTGCGCACCATCGTGCCGTTCAAAAAGCTCCTTTTGAAGCCGAAGTTCTCGATGCTGAGGTCCGTTGCCGGCGGCGCGGCGATTGAATCGGGCGAAAACGACGCGGGACCACAGGTGTTTTTCGGCGCCCACGCCTGTGACATCCACGCGCTCAAGATCCTCGATTTGCTCTATCGGTCGGACTATCCAGATCCCTATTACCAACGCAATCGGGAACAGCTGGTGGTGATCGGGTTCGGCTGCTGGCCGGACGAGCGGTGCTTCTGCGAGTCGCTGAACACATCGTCGACAAATGACGGTTTCGACCTCTTTCTGACCCCTCTCGACAACGTCTTTCAGATTGTTGTCGGGAGCTCCGTAGGCGACGACATCGTGTGCGCCAATCGGCACCTGTTCGAGCCCGCGACACGCCAGGACACCCGTCAATACCTGGAGCGGCTGCGTCGACGGGAGGCAGCCTTCACGCTCGAACTCGATGTCACCGACCTGCCCTTCGTTCTCGAACTCAAACGCGAGGACCCGGTGTGGGACGAACTCGGCCGGAAATGTCTGTGCTGCGGCTCGTGCTCGACGGTGTGTCCGACGTGCTCCTGCTTCAACGTCGTGGATCAGGTCGCGGCGGACGGTGGGGCCGACCGGGTACGGAGCTGGGATTCCTGCCTCTTCCGCGATTATGCGATGGTCGCCGGCGGCCACAACTTCCGGGGCGATCGTGGGGAGCGGGTCCGCAACCGCTACTACCACAAGCAGGAGGCCTTCGTGCGTGAGTTCGGGATGCCGTCCTGTGTCGGGTGCGGCCGCTGCATCGAGAATTGTCCGACCGGCATCAACGTCGTCGAGGTCTTTCAGTACGTCAGGGGGGGCATATGAGCCTGGATCTTCCTCCGATGCAGCCCCCCCGCCACGCCAAGCGTGAGCTCATCACCGGCGGCAACCCCTACATGCCGGCCCCGGCCCGGGTCCTGCGTATCCAGGAGTTGATCGCCGATGTGCGCCTCTTCGATCTCCGGTTCTCGGATCCTGAGCTGGCGCGGCGGTTCGCCTGGCGTCCCGGTCAGTTTATCGAGCTGTCGGTTCTCGGGGTGGGTGAGGGCCCCTTCTCTTTGCCATCCGCTCCCACCCGTTCGGGGATCCTCCAGCTCGCAGTTCGCCGCGCCGGTGTTCTCACCAATTATCTGTTCGACCACGTGCGCGAGGGCGACGAGGTCGGTCTGCGCGGGCCTCTGGGCAATGGTTTTCCGATCGAGCGATTCGTCGGCCAGGACGTGCTGCTGGTCGCAGGTGGACTGGGGATGGTGCCGATTCGCGGTCTGCTGCAATTCCTGATCGACCTGAGGGACCGCTTCGGCCGGGTCGTGTTGTTGTACGGCAGCCGGTCTCCCGACCAGGTTCTGTTCCGGGACGAACTGGAGACCATGGTCCGCCGCAGCGACGCCGAGATCCTGTTGTCGGTCGATGCCACCAACGGCCGCCCGTGGAGCGGTCGGGAGGGCGTCGTCACCGAGTTGCTCGACGATATCGAGATCGATGTTCGGCGGACATTTGCAGCTGCGTGCGGTCCGCCGATTTTTTACAGATTCATGCTCGAGAAATTGGTTTCGAGGGGCTTTGCGAAGGACAGGATCTTCCTCAGCCTGGAGCGTCGGATGGAGTGCGGTATCGGCAAGTGCGGCCACTGCGCCGTGGGCTACACCTTTACGTGCCTCCACGGCCCGGTCTTCTCATGCTGGGATGCCGTCAATCTACCGGAGCTGATCTACCAATGAGAGGGCACGGATGACAACCGGCAACACCAAGCCGCGAGTCGGTATCTTCGGTCTTACGGGATGTGCCGGAGACCAGCTGCAGATCCTCAACTGCGAGGATGAACTGTTGTGGCTGGCCGGCACGATCAACATCGTCGACTGGGTGATGGTGAAATCGGAGAACGACCATAGCTGCAGGCTCGATATCGCTTTTGTCGAAGGTGTGGTCGCCACCGAACTCGATCTCGAGATGCTCAGGACGATCCGCGCCCGGACGACATTCCTGGTTGCCCTCGGCACGTGCGCGGTCTGGGGCGGGTTGCCCGCCATGCGCAACGAGATCCCAAAGGGCGTCCTCGATCGGGAGGTCGCCAGGGCTGGTGACCCGACGGTTCTCGACGCCGTTGAGGCACTCCCCGCCACCCATTTCGTGCCCTTCGATTTTCTCTTGCCGGGCTGTCCGATCGAGCGTCACGAGTTCCTTGCGACCGTGAATTCGCTGCTCTTCGGTACCGTGCCGGAGCTGCCGGCGGTCCCAGTGTGTCTGGAGTGCAAGACCCGCGAAAACGTGTGCCGTGTGATCGAGCACGACGAGGTGTGCTGTGGCGCGATGACGCGCGGCGGCTGCGGTGCGCGCTGTCCGTCGCACGGTGTGGCGTGCGGCGGCTGCCGGGGCCCGGTCGAGGAGCCGCACTACGACGCGAACGCCACGATGTTCGGCGACCGCGGGATCTCGTGGGTCGATATTTCCGCCCGCATGCGGAAATTCTCCGCTCCGGTGTGGATGCGGATGGGTCTCGAGGGAGTCATCGACCATGAACGGTAGTGCCAGCCGAACCATCACGATTCCCCACCTCGGACGGGTCGAGGGTCACGGCGGAATTTTCCTCAAGATCGTCGACGATCGGGTGGTCGAGGTCAACCTCGACATTCACGAAGGCAGCCGCTTCTACGAACGACTGCTGGTTGGCAAGAACTACCTCGAGGTTCAGGGCATCATCACCCGGGTGTGCGCGATCTGTTCGGCCGACCACACGGTGGCGGCACTGATGGCGCTGGAAAATGCTCTCGGTCTTCCCGAGACGGAACGGGTGCAGCGTCTGCGCGGCCTGCTGCTGCTCGGAGCCGCCATCGAGTCCCACGCGTTGCACGTGTTCGCGCTCGCCCTGCCGGACTACCTCGGGTTCGACTCGGTCATCGCGATGTCCGAAAAATACCCGACCGAGGTGGCGTCTGCGCTCCAGCTCAAACAGCTCGGCAATCGGGTCCAGGAGCTGGTCGGTGGGCGGCCGGTACACCCGATCAATCCCATTGTCGGCGGTTTTGGCCGGTTGCCCAGCCACCGGCAGCTCAGCGCACTCCGTGAGGAGCTTACGGGGGCCATCGACTCGGCGATGCGTTTTGTCGACCTTGCAGTCACTCTCGAGTTGCCGGGCTGGAGTACGAACCCGACGGTGTTCATGGCGCTGCGGCCCGATGATGCCGTCTATCGGTTTCGGGGATTGACGCTCTGTACCTCACGCGGCGAGGAGTATCCGGCCGCATCCTATCGCGAGGTCGTCCAGGAGTATGCGGTCGAACACTCGCACGCCAAACACGCCGCCCTGGCGTCGGGCGGGACCTATATGGTCGGCGCGCTGGCGAGGCTCTGGCTGCTAGGCGACCGGCTGGGCGGTCGGGCTCGGGAGGCTTACGAGCGGCTCTTCCCCGATGGCGTTCAGCCGAACGTCCTGCTCAACAACTGGGCCCAGTTGGTGGAGATCGTGCACTGCCTCGAACGCGGGGTAGCCCTCTGCGACGAACTCGTCTCGGTGTCGGAAACTGATCGCGACGCGATCGAATTCGAGGTGCGGGCGGGGCGCGGAATCGCCGCCATCGAGGTGCCGCGCGGAATCCTTTTCCACGAATACGAGATCGACGATCACGGCACGGTCGTGGCCGCCAATATCGTGACGCCGACGGCCCAAAACCTCGCCAACGTGGAAGACGATCTTCGCGCCGCGGCCGAAGCCCTTCTGCTCACCGGTCTTCCCTGCGGCGACGCCGAGTTGCAGGGCAATCTGGAGATGGTTGTCCGCGCCTACGACCCGTGCATCTCGTGTTCGGTGCACGTTGTGCGGGTGGATTCTTGAACCGATTCGACCTCGAGTCGGCTGTGCTCGTGGTCGGCCTCGGTAATCCGCTGATGGCGGACGATGGTTTCGGGAGTGCAGTCATCGATGCCCTGCGACCACTCGGGCTTCACCGGGGATTGACTGTCGCGGTCGTGCCCGACGTGCTCCACCTGTGGTCTGTTTGGCGGGGGCAGTGGGCGGTGTGGATGGTGGATGCGGTTGCGTCGGGGGACGTTCCCGGGACGATCCACCGCCTCGAACACGACGCGTTGCTGGGCCTGCCGGTGCGATCCGGGTCAGCCCACCATCTCGATTTCGGTGTGTGTCTGCGGTGGCTCCTCCACGCCAACCCGGACCTTTCGTGCGTACGTTTCCGAATGTGGGGCGTGGAACCGGCGGGGGTCTCGATCCGGCCGGCCCTGAGTCCGTCGGTGACGGCGGCCGTGGCGCCGGTGGTGCGGGAGATCCAAATTCTGGCGGCGGGAGCGGCGCCGGGCGCGACGAGCTGAGGGCGGAGGATCCAGCCGATTTAGTTAACGTCGGAAAACATTCGGCAACTCAATCTCGTTGGTTGATCGTGGTCGGGGCGAGGCCAAACTGCTGCGTTGTTGGTTGACACCAGTGACAGCAGCTCGCGCTGCTGAGAGCGGACGAGGTCGAAGAGGTGCACATTGTTGTCGATTTTCGGACAACAGAGTCGAATTCTGATCATCTCCGCTTTTCCATATAGATATTCGGCAGGAAGTAGGGAGGTGAATGTTGCAAACGATTCGCATTCACAAACGTAATCGAATTTGAGAATCAAGAGAAATTACGGACATCTTGTTGACAATCCGCTTTGTGCCTTCGTAGTGTGGGGCGGTCAAAAAGCAGGGAATATTTCTATTGGTTGAATCCATGATTTTCAAAGGAGGCCATGATGGGTTGGAGGCTTGACAGGTTAGGTGCGCCCGTCGGTTCCGCTGAAGGGGACGGTGTGGACCGAAGAGATTTTGTTAAAGGTTGCATGATGGCAGCTGCGGCAGTCGGGCTTCCAGCAGCTGCAGGAGTGAAATGGGCCGAGGCCGCAGAGGCAGGCCTGAAACCATCGGTGATCTGGCTCCACTTCCAGGAGTGCACAGGATGCACGGAGTCCCTGCTCCGTACGTCCCAGCCTGGAATCGGCGAGCTGATTCTCGACCTGGTTTCCCTGGATTACCACGAGACTCTGTTCGCCGCTGCGGGCTACCAGATCGAGGACGCCCTGCACACGGCGATGGAGGCCAATGCCGGCCAATACATTTGTGTGGTGGAAGGCGCGATCCCGAGAGCAGAGGGCGGGATCTACTGCCAGATCGGTGGCCGGACCGCGATCGATATTCTCAACGATGTGGCGTCGAAGGCCGCTGCGGTGATCGCCATCGGTTCCTGTGCCTCGTGGGGCGGGATCCCGTCGGCCGACCCGAACCCGACCGACGCCGTCGGTGCGCCTCAGATTCTCGAGGGCACGACGGTTGTGACGATCCCGGGTTGCCCGGCAAACCCGTACAACTTCCTGGGCACCGTGCTGCAGTTCGTGGCGCTGGGTTCACTCCCGGCGCTCGACGACAAGGGCCGTCCATTGTTTGCATACGGTCGTACGATCCACGAGCACTGCCCGCGCCGCGCACACTTCGACGCCGGCCGTTTCGCCCGCCAGTACGGCGACGAGGGCCACCGGTTGGGTTACTGCCTGTTTGCGCTCGGTTGCAAGGGGCCTGAGACTCACGCCAACTGCTCGGTGATGCCGTTTGGCGAGGTCTCTGATGCCTGGCCGATCGGAATCGGCCACCCCTGCATCGGATGCACCGAACAGGGTGTCGTATTCCACAAGGCGATGCACGAAGAAGCGACGCTGCCCGAAAACGCTGTTCCGCCCATCCATCCCGACCATCGGTCCAGTCCTTCTGCGGCTGCCGCTGGTGTTGCCGGTCTCGTCGGCGGCGCCGTGGTCGGTGCGGGGCTCATGGCCTCGAAGAAGATGTCAGAAGGGGGCGAGGAGGAGTCGTCATGACCATGAATCGACGAACTCTGTTGAAAGGAGCCACCGCGGTCGGCGCCGGCGCTGCGGTTTCGTCCGCAGCATCCGTCGAAGCATCGTCGACGCGCCCGGTCGCGCCACCGGACGCGGTCGGTATGTTGTATGACGCCACCCTTTGCATCGGCTGCCGGGCGTGTGTCACAGCATGTAAGACCGCCAACAACATGCCGGGCAATCTCTACGATCCGCCCAACGACCTCAACGGTGAAACCAAAAACATCATCAAGCTCTACGAGGGCGACGGTGAAAAATCCTATATGAAACAGCAGTGCATGCACTGCATCGACCCCGGGTGTGTCAACGCGTGCATGATCGGGGCCTTCAAGAAACGCGAGTACGGCATCGTGACCTGGGACAAGGATCGTTGCATCGGCTGCCGCTACTGTCAGGTGGCGTGCCCCTACAACATTCCGAAGTTCCAGTGGGACACGGCGGTACCGGAAATCGTCAAGTGCGAACTGTGCAATCACATGCTGGCTCGTGGCGAGGAACCCGGTTGCGTCCAGGCGTGTCCAAAGGGAGCGGTGATCTTCGGTACCTACGAAGAATTGCTGGCGGAGGCCAGACAGCGCATCGCAGATCGGCCCGAGAGATACTACCCGGCCGGCGACCCTCAGATCTACGGCGATACCGAAGGCGGCGGGACGCAGGTGCTGTACCTGGCCGGAGTGGACTTCGAAAAACTCGGTCTGCCGGAACTCGGCGACGAGGGTGTCGCAGCCCAGGCGCGGAACATCCAACACGGGGTCTATCAGGGGTTCATCGCCCCGGTGGCCCTGTACGGCATTCTCGGTGCCGTGCTGTGGCGGAATCGCCGTTCGGCGAAGAAGGAGGGCTCCGATGAGTGAGCACCACGCTGAACCCGTCGGCGGGCCCGTTGTTTTTAACCGATTCACGAAATTCCTGGTGATGTTCCTCGGTCTGTGGGTGCTGATTCTGGTCTACCGATTTGCAACAGGAATCGGTACGGTCTCCGGTCTCACTGACGGCTACCCGTGGGGCATCTGGATTGCGTTTGACGTGGTTACCGGCACCGCCCTGGCGTGCGGTGGATACGCGATAGCGATCCTTTGCTACATTCTAAACAAGGGCAAATACCACCCGCTGGTACGACCAGCGATTCTCACCAGTGCCCTCGGATACTCGATGGCCGCGCTGGCGATCATCATCGACGTGGGTCGGTGGTGGAGCATCTGGCGAATTCCTCTGGGTGGCTTCCCCGATATGGGCAAGTACAACTGGAACTCGGCTCTGCTCGAGGTCGCGTTGTGCGTCATGGCCTATGTCGGCGTTCTGTGGATTGAGCTCGGTCCCGCCTTCCTCGAAAAATGGCAGGCCACTTCGAAAAAGCAGGGGTTGGTCAAGTTCGCCAAGGCCGGTCTCAAGTTCTACGACAAGGCTTTGATCTGGATTATCGCTCTCGGTGTGCTGTTGCCCACTATGCACCAGTCATCCCTGGGCGTATTGATGCTGCTCGGCGGTGTGAAACTGCACGGCCTGTGGAGCACAAGTTGGATTCCCCTTCTTTATCTCATCTCTTGCATTAGCATGGGTTATGCGGTGGTGGTCTGGGAGTCCGCGGTTTCGAGCCGGGTCTTCAAACGCGAGCGCGAGGACAGCATGCTGATCTCGCTCTCCGGCGCGATGGTCGTGGTCCTGGGTCTGTATCTGGTGCTGCGGATCGGAGATATTCTGATCAGCGGCAAGACCGCATTGATGTTCAACTCGGGCATCTTGAGCATCATGTTCTGGATCGAAATAGCCCTTTTCGCCATTCCGATGGTGATGTTGATGCGTGCAAAGGACAGGGCGAACTTCGGAACCATTTTCAAGGCATCGATGCTGATCATGCTCGGCGGTGCGCTGTACCGCTTCGACACATACCTCGTTGCTTTCAATCCGGGAGAGGGCTGGTCGTATTTTCCGACGAGCCTCGAAATGCTGATCACGCTCGGCACGGTCGCATTCGAGATCTTCCTTTATATCGTTATTGTCAAACGCTACCCGATCCTGAGCGGCACCCGCGTCGCCGGGACGGCTCATTAGAAGGGGGGGCCTGATGGCCAAAATGATCACTGTTGATCCGATCACCCGCATCGAGGGTCATTTGCGCATCGATGTCGAGGTCGACGGGGGCAAAGTTCAAAACTCGTGGTCCTCGGGTCAGATGTGGCGCGGCATCGAGAAGATTCTCGAAGGCCGGGATCCACGCGACGCCTGGGTCTTCACCCAACGCATCTGCGGCGTCTGCACCACCGTCCACGCGATCGCTTCGGTCAGGGCAGTCGAGAACGCGCTCCAGATCAACCCGCCGCTCAACGCGCAGTTGATCCGCAATCTGCTGATAATGTCCCACGCGCTGCACGACCACATCGTCCACTTTTACCACCTTTCGGCTCTTGACTGGGTGGATGTGGTGTCGGCCCTCAAAGGCAACCCGACCACCACCGCCAAATTGGCCGAATCGCTTTCACCGTGGCCCGGCAACGGCGTCAAGGACCTGGCAGCGGTGAAGGAGAAGCTTGCGAGCTTTGTCTCCAAGGGCCAACTCGGTATCTTCACCAACGGATACTGGGGCCACCCGGCGATGGATCTGTCGCCGGATGTCAATCTGCTGGCGGTATCGCACTACCTGCAGGCCCTCGAGGCGCAGAAGACCGCCAACAAGGTCGTGGCGCTCCTCGGCGCCAAAACCCCGAACATCCAGAACCTCGCCGTAGGCGGGGTGGCCAACGCGATCAATCTCGACAACGAGGCGACGCTGAACATGGCCAAGCTCTACCAGATCAAGAACTATCTGGAAGAGGTCAAGGCCTTTGTAGACCAGGTTTACTTTGTGGATGTGGCCGCGATCGCCGCCATGTATGCACCGTGGCTGGGCTACGGCGCGGGCGTCACCAACTACCTGTCGGTACCCGATATTCCGACCAATGTCGAGGGCACCGAGTTCGAGATGCCCGGCGGCGTGATCATGAACAAGGATCTGGGCGGCTACCGACCCGTTACCTCGTTCAACGACGATCTTTTCCGCGACAACGTCGCCGAGTCGATAGCGCACTCGTGGTACGACGGCGACTGGACGAAGCACCCATGGGAAGAGGACACGGTCCCGGCGTACTCGGAGTTCAACTACGAGGGCCGTTACTCGTGGGTCAAGTCGCCTCGCTTCGAGGGTCAGCCCATGCAGGTGGGCCCGCTGGCCCAGGTGCTCGCGGGTCTCGCCGCGGGCGACGAACTGACCACTCAGTACGCCACCGAGTTCCTCGATCTCGCGGGCGCAGTGGCCGGTGTAAAGCTGAGCCCTGCTGTCCTCCACTCGACCCTCGGCCGGCACGGGGCGCGAGCTATCCGGGCTCGGGTCATCGCCAGTCTTGCCCTTGCGCAATGGGAGCGTTTGATTGCCAACATCGGGTCGGGCGACACCGACATCTTCACCCCGTTCGAGTTTCCGCGGGGCGAGATCCAGGGCTACGGCTTCCACGAAGCACCGCGCGGGGCCCTGTCCCACTGGTGCGTCATTGAAGACGGCAAGATCAAGAGGTACCAGTGCGTGGTGCCCTCGACATGGAACGCCGGGCCGCGTGACGGAGAAGGCCAGATAGGGCCCTACGAGGCGTCGCTGATCGGCAACCCGATCGCCGATCCCGAGCGCCCGCTCGAGGTCCTGCGCACCATCCACTCATTCGATCCTTGCCTGGCCTGCGCCATCCACACCCACGATCCGGATGGGAACGAGGTGTCGAAGGTCAGAGTTCTCTGAGGGCGGATACTCTTAACATCGGGCCGGGACGAAAGTCCCGGCCCTTTTTTTGATGCTGTGTACGTGCCGGAGAGATAGCTTACACATTCGTCCAAGGACATGGTTAACACATTTGCTCGTCGTCGGAGCTGCGGAGGCTGTGGGAAGGTGGAGGGAGGCCCTGCGACCGACAGCTTTCCACAACTCCGCAGCTGGTTTCCATCAGTCATGAAATGACCTCACCGGTGCGTTCATCCAATCGCGCGATAAGGACGTCGTAGTAGTAAATTGACCAGATTCTGTCGTCGATCTCCTCGAGAGCGACCGTTTCTCCCAGTAAGTTTGAGCTCAGAAACAACATTTGGTTTTTGAACCTGATATGACCCACGCTGGTCACACGCCGTTTCTCGTGGTGCTCTGCGTACTCTGGTTTTGGCGTCTTCCTCGGATACGGACGTGCCGATGGTCGCCACACCTCGGCTGGCGTCTTGTTTCCCAGCGCCTGGTGAGGGCGCACTTCGTTGAACTCATTCCGAAATGCGTCCAGCTTTTTCCGTTGGCTTCGCAGATGGGCTCCTGGGGGACGCGTCGCCTCGGCCTTCATCGTGCGATGCATGCGCTCGTGGCGGCCATTCTGCTGCGGTTTCCCAGGCTCGATCCGATAGTGCTGAATCCCCAATTGGATCCACCACACACCCAATGCCGAGAGACCGCATATGGCGTTCCATACTGCAAAGGGAGGGCCATTGTCCGTTAGGATCGCTTTCGGTAATCCATTCTTACGAAACACTTTTTCAAAGACCGGACGAGCCCATCGACCTCGAGTCGAGAGCAATCCTTCACTTGCGATGAGATACCGCGATTCCTGATCCGCGATCGTTAGTGGATAGCAGTACCGCCCATCAAGGGTTTTAAACTCCCCTTTGTAATCTGCTGTCCAAAGGTCGTTTGGCTCATAAGCCTCCACATACGGCTGCCCGGGGTGGCGGTGGTTTCTCCGGACGCGACGTTTTTCGATCAGTCCCTCTCGCTTCAGGATCGCTGCGGTCGTACTTCGTGCCGGCAACTGGACCCCAGGATGTCTTCGACTCAGCACCTCAAGCAATTTCTCCGGACCCCACGTCGTGTGCGCTTTTCGCAGCTCGATCACCAACGCCTCAATCCCCTGAGGTGTGCGCCCTGGACTACTCTGGGGCCGTCGGCTCCAGTCCTCCAGCCCCTTGTCACCGCCACAAAAACGATTCCACCATTTGTATCCTGTCACCCGGCTGATACCGAATCGCTCGCATGCTTCACTCATCGAATACAGTCCGCTTTCCAACGCCACCACAAATCGCATTCGCTCCTTCACGGGGCATGTCTCCATCCACGGCATGGCTCTCCCTCCAAGAACCCGCCATCGTAGACGTGTAAACCATGTCCCTAGACTTTTCTGTAAACCATGTCCCCGGACAGTACCCTGGATCCTGGATGCTGGATGCTGGATGCAGCGATCAAACAGTACGGAGCGTAGGGAAATTTTGAATTCTTAATTTCGAATTTTCAATTAGGTACTTCCCCCCCCCGCAAGGCGGGGATTTTTTTGGAGCAGGGGATTGATATTGGATATTTGACATTGGATGAGCATCTCACTCATATCCAACATCCCTCTTGTCTAAGATAGCTTCTCAGAAAGGAAAGCCGCGGAGCGGCGACAGATTGTAGCCTGGGGCGTGAGCCCCAGGAACAGCGGTGGAAAAAATTACCAAGCCCCGGAGGGGCGACAGATGATTTCGCTCGACGGCCACGGATGGCGCTATTGGCCGAATCTGTCGCCCCTCGGGGGCTTAAATCTCATTATTTGGCCTCTGTCCTGGGGCTCACGCCCCAGGCTATTTTCTTTCGCCCCT
>JASJGQ010000365.1:0-7862 GCA_033791425.1 Acidobacteriota bacterium
CTGTCACCCGCCTTCCCTCCGGCGTCGTCACCTGATTTCGGATCCGCCCCGCCGTCACCTTCGATAAACGCACCAGCATTTTTGAGCTCCACCTTGGTGCCCGACGGATCGAACACCCAGCCGTCGAGGGCGACGAGTTTGATTTTGCCGGTGGCCGTCAGGTCACCGACCACCCGTTTGTCCTTGAAGCTGATGACCACACCCTGCGCCTCGAGGACCACTTGCGACTGCCCACCACCCGAGCGCTCGAGAACCTCCACGTGTGCCGTGATGTGGCCGCTCCCCGACTCGATCTGAAGTGCTCCGGACGATTTGAGATTTCGGTTGTAGACGGTGAGATCCGGAATCTCCGACTTCGGAAGATCGACGACCAGGTCGAGCGGCCCCTGCTCGCCGTCGAGGGAGAGGCTCCCATCTCCCCTCAGACTCAGTTGCAGACCGGTGCCGGCTACGTAAGGGACGTGGTCGTCAGCATAGGCGAGGGAAAAATCGTCAAATTCAAAAAACAGGAACTCGTCCGGCACGCTGTTCGCGGCGCTGAAGCCCCGAATGCTTCCGGATCCCTGGACCTGATACCCGAGGTAATCGACAGAGTATGTAGCCTTCTCAGTCACCAGGATGCTCTCAGGCTCGATGACGCCCCGGGTGAGTCTGATGTCGGCATCGAGACTCCCCGATCCACCGCCGAATTCCACTGTTTTCGTGCCCTTGAGCAGTGAATTGAGGAATCCGAGGTCGGCCACATCACCCTTGGCTCCGAGTCGAGCTACCAGAAACGGGCGAATCCCCTCGCCCTTGTGATCTCCCGGAACGTGCCGATCGATCGATAGTCTAGAATCTATCGCGAGGTTCGTCGCCAGAATCTCGTCGTCAAGTTTGAGTGTCGAGGCCGTCGACTCGACGCTGGCCCGCGGAACCTGGAGAGGGCCCCGCGCCTGCGTGTCGAGCCCACCACGAACCTTTAGAGGGCCGGTGAGCACGAGGTCACCGATGGTCACAGCCCGCACGTCTTCAACACTGGCGGAGACGATACGGATCCGCATCCCAGGTTTCGTCTTCTTTTTCTTTGGGGGCAACTCGGGATCTGATGGACCGATTTGAAAATCCACCCCCGACGCACTGACCCTCACGATCTGGAGGGTGTTGAAGGGCAGCGCCAGGAGATTGATCGTTGGGCGGGCCCGGTCGACCGTCAACGTCCACTCGGAGCCTTTGCTGTGTGATCTCAACGCAAAACCACGAACGTGCACGACCCCCGGCACCACCGTCCAAGCATTCTCCCAGCTAATGCGGGTGCGCTCAGGGCGCGGCGACGCTACCTTCTCGAGCAGGCCGGATTTGATGAAGACATTCGCAGCAAAGCCGTAGAGCACCCAAACAACGGCGACACCTATGACCACACGCCGCCAAAGCCCTTTTGCATGCTTCTTCATCAATACCTCCACGGGATGACAGAGTCATTCTAGTCGAGTCATTTTTTATCGGGAAAATCGGAGGGCTGGCGGGGCTAGCAGGACTCGAACCTGCGACCTAAGGTTTAGGAAACCTCCGCTCTATCCACCTGAGCCATAGCCCCGTTTGGGATCCTGATGCTACGGCCCATGCCGGCTGGTGTCAATCGCCACGGATGGCGAAGCAAGAATGGTGGAAGGAAAGGCCGCGCGCGGTGGAGGTGCCATTTATCGCATTGTTTGGGCTCGCCTCTTCAATCCGCCCACGCCGATCGGGCAAACAATGCGATGGGTGGCTCCTCTCGGGAAGCGCGTACTGAAAGCCAAGTTCACTCGAACGCTCAGGAAAGTCCGGATTCCCCCTCCCAGAGATTTTTCCACTCGCTACAGGCTCTCGTTTTTCCAATGTCGACGTCCGCACACGCCGAGGTCGACCCTCGTCCAGGTGAGGTCCCTCCAATAGTGGACATCCCGATTCTCTCGGCTGGATTGCCCGTGAGTGCCCCCTTTGAGGATATTTGCGACCGTAGCACCCACTCATGTCAAGACCCGGTCATCGCAAAATCCTCAAAGACGGCACGTCCGGTGAACGCGAACAGGACGCCAACTATTGTCTTCAAACCCCTGCTCTCACCGCGGAACCGCAGGTCCGTCGACCCAAACGGATCCCGGGAGTCTCAGGGCGAAGCGGAGAGCTTCCGTATCGACATTCGGCAACCACAAAGGCAGTCCACGTCGGGCTGCTACTTCCGCCAGGCGCTGCACCAGCAAACCCGCAGGCGTCCCAGACCTCAGACCTCCCGTCAGCGAACCGGGCACCCGAACCGCCGTGACCCCTTCCAATCGGTTGAGACTGTCGACCTCGAGCACATCCTCGACCTCTGACTTCTCTCCACCTCCCACCAACCCCCACCGACACGTCGGGCCAGAAATTTCGACCGGTGCAGCGACCCACTCACCGGGGCGTTTCGGTCCCGGTTCCGACGCCCACCACCCGATCAATTTTCCACTCGGCAGCTCATACACCGGCTCGACCGAAACCGTCTTCACGGCGCGAATGTGTTCCACCTGTTCGAGCAGAGCCGAGTACACCGATGCCGCAACGCCCCTCCCGCCGGGAGCCACCTCTGAAACCACGAGATCGTCTGCCGGACGGCCGGCCCCGGCCGCCAACGGTTGCCACGCGTCGAGAATCTGGCGTTCGCTCCGGTCGGCCAAAATCAGGGCAGGCCATGGCACAACGGCCGGGGGTGTTCGCAAGCCGATCGCCAACTCGGCCAGCAACCTCGAAAGGACCCGGTCGCCGAGTTGGGCCCGCCAGAAGGCGCGGTTTGAAAAGGACGCAACCTTGAGTTCCGGAACGCCGTCGAACAGCTCGGTCACTCCCGGATCGATCGCCAGGGGCGGCCTCGACCCGCGCGAAGCCGCTCGGAGCGCATCGGCCACTCCCGGCGTCGAAGCCGGCATCGCCGCCGCCCCCCCCACACCGAGCTTGTGCGCCAGCAGCAGGGCGGCGTCGTCCTGGGCGATGACGACCCCGTGCGCGCGTTCGCCAATTGGGCACGCCGCCACCAATGGCAACCACCGTCTGCTGGCGTCATCAACGGCAATCCACACCGGCTCGGAAGCGCCGGCTTCCAACGCTCTCTCGATGACATCCCGCAATCCCGAATCGGGAGAATCGGGCGTCGGCGGCAATAGGCGAACCAAGCCTCAGCCCCGCTCGTGGGTGACCGTGAAACCACCGGCCAACGGCGACTGATCGAGTTCATTCACGACCAGAACAAGCTCGATCTCTGAGAACCTCGGTCCCTCTTTGAGCGCGGACTCGAACGCGACGTGGTGGGCCTCAGATCCTTCCACAAGCGCCTCCACCGTACCGTCGCTGACATTCCGGACCCAACCGTCGAGGCCGAGCTTGCGGGCCCGCCGCATGACGAATGCTCGATAGCCGACTCCCTGAACCCTTCCCGCCACTCGGTACCTCTTGACCATCGCAGGCTAACAGTCCCTGAGCCGCATGAACTATCCCTCAGGCTCTTCGCCGCTCTGTTTGTGAGCGCGACGACCGAATCTGTGCATGAGCCAGAAGCCCCCCACCAGGAGAATCACGAAGGCGATGGAGACCCAGTTGAACCACTTGAACAGGAAGTCGCGGATCGAGGAACCGAAGAAATACAGCATCGCCCCTTCGGCCATGAACCGAAACGTGCGCGAAACCATTGAGGCAAGTACAAAGATCTTGAAATTGATCTTGAATGCCCCGCCAGCGATGGTAAACACCTTGTAGGGAATCGGCGTCAGCCCTGCGATACCCGTCGCCCAGGCGTTGTACCGGTCATAGAGTCGCTCGACGGCATGAATCTTGTTCAGATTGAAGAACCTGTAGAGCAGGGGGCGACCTCCGAAGAGACCGATCCCATAGCCCGCGGCGCCACCCAACACACTCCCCAACGAGCATACGAGCCCGTACCACAGAGCTTTTTCCGGCGAGGCCACGCCAAGCGTGATCAACAGGACATCCGGCGGGATCGGAAAAAAGGAGCTCTCGGCAAAGGCGAGAAGAAACAACCACAGACTCGGGTGGGGCAAGGCCGCCAGCGAGTCGATCCATGCAAAGAGCTTTTCCTTCATCCCGACCGATCCTCCCACCCGTGGCGGCCGATCAGGGGCACAAAACACGCTCCCTTGAGCTCGCTGACGAGGGTTCGTTCTCCTCGTCGCTGGACAACCTTCAATACCTGGGTCTCACGAGGACCGACGGGGACCACCAACCGGCCGCCATCGGTCAATTGATCCACCAGGGGGGCCGGGACATCCGGCGCCCCTGCGGTCACCAGGATGGCGTCAAATGGGGCCTGCGCCCGCCATCCGAGCGTACCATCCATCACCTTGACACTGACATTTTCGATGTGGAGGTGATCGAGTACCTGCTTCGCTTGCCGCGCCAACGAGGCGACACGCTCAACCGAGAATACGAACTGTGCGAGCTGCGACAGGACGGCGGCCTGGTAGCCCGACCCGGTGCCGATTTCAAGAACCCGGTCAGACGGTTTGATCCGCGCGGCAAGGGTCATCAGCGCCACAATGCGCGGTTGGGAGATTGTCTGTCCCTCACCGATGTGAATTGAAACGTCGTCGGAGTAGGCCTGGTGACGCAGTGCCTCTGGAACAAAGAGATGGCGCGGAACGCCCATCATGACATCGAGCACCCGTTCGTCGTCGATCCCGCCCCGTTTCAAGGCCTCGACCATCTGTGCCCTGCGGTAGTCGTAGGCGTCGCCTGCGGACACTCAGTCCCCCACCCTGCCGACGGCGTCCATCCATGTCGGTCCGTTCTCGGTCAGCCGCTCGAGCCCACGGCGGTCCGTCATGTCGAGGTGGAGCGGAGAAACCGACACAAAACCCGACGCCACCTCGTGGAAGTCGGTTCCGGGAATCGGTTCCCAGATCGGGTGGCCACCGCCGATCCAGAAGATCTGGCGACCTCGTGGGTCCGTGGACTCGACGACTCCTTCGGTGTAGCGGCGAACTCCCAGGCGGGTCAGGCGGACCCCGAGCGGTTCACCGAGGGGCACGTTGACGTTGAGGAGGGTGTCCGGCGGCAAACCATGCTCGAGAATCCACTCAGCGACCTCCCGTGCGAACTTTGCCGCCACATGAAAACTCAGTCCCTCACCGACTCCGAGCGAGACAGCCATTGCCGGGACCCCGAGGATGACGCCCTCGAATGCGGCTGAAACCGTCCCCGAATAATGCACATCCGCGCCCATGTTGAACCCGAAGTTGATGCCCGAGACCACCAGGTCCGGGACGCGATCAGCCATCAGATTGGAGATCCCGATGGCGACACAGTCAGTCGGCGTCCCGTCGACCGTGATTCGCCGCTCCGCCAGCCGATCGATCCGTAAGGGTCGATCCAGTGTGAGTGCGTGCGATACCGCCGACTGCTCGCGGTTGGGTGCGACCACCCACACCTCGCCCAAACTCTCGAGGGCGTCCGCCAGGACCTGAATGCCCTCAGAGGTATAGCCGTCATCATTGGTGACAAGAATCCGCGGAGTTGATGTCATGCAGAGATTCTATATGAATTCGGAATTTTGAATTCTGAATTTTGAATTACCGCCCATCTGCACTCTGAAGGGCAGAGGAGCAGACAAGCGAAAGCGCCGGGGGGAACCGGAAAACCGCTCGGATACGTGCCGCGTGCGGCTGAGGTGCCATCTTTCGCATTGTTTGATGCCTCTATCCTCAGCGGATCCGTAGGGCCTGTCGGGCAAACAATGCTAAAGGTGGCTTCTCTCGGGAAGCGCCTCCGGATACGGCCCGCGTGCGGTGGAGGTGCCATTTATCGCATTGTTTGGGCTCGCTTCATCAATCTGCCTACACCGCTCGGGCAAACAATGCGATGGGTGGCTCCTCTCGGGAAGCGCGTGCTCAAAGGCGGGCTCACTCCAGAACTCGATTGAAGGGCGCCCTCGATTGTGCAATACTTCACATCCGCTGGAGGCGTCTTGGGATGCTTCGCGAATTCGCCGTCAACCCCGTGAAGGGAGCTATTATGAAGCGAGAAATTCTCCTCGGAGACGAGGCGGTCGGTCTCGGTGCCATCGATGCCGGCCTCAGCGGCATCTACGGCTATCCGGGAACACCGTCGACCGAGATCTTCGAGTTTGTCGAGCGCCGAACAAAGAAGGCAGGCGACGTCCACGCCTTCTGGTCGACCAATGAAAAGGTGGCCTACGAGGAAGCTCTTGGCATGAGTTGGGCCGGCAAACGAGCCCTCGTGTGCATGAAGCACGTCGGTCTCAACGTGGCGGCCGATGCATTCATGAATTCGGCGCTCACCGGGACCAACGGCGGTCTGGTGCTGGCTGTGGCCGACGACCCCGGGATGCACTCGTCGCAGAACGAGCAGGACAGCCGCTTTTTCGCCCAATTCGCCCTCATCCCGTGCTTCGAGCCCCGCAACCAACAGGAATCCTACGACATGATGTTCGAGGCCTTCGACCTGTCCGAGGAGTTGGCATTGCCCGTCATGATTCGCCTGGTGACCCGCATCGCCCACAGCAGGGCCGGCGTGGCGACCCGCGAGAGGCGGCCGCAAAACCCCCTCCAGCCGACCAAGGAGATCAAGAAGTGGACCCTGTTGCCGGTCAACGCCCGGGTCCAGTACAAACACCTCACCGAAAAGCAGCCTGAACTTCTTCGCCGAGCCGAGGACAGTCCACATAACGACCTTCAAATCGCGGGCAGAACGGGCATCCTGGTGTGCGGTCTCGCCGACAACTATGTCCGAGAGAATATCGGCACCGACCACGACTACTCCGTCCTCAGTGTCCGTCAGTACCCGCTACCGGTCGGCAAGGTCCGGAAGCTCGTCGAGCACGTCGACGAAGTGTTGGTCGTCGAAGATGGCTACCCCCTCGTCGAGAGCATGCTGCGCGGTCTGTTCGGGATCGACGGCGTAAAGATCACGGGCCGAATGACCGGAGAGCTGCCGCGCACAGGAGAGCTCAACCCGGACATCGTTCGCGAGGCCCTCGGCCTGCCAGCGCTCGCGACGGCCCACTCTCCCGAAAACGAACTCGCCAACCGTCCCCCCGCACTATGCAAAGGCTGCCCTCACACCGATTCCTTCAAGGCGCTCAACGAAGCCCTCAGCGGTTTCGACAGCCCCCAGGTCTTTTCGGATATCGGGTGTTACACCCTGGCCGCACTGCCGCCCCTCGAGGCCGTCCACAGCTGCGTTGCGATGGGCGCATCCATCGGCATGGCGGCCGGCGCGGCCCACGCCGGCTACGCACCAGCGGTGGCCGCCATCGGCGATAGCACCTTCTCGCACGGCGGCATCACTCCGCTCCTTTCAGCGGTTCAGCAGAAGGTCAACCTCAACGTGTTGGTGGTCGACAACAGCACGGTCGGGATGACCGGAAACCAACGCTCGATGTCGACCGGACAGACCCTCGACCAGATCATTCTCGGAACCGGCATCGAGGAAGACCACTTTCGGATCATCGAACCGACACCGCGCAACCACGAGGCCAATGTCGAGGTCATGCGCGAGGAACTCGCCTACGAGGGCCCCAGCGTTATCGTCGCCCGGCGTGCGTGTATCGAAGCCCTGAAATCCAGACCTGCGTGAGGGGGCGATCATGGAGAAAAACATCATCCTTGCCGGCGTCGGTGGCCAGGGCATCCTGTCGATCGCCTTCGTGATCGACAACGCCGCGCTCGATTCCGGGTTCCATTTCAAACAGGCGGAGGTTCATGGGATGGCGCAGCGCGGCGGTGCGGTCCAGTCCCACCTCCGTTACGGCGATTCGGAAATCTACTCGGACATCGTACCCACCGGCCGCGCCGACCTCATCCTCAGCGTCGAGCCTCTCGAGGTGCTTCGTTATTGGCACT
>JASJGQ010000366.1:0-2597 GCA_033791425.1 Acidobacteriota bacterium
CCGAGCGCAGCAACCAGCTCCCTGTCATTTCGACCGAGCGTAGCAACCCCCACCCTGTCATTTCGACCGAGCGTAGCAACCCCCACCCTGTCATTTCGACCGAGCGTAGCGAGTGGAGAAATCTCTTGCAGGGAAGTGCCGTCACTTTCTCCGGCGTTCGAGTGAAGCCGGCTTTCAGATCGCGCTTCCCGAGAGGAGCCACCTTTAGCATTGTTTGCCCGAGACGCCTGATGGGCCTGCAGAAGATAGAGGCGTCAAACAATGCAAAAAATGGCACCTCCGCCGCACGCGAACATCTGCGGTTTTTCCGGGTCGGCTTGACTGCCGCACTGCAAGGGAACGCATCCTACCGTTTATAATGCCGGTCGTGAGCCAGAACATAGGAGTACCCTCGATGAAACGACCGATCATGACAACGACTCTTGTATGTGCGATGACTCTCCTCGCGCTGCCGGCAATCGCCGACGGGCCCGGAGGTTCGTTTACGGCGACCGCGGTGATGAGCGACTCGATGGGCACCCGCAGCATGCCGGTGACCCTGGTCGCCAAACGGTTCACGTCGGTGGAACAGGCCCAGAGCCTCGCAGAGGTGCTCGAGCAGGGTGGACAGGGGGCGTTGTTGGCGGCATTGACAGGCCGTGCCGATGGCCAGTTCGTGCTGGGCGCGTTGCAGATGCCGGTGGCTCTCGTTGTGGCTGAGGAACAGGGGAGAGGCTATCGCTATCTCTTCCTGACGGCCCGTCGCATCCGGGTCGAAGAGACCACCTTTAGCGAGGACTCACTCGATTACCCGTTCGGTGTCGCGGTCTTCGAGGTCAATGACTTTGGAGACGGTGACGGAAAAATTCACGCCGCGGCGGCCCTCAGCATCGATGCGGATGGCCATATCGAAATCGATGACTACGATGGCGAGGATGGTCGGCTCGAGGACGTCAGTCTTCAGAAGTAAGACCCGCCAGCTCTTCGGTCCAATTCCGGCCGCGTGTAGTATTGGGCCTGGAGGCGCAAGGTCCTGTCGCTGCCGATGAACACTGTGATCGTGGGCTGTGACAACATTCCGCAACTCGAGGAGAACATCGAGAACGCGAGGAGCTTCAAACCCATGAACGAGACGCAATTGGCGGAACTGGAACAACGCGCGGAACCTGTCCAGAAACAGTCGCTGTTCTTCCTCCGCCGGCGGGTGTAGGTCTGCTCATGCTTTCACTTCGGGGTTTCGTCGTGGGCGCGGTGCTTTTTACGCAACCGTGGTTCGGAGCGTCGGCGGCCTCAGAGGACATGGACGTCGCCACGGTCGAGAAATTCGCCGACCTCGCACTCGCGTGTGTCCACCAGGAATACCCCAACAAGATCTCGCACGTTCTCCAGTCCGATGAAGACGTGGCGCCACCGCGGGAGCTGACGCCCGCGTTCTATGGTTGTTTTGATTGGCACAGCTCGGTTCACGGCCACTGGCTGTTGGTTCGGCTGAGCAAGCTCTACCCGGATGCCGACTTCACGTCTGATGCGCGGTCGGGTCTGGCGATGAGCCTGACCCGGGACAGGCTGGCGGCCGACGCCGCCTATCTGGCGGGTCCGGGGCGGGCGTCGTACGAGCGTCCCTACGGTCTGGCCTGGTTGCTGTGTCTCGCCGAGGAGCTGCGTGGCTGGGACGACGACCAGGCTCGGCAATGGTCGGAAAACATGGTGCCGCTGGAGACGGAGGCGGCGGATCGATTCCGCACCTGGCTGCCCAAGCTCAGCTACCCGATCCGCACCGGCGAACACAGCCAGACGGCCTTTGCCTTTGGTCTGGTTCTCGACTGGGCACAGGCTGTCGGCGACGAAAAGCTGGCCGATCTCGTCAAGGGCAAGGCGCTCGGGTTCTACTTCGAAGACGTTGCTTGTCCTCTGAACTACGAGCCTTCGGGTCAGGATTTTTTGTCGCCGTGCATCGCCGAGGCCGACCTCATGCGCCGCATCCTGCAGCCGTCGCAATTTGCCGTCTGGTTGAAGAGGTTTCTGCCCGGGATACCGACTGACGGCGGTGCCGCGTGGTTGCCCATAGGAGTCGTCACCGACCGAGCTGACGGCAAGCTCGCTCACCTCGACGGGCTCAATCTGAGCCGCGCGTGGATGCTCGAGGGTATCGTCACCGGGCTTCCCCAGGACGATCCCCGTCGCGCCTCACTCCAGGCGGCCGCCGATGTTCATCGCGCGTCAGGGCTCGCATCGTTGACCGGCGAACACTACGAGGGTGGGCACTGGCTTGGGAGCTTTGCCACCTATCTGGTGACCGGTAAGGGGCGGTGAACGTTTCGCAGGGCGTCTGGAACATCTGGATCGATACCGGGGGCACCTTCACCGACTGTATCGCCGTCGATCCCACCGGTCTGACCCACCGCTGCAAGGTGCTGTCGAACGGCTCGTTGCGCGACCGGGTTGATCGGGTTGGAGATGACGGGACGATTCATCTCCGCAATGCGGCGTCACTGCCTTCCGGCTTTTTGACCGGTTTCAAAATGTCGGTCCTGGGGAGCGGTCGCGACGTGGACGTGGTCGACCACGATGGCGCCACAGGAGCGATCAACGCTTCGGGAGGCGTGGTCCCCGGTCTC
>JASJGQ010000367.1:0-25516 GCA_033791425.1 Acidobacteriota bacterium
CACCCGCATCACCCGATCGATGGTGGGTTGCTCATGGCCGGTCCTGTCGACGACCAGAAGATAAAGACCCCCCAGCACCAAAACGCCCGCCATCAACCACCGCCCGGAGTCTCCAGGCATCAGTGGCGCTGCAAAATAGGCCGCCATGGCGACGAGGATCACCCCGAAGACCCGCCGCACGCCGATCATCCACATCCCAGAGGCCGGCAAACGGTTGACGGCCCCGGTAAAGGTGCCGAGGATCAGGTACGGCACACCGAGCCCGAGGGCCAGAGTGAAGAACAGCAGGAAACCGAGGAACGGATCGCCCTTTTGACCGACGTAGGTCAGAAGGCCGACCACAAAAGGCCCGATGCACGGCGCCGCTACGAAACCCATGACGAGACCCATGATCAGTGCGCCGAAGAACCCCGTCCTGCCTCCGGACGCCTTCTGCGCCCACCCCGGCACTCTCAGTTCCCACAGCCCGAACATCGAGGTCGCGAGGGACAGCAGAACGACGACGATCAGCCCGACCACCCATGGGCTCTGGAGGGCGCTGCCGAAGATGGCGCCGCTCAGGGCTGCAAGAACGCCGAGCACCGAGTAGGTGACCGCAATCCCCAAAACATAGGCCAGGGCCAGCGGAAAGGTACTGCCCTCCCGGTCCTTGGTCTGCTGGGTGAAAAAGCCCACAGTGATCGGGATCAGCGGGAACACACAGGGCGTCAGATTCAGGGCAAGCCCGGCAAAGAAGATTCCTATCAACAACAACGGCAGCGATTTCGACGCGAGGTCAGAGGTATCAGCCTGATCCGAAGCTTTCGACGGATCGTTGACAATCCTCTCGAAGAGGCCCTCGTTGATGGGTGTGAACGCACTGCCGATCGGGGCGATGGTGACGTCGACGCCGGTCCGCACGGTCTCCGGCGGCAAACACTGTGTGTTGTTACAGGCCTGGGCGGTCACCGAAGCGCGCAGACGAACGTCGCCGGCGGCAGTTTCCGGAACCGCCAGACTGGCGACGATGACAGCAGACCCCTCCCACACCATGATCGGCGTCTCGGCGAACTCGAACTCGAGGGCCTCGCCACCGGGATAACTCACGACCGGGTTCAGCCAGCCATCCGGCAATTCGAACTCGACCGACGTGGGCCACGAAAATTCATCCCCCGGATCGTCGGTGTTGACGTGCCAGCCCGGTTCGACGGCGACTTCAAGCGCGAGTCGGACATCTCCACCAGCAACCACGGGCGAGCGGTCCACCACGAGTTTCACCTTGAAAACCGGCTCCGTGTCGAATCCCTGTGCGAAACCGGGGCCTACCACGCTCAAAACCAACACGACCGTTGAAATGATCTTTCGTTTCATCATCGTCCTCTACTCGCTTCAGATTTCCGCTTATTCGCGGTCTGGGTCGGGTGCGGGAACCCCGTCCGGGGCGAACTGCAACACCAATTCTCGAACCTCATCGGAGTACCGCACCCAGTTCTTCTTGATCAGGTCCGGGCGCCTGGTTACCGTCGCTTCGACCGCTCGCTCCAGCCGCCACCGTCGAATCGCCTCGTGATTGCCGGACAGAAGCACCTCGGGGACCGAATTCCCTTCGACCTCCGGCGGTCTGGTGTAGCTCGGATGATCGAGCAGACCGCGTTCGAAACTATCGGCAGCCACCGATTCCGGGTCGCCAACCACACCGGGTACCAATCGGGCCACGACCTCGATCACAGCCATTGCTGCAACCTCTCCACCGCCGAGAATGAAGTCGCCCAAAGAGACCTCTTCGAGACCGGCGATCTCGAACACCCGGTCGTCAAATCCCTCGTAACGTCCGCACAGCATCACCAACCTGGGTTCTTCCACCAGTTCCTCGGCAAAGGCCTGGTCGAGGACCCGGCCGCGGGGACCGAGCGCAATCGACCTCGACGGCCCGCCTCTCGAAGCGATGGCGCGCAACGCATCGAGGACCGGCGGCGCCTGGATCACCATGCCGGCCCCTCCGCCGTACGGCTCGTCGTCGAGCTGTCTCCACTTGTTGTCGGCCCATTGCCGTAGATCGTGCGCCTCGACGGCAACCACGCCGCGTTCGATCGCTTTTCCGAGCACACCCGTCGTGCGAAAGGTATCGAACAGCTGCGGGAAAATGGTCAAAACATCAAACTGCATCATCAGTCGCCCTATTCTATTGATCCGAAACGGCGAGGCTCAGAAGCAGGTTCGAACGTCCCAACGTCAGAAATTCTAAGCACTGAATACGGCGTCACCGAACCTCGACGGCATCGTCGTCAAGAAGCCCCCGCGGCGCATCGATGACGACGAACCCACCCTCGAGATCGACTTCGCGCACGATTTCCGGAACGTACGGAACCAGCCGTTCGCGAAGCCCAGATCGAACGATGAGCCGGGACTGGCCTTCGCCCGGGTCAAGACCGGTGACCTCGCCGACAACATCGCCTTCGGGAGAACGGCACTCGAGACCAACCAGGTGGTGCTCGTAATAATAACCCTCTGGGAGGTCTTCGAGAGCCTGTTCGGGGAGAAAGAGAAACTGCCCCCGCCAACCCTCGATGGTCTCGCGGTCGCGTATGCCCTTGACCGAAAGAAGCCATTTGCCCTTGTGAAAACGCACCCTGTGGACGTGGTGGAACTCGAGCGGAGCCGAATCAGCTCCGACGCCGAATCGAACGTCGTCAGTCAGCCGTTCTGGAAAATCCGTGATGACATCCACCAGCACGTCACCATGGATACCGTGCGGTTTTCCTACCTGGCCAACGATCAGCCAGCCCATGTCTCCGTCGTCGGTGGCCGGCACAGGCTCTACTCGAGGATTTCGAGGACGAAGCGCTTGTGGACTTTCATCCCGGCGGCCGCCAAAAGCGTCCGAATGGCGCGGGCGGTTCGGCCCTGGCGGCCGATCACTTTGCCAAGATCGTCGTTATTGACCCGGAGCTCTAGGACCGTCGTCTGCTCGCCTTCAACTTCTGCAACAGAAACATCTTCGGGATTGTCAACCAGAGCCTTCGCGATTTCTTCCAGCAGGTCTTTCATCGCACTCAAGGGGATGCTCCTTTCGCCAAAAACAGAATGCCCGGAACCTCAGGTCCCAGGCGTGCATCACTGCTGTTGAGCTTTACGAATCAAGGACTGCACGGTTTCAGAAACCCCCGCGCCCTTGCCCCGCCATGCCTCGACCTTCTCGAGGTCAAGACGAATTTCCGGCGGATCGCTTTTCGGGTCGTAAAAACCGACCTGTTCCAGATAATTGGCCTGCGTGTCTTTGCGCGAGTCCGAAACCACCACACGGTAGACGGGTTTGTGCTTGGCACCACCGCGCCGAAGTCTGATCATTAACATTTCTTTTCTCCCAGTGCGGCGAACAGCCGCTCAGTCAGCCGATACCCAATTGTCGCTTGAGCGCCCGGGGGTCGGCTTTCCCCAAACGCTTCATGAGCTTACGCATCTGTCCGTATTGACGCAAGAGGCGGTTGATTTCCTCAACGCTTGTTCCTGAGCCTTTTGCGATTCTCTTCTTGCGGGATCCATTGAGAAGTTGCGGGTGCCGTCGCTCTCGCGGCGTCATCGAGTCAATACACGCCTCCATCCGCTTGAGCTCACGCTCCTGGCCTTCACCAACACCACCGGGCGGTAGAACCTTCCCCATCCCCGGGACCATTTCCATGACCGATTGCAATGGCCCCATTTTTTTCAGGCTCTTCAATTGGTCACGAAGGTCCTCGAGGTCGAACTTGTTCTTCTTGAGTTTCGCCTCGAGGCGGCGCGCCTTGTTTTCGTCGACCGCGTCCTGAGCCTTCTCGACAAGCGTGAGCACATCACCCATGCCCAGAATGCGGCCCGCCATTCGATCCGGGTGAAACTGTTCGAGGTCCTCGATCTGTTCGCCGATGCCGGCAAGAACAATCGGTCGTCCGACCACCTCGCGAATGGACAGCGCTGCGCCGCCGCGGGCGTCGCCGTCGAGCTTCGTCAGGACCACACCGGTAATATCCAGCCGTTCGTTGAAGGCTCTCGCAGATCGCACCGCGTCCTGGCCGGTCATTGCGTCAGCGACGAAGAGGATGTGGTTGGGCTTGAGGATATCTTTTAGCCGTTCGATCTGGTCCATCAGCCCGTCATCGATGTGCAGTCGACCGGCGGTGTCGAAGATCAACACCTGGTAGCCCTTGATGGAAGCTTCCCGAAGGGCGCGCTTGGCGATGGCCTCCGGATCGTCCATATCCCGGGTGTCAATGGTTGGAATCGAGGCCTTTTCTCCGAGCACCAGGAGCTGTTCACGGGCAGCCGGCCGCGAGGTGTCCGCCGGAACCAGCAGCGGAAACAGACCCTTTCGTTCCTTGAGCCAGCGGGCAATCTTGGCGGCGGTAGTGGTCTTTCCGGAGCCCTGGAGTCCCACCAGCATGATCACGGCGGGTCGTCCCTTGAAATTCAGGTCGGTGGTCGTGCCCCCGAGCAAGGTGATCAGCTCTTCGTGAACGATCTTGGTCACCATCTGCGCGGGCGTGACGGAACTCAGTACCTCTTTCCCGACGGCACGTTCACGGACCCGGTCAATGAACCCTGACACGACCTCCACGCTGACGTCCGCCTCGAGCAGCGCAAGACGGATCTCACGCAGGGCGGAGTCAATATGGAATTCCGTCAGATGGCCCTCTCCACGGAGGGTCTTGGTGACACGAGCGAGGCGTTCCTGGAGCCCTTCCAACATAAGGGCGGCAGTCTAAGGGAGAGGCTGATTCAGGTCAAGCTTAGTATCTTGAAGACTTTGCCCCCTCGACCACGGGTTTGCCACACCATCCCAGCGGGGAAACACCGAGAGATCTGCAGTTTAGCGGCCACGGGGAAAGCGACTTAGGTACAATACTTGGTGACATGGGCGCCAAGCAGCCGTTGCTCCTGCATCCGGGTTGTCCTCCACCCGATGACCCGGGAATCACAGCGGTCCTCGACCTCTGTGCGGCGGTTTTGCAGACACGTTGGGTCGAACTCGTCCTTTCTCCGGAAGGCGGCGGAGACGAGACGGTCTACGAGATTGGCACAACCGACGGAGAGGAAACCTCCCGGGTTCTGGAGGTCGATGACGGACTCGTTGCTACGCTTCGATTCGGTGGTGCCTCGGATCCATCCGCCGACGTGCTTCGATCGCTGTCCGCTGCCCTGGTGGTAGCGCTCGACTGCCAGAGACTGCGCAATCAGACCGCTGTTTTGAGTGCCGCGCTCGACTCGACATCGAGTTCAGTCTTGTTGTTTGATTCCCTCGGCAACATCTTGTACGCCAACCCGCCAGCTGACGGCCTGCTCTCGCTGCAGACCGAGGACGAGCTGCTGGTCCAAGCCGAGGGCGAGGCGAGTCTGCCGCTGTTTAGCGTCCTGTCAGCGCTTGTGGAACGGGTCGCCTCATCCCGCGACAAGAAATCGGCGTGGCAGGGCACGCTTCAGTCCCGCGACGGCAGGGTGCTCGCGTGCGAGGTCACCCGCCTCCCACTGGTGAATTCACTGCCGCAGACCGTCCTGGTGCTTCTCCAGTATCGAGGTGCAGAGCCTGCAGTCAGAATCGATGCCTTCTGTCTGACCCACCACCTGAGCCCTCGCGAAAAGGAGGTCGTGAAGCTTTTGATCGAAGGCCTCACGACCCTTGCCATGGCGGAACGGTTGGGCATAAGCCCGCACACGGTTCGCGATCACCTCAAGAACCTGTACCGAAAGACCGGGACGAGTTCGCGCAGCGAACTCCTCGGTCTGGCTTCTCGTACCGCGCCGGCCACGACCGGAATTGACGCCTGAAATCGGGCGCGGCCCCAGAAAGGGCCGGGTCGACCGTTATAATAGACTCATAGGGTTGACTGGAGGACAGAACCATGTCTCGCTTTCGCATCATCGGTCTCGTCGCCGCGTGTCTCTTGCTCATAGTGGCACTGGCCGGCGCCGAGGGATACATCGTCGTTTTGAAGAGTGGGCACAAGCTGAGGTGCAAGGAACCCATGGTCATCGACGGGCCCAACGCCATCATCACCCTGTCGACCGGGACCATCACAAGCTACCCGTTGCAACTGGTGGATCTCGTGGAAACGGAGCGCTACAACCAACTCGGTGTTGGCGATGCGCTGCGGATAGATGAACTGACCACTAAAAGCGAGGTGGCGAGGACACCGACTCCACCCAAGTCTCTCGCGCAGTATACCGATTTGTCGGCCGGCGAACGGGTCGCCGGCGACCCGACGTTGGGCTCCTCGGTGGAACCGACTGCGACCCCGACACCGGGCATCAAACTGCAGTCGACCCAGTACCACGACGAGCGTATCGACCAGGCGTTTTCGAAGATCTTCGACGAGAAGGAACTCCTGCTGTACCGCACCAGCCAGGGGACCCAACCCGGGTACTACTTCGTCCAAAGCGTGACCGACTCCGAGCGGGAGGTGTTCAAGGCGCTCGAGGTCGTCGCTGAGGCCTACGCCTTGATCGTCCAGATCCACGAACAGGTGGCTCCCGACGCCGTCGAGCTGCAGATGATCCAGACGTCAGGAAAACCCGCAGGCACATTCCGGCTGACTCCCGATCAAGCCCGCAAATTGACAACCGGTGAGGTGCCGACCCAGACCTTCTACATCAAACATGTGATTTTCTGATCAGTTTTGAGTTTTCAGTTTTGAGTTTTTCCCTGATGACAGCGACCAACGAATCGTCGGGGAGTCCCTTCGGAAACCGGGATGAATGAACCGAGGTCCTCTGAAGGACAGTCGATCGACGTTGCGGTCGTTGGGGCCGGGCTCGCCGGTCTCACCGCTGCCATGAGACTCTCGGAAGCAGGCCTCAAGGTTCGCGTCTTTGAACGGTACCCCCGCCCGGGAGGACTCGCTCGAGTGCTCGAAATCGGTGGTGAGGCCATCGAGGCCTTCTACCACCACCTCTTTACTACCGACACGGCATATGTTGCGCTGGCCGAAGAACTCGGGCTCGCCGATGAGATCGAGTGGCTGCCGTCTCGAATGGGAATCTGGGCCGACGAGCGCCTGTGGGATTTCGGTACCCCGCAGTCCCTGCTTGCGTTTCAACCGCTCGGGCTCATCGACAAGGTGCGGTTCGCCGCTTCCACCCTGATCATTCAGCGCATTTCTGACGCCTCCCGATTCGAACACGTCACCGCATCGGAGTGGGTTCGCCGCAACCAGGGTGAACGGGTCTGGCGCACGGTGTGGGGGCCGCTCCTCTATCAGAAATTCGCCGACGATGCCGAAAACGTCTCGATGGTGTGGTTGTGGAAAAAACTCAGCCTGCGGGGCCGGTCACGATCGTCATCGGGGCTCGGAGAGCGGCTCGGCTATATGCGGGGATCGTTCGCCCGGTTGGTAGCAGCCCTCGAAAACCGGCTCGAGCGACTCGGCGCCCAACTTCACCTCGCTGAGGCGGTTCAGCGGGTGGACGCAGTCGATTCCGGATTCGTGATCCAGACCCGCAGTCATTCGTTCGAGGCGCAAAGGGTCATCGTGGCTGCGTCCGTCACCGACCACCTCGAAATCGCCGGACACCTCCTGGAAACCGGGGAACGAACCGCGCTCGAGACTCTCAAGGCCACTGGCGCCATCTGCACTCTCCTCGAACTCAAGCAAAGCCTGACACCCTACTATTGGCTCAATATTGCCGATCCCGAGATGCCGTTCGGTGGCCTGATCGAGCACACGAACTACATCCCCGCCGACCGCTACGGCGGGGTCACGATCCTGTACGTCTCGAACTACCTGTTTGCCGACCACCCTTTGTACCGGGCGTCGAAGAAGGATGTCATCACCGCCTACATCCCGGCATTGAAAAAGGTCAACCCATCCTTCGATGCGTCGTGGATTCTCAAGAGCCACCACTTTCGCGCGGACTCCGCGCAACCAGTGGTCACACGTGGGTATCACCTAAAAATCCCTTCCGTCCGGACTTCGATGCCCGGTCTCTATCTCTGTTCAATGGCCCAGATCTACCCTGAGGACCGCGGCCAGAACTATGCCATCGAGTATGGTGAACGAACCGCACGTGTCGTCATTGAAGATGCGGTGTAATCGCCACCGCGGCCGATCCGAACCGCTGCGGCAACCCAAACTCCCTGACCCGACCCCGGCGCTTCCAATTTGCGGCTGACGGCCCGCATTGGCTGGAAGCTGACCGACTCCCGGCCCGGGCTTTCCAATGGTGTACTATTAAGCCGCCCGTCAGAAGACGGGCTATGTTTCAAATTGGAGGCACGAGCTGATGGCTGGTAAGGCAGTTGAGGTCACCGACGCAAACTTCGAAGACACCATTCTGAATGCAGATCGACCGGCGCTGGTGGATTTCTGGGCGGTGTGGTGCGGGCCGTGCCGCGCGATCAGTCCGATTGTCGAAGAGCTGGCCGATGATTATGGCGACCGCATCGTGGTGGGCAAGCTCGACGTCGACTCAAACCGTGAAACCGCAGTCAAGTACGGCATTCAGGCCATCCCGACCCTGCTTCTCGTCAAAAACGGCGAAGTGGCCGATCGAATCGTCGGCGCAACCGACAAAGCGAGTCTCGCATCGAAGCTGGACAGCCTCCTGTAGCTCAATTGCGAGAACTGTCCCGGGCCGAAACCAAGGGTTGCGGCCGACGGGCCGTTTTCACGGATAGAGACCACATCCATTCGCTCCTCGCCACCCTCAGGGAGACATCATGAGTGTACGGACCGTCGGAGTTGTCGGCGCGGGTCAGATGGGTGCCGGTATCGCGCACGTGGCGGCCGTCGCCGGTTTCGACGTCGTGTTGACGGATATCGAAGCCGCAGTTGTCGAGCGCACCATCGAAAACATCGGCCGGAATCTCGATCGACAGATCAAAAAGGGCACCGTGGCGACTTCTCAAAAATCCGAGGCCCTGGGCCGGATTACGGGCAGTACCCACCTCGCCGAACACCGGCGAGCCGACCTGGTCATCGAGTCTGCCGAGGAGTTCTATCCCATCAAGGCAGAGATCTTTCGCCAGTTGGATGTCTTATGTCCGCCCTCGACCCTCTTCGCATCCAACACGTCTTCGATCTCAATTACCAAATTGGCGGCCGTCACCGGACGACCGGACCGGGTCGTCGGTATGCACTTCATGAACCCGGTGCCCCTGATGCGATTGGTCGAAGTCGTGCGTGGGCTCGAAACCTCACAAGAGACTGTCGCGACGGTTTTTGTGACCGCCGAAACAATGGACAAAACACCCGTTGAGTGCAACGACCACCCCGGCTTTGTTTCCAACCGGTTGCTGATGCCGATGATCAATGAGGCGGTGTTCGCCGTCGCGGAAGGCGTCGCATCCGCCGGGGCCGTGGACGACATCATGACGCTGGGGATGAACCACCCAATGGGACCATTGCGCCTTGCGGACCTGATCGGTCTCGACAACTGTCTGAGCGTCATGCGCATCCTGCATGAGGAACTCGGCGATCCCAAGTACCGGCCCTGTCCATTGATGGTCCGGATGGTCGACGCAGGCCGGCTCGGACGCAAATCGGGCCGGGGGTTCTTCGACTATCGGGAGGAATGACGTCGTGCTGTGCCAGACCTGCGGCACCATCAACCGTCCGGAATCGGAGCTGTGCGATCAGTGCGGCAATCGGCTGATGGTGGTGTCGGGCGTCAACGACCGGGACTCCGAGCCGACCGAAGAGTTGTTTGTCCAGGCTCAGGAAGAACTCGAGGAGAATATTCTCGAACGATTGACCGGCCTCGAAGACGGCGTCCGGCGCCTGTCGAATGCGGTCGCGGCCACCGCACAACACCTGGTCCAACTCGAGCACAACCTGACGGTTGCCCATGCCGGGATTCAATCCCTCGGCGGTCTCCTCGAAACCCAGGGCATCGTCACCCGCGTCGAGGTCGTCGACGACTGGGAACGAACCGCCGACCAAGAACTTCTGTCGCGCGATCTTTCCCGCCGCTTCCGCTCCTACAAGGCCCGCATCGTGTCGCAGGCCGACCACTCCGGGCTTGCCAGCGAAGAGTTCCGGAGCAAGCTCCGGGCTCTCGAACTCGCCCTGCTCGGCGCGGACACGGGCACGGTCAGCGACCTGTTGACCGAACTTGCCGGGATGGCGCCGGACAATGACGAGCTCTGGTCATTCATCGGCGAGGCCGCATTCGAGTCCGGTGAACTGGACACCGCGAGGATCGCCTTCCGGCGCGTCCTCGAGCTCCGGGGGCCACAGTTCGAAGCCCTCGTGCACCTCGGGGCCGTGGCCTCGGACCTCGGGTTGTGGACCGAAGCTGAGGATTCACTGCAACGGGCTCGGGAGATGGCGCCGGAGACCTTTTTACCGCATTTCACCCTCGGTGGGCTGATGGTGCTGCGGGGGCTCCACAGCGAGGCCATCCCACACCTCGAAAAGAGCCTCGCCATCGAGGAGGCGGCCCAGAGCTGGTACCTGCTCGGCATCTGCCGCCTCGAACTCGGGCACGGCGGACGCGCCATCTCGGCGCTCGAACGGGCGGTCGAACTCGCCCCCGATTTCGAGGACGCTCACTACCACCTCGGGATCGCCTATCTACGCCGCGGCTGGACGAAAAAGGCCCTCGCAGCGTTTCAGCAGACCCTGCGGCTCGACCCACAGCGCCTGCAATACCAGGCGACCGTGCGGCTCCTTTCGGGTTCGCCCCCCGACACTCTCTCGCCTCGAGCAACCCATTTCGTGAAGAGGGCCGAAGCGGCCCTCGATGCCAGCGACCCCAGCAGCGCCCTCGATCTCTTCAACGCCGCTCTCGAGATCGAGCCTGAGGCGCCACTGTTGCTGGCGACCGCAGCACTGCTGGCGTCCGCTTCGGGGCGCGCCCGCCAAGCGGTCGCTCACGCTCACACCCTGCTGCGCGGACCCGGTGACGATTCCCCCTTCACCGCGGCGGCGGTGGTGGCCCTCCTCGAGGCGCTCCGCCAGTCCGGAAGACCACACTCCGCCCGACGTTTTGCGCAGCAGCTCTACGAAGATGAAGGTGTCGGTGAGTTGGCCAACGGCCTCGCAGCCTATGAGCTCGCACTGATTGAAACGGACCTCGGGGGTGACCTCGAGGCCGCTCGAGACCTGGCCCGGGAAGCCCTCGAGATCGCCCCCAAAGAACTTCGGCAATACCCGCTGGCGGCCCTCGGGTCGATCGCCCTGAAGCTCGGCAGGTATCGCGAGGCCATGAGCTATTTCGAGCAAGTCGCGCAATCAGGTTTCGAACCGCCGAAGCTGCGGCAGCTCGCGCTGGCTCACCAGGATCCGGAACATGCGCCGCAGGGCGACACCATCAGCAGCAGCGGTCGCCGGTCAGCCGATCCCGGTATCGATCACGAACTGCTGGGTTATGTTCGAAAGCTCGGTGGGCTGTCGGCCTACCTCGCCCGCCACCAGAAATCGACGCGCGCGAATCCGCGCCGCCACACGGAGTAGAACATGCGTTGGAGCCAGACGTTCATTCACACCCTTCGCCAGGACCCCTCAGACGCTGAGGTTGTCTCGCACCGCCTGATGACCCGTGCCGGCCTCATCTCCAAACTCGCCGCCGGCATCTACAACTATTTGCCGCTCGGTTGGCGGTCGCTGACAAAAATCGCGGCCATTGTTCGCGAGGAGATGGAGCATGCCGGGTCCGCAGAACTCGTACTACCGGCGGTGCAACCGGCCGAGTTGTGGCAGGAGTCCGGGCGCTGGTTCGAGTACGGGCCCGAGCTCCTCCGGATCAATGACCGCCACGAACGCGACTTCTGTTTCGGCCCGACCCACGAAGAGGTCATCACCGACATCGTGCGAAGAAGTATTACGTCCTACAGGCAGTTGCCCGTCAACCTCTACCAGATCCAGACCAAGTTCCGGGACGAGATCCGGCCGCGATTCGGGCTCATGCGCGGGCGCGAGTTCATCATGAAGGACGCCTACACCTTCCACGCCGACGCCGAGGATCTCGACCTCGCCTACCGGGCGATGGAAGCCGCCTACTGCCGGATCTTCGAACGATGCCGCCTCGGCTACACCCAGGTCGAGGCCGACACCGGCAATATCGGCGGGTCGGAGTCCCACGAGTTCATGGTGCTGGCAGACACCGGCGAAGACGCCATTCTCTCGTGCCCCGCGTGCCACTACGGCGCCAACGTCGAAAAGGCTCTCGCCGGCCCGGTTTCGGATGCCCCACCGTGGCCGCTGTCAGCAACGCCATCGCCCGAAACCGTTCACACCCCCTCCATGCGCAGCATCGACGACGTGGCCACCTTCCTCGGCATCGACCCGGCGCATCTGATCAAGACCCTGATTTTCGAGACCGATCAGGAGTTTGCCGCGGTCCTGATCCGCGGCGATCTCGAGGTCAACGAGGTCAAACTCAAGAATGAGCTCGGCTGCACTCACCTCCAGCTGGCGTCTGAAGAAAAGATCGAGGAGATCACCGGTGGGCCGCAGGGCTTCTCGGGCCCCGTCGGTTTGACCGGTGTCCGCATCCTCGCCGACCCGACCGTCATGGACCTTGAAGTGGCGGCGACGGGCGCCAACGGTCCCGACAACCACCTCGTGGGCGTTGTTCCCGGTCGCGATTTCGAACCCTCGGCCGCCGCCGACATCCGGCTCGCGGCGCCCGGCGACCCGTGCCCGAAGTGCGGCGAACCGATGATCGAAAAACGGGGCATCGAGGTCGGCCACATATTCAAGCTCGGCACAAAGTACTCAAAATCAATGAACTGCTCGTTCCAGGACGCCGAAGGCGGCGAACACCCGATGATCATGGGCTGTTATGGGCTCGGCGTCAGCCGCACGCTGGCCGCCGCGGTGGAGCAGAATCACGACGACAAGGGCATTGTCTGGCCGTTGCCCCTGGCGCCATATGAGGTCGTCCTGGTGGTGCTCAATTCCGACAAGGAAGTGGTGGTCGAGGCCGCCTCGGCAATCTATGACGATCTCCGAAACGCCGGCGTCGATGTCCTCTTCGATGACCGATCGGAACGCCCGGGGGTCAAGTTCAACGACATGGACCTGATCGGTTTTCCTGTCCGGGTGGTACTCGGTCAGCGCGGCCTCGACAACTCTGAGGCCGAGATCAGCCTGCGCAAAGACGGCGAGAAACGGATGACTCCGATCGCCGACCTCGTGCCGGCGGTGCAGGCATTGCTCGAAGAGCTGCGGGGGGCTGAGTAGGACGGTTCAGAGACCTTCTCCTCGCCCCGGCTTTCCGAACGCGCTCCCCGTGAGGAGCCAGGCACGCGGCCCGTCGGACGGGCCGGATGCCAGGCCCTGCCGCTGCACGTTGCCCCAACCACCCAGAGCACCCGAGTCCTTCTTGTCGGAGGGAGGTTGGGCTGGCATTCCTAATTCCTCATTCCTCATTCCTCATTCTGCTGGCTTTACGGAAGAGCGAGCTGTTGCCTCGCGATGTCAACCATCCGCCCGTGCGCCTGCACGAGGACCTTGAGGTCCGAACCCATGCCGTCCGGATCGAGGAGCCTCTTGACTTCCTGGCGGGCCGCAAAGGTGGCGGCGTCGATCTCGGCCTCCATGCCGAGACCGCGTTCATCGAGTTCGTCGGCCAGTCCCGCTCGAACCAGGAACTCGGCAAGTGGCCACAGCCCGACCTCCACCCAACCCTTCGTTCGACCGGCCGACCTGAGATCATCCCAGTTGACGTGAGCGGTGATGTCGATCTCACCGGGTGACTGGAGCGGATCACGCGCAACCTGGTGCTGCCGAAAGGTCGCCAGCGAACCGCCACGACGCCCGCGGGGGTTGTAGAGCCGGGCCGAATCGTAGCCGTAGTCGAGAGTCAGCACGAGCCCGTCAACACCCGCGGCCCGGCACGCTTCGCGGTGCGAGGCCTCGGCCCCGAGGTTGGCCTCGGCTATCTGTCCTTCTTCGAGCACCACCCCGATGTCCGCGAAGTACGCCGCCACCTCGTCGCGGGGCGGGCGCTCCGACCAGGAGAGTCCCCCGTCGTCAACATCGACCCAGAACTCCCGCAGCCCGCCGTCACGGCCCACCACCCGGACGACCGGCTGCGCGTCATAGAGCTCCGAGGCGTGGATCACGGTTGGACACGGTGCCGGGTGGACTTCGGTGAGATCGGCAACGATTTTCACGCCCACTCCGTCGATCCGGTCGACGAGCTTCCTCTCCATGGACCGCGAACGCTCCACGGCCACGAAGCCATCGACGACCGAGGCTGTTTGATCACCCAGAGCCTCGATAAGACCTGCCAGAAAGCTGCCGTCGCCTGCCGCCACATCAACAATCCGCAAGGGCTGGCTCACACCGGCGAGACCGCGCATCAGCCGTGCCACCACCCGCGGGTACCACTCGGACGCGGTGGGAGCGGTCAGGTAATCGGCAGCCCGTCCATACCGCGGCGCAGCCGCCGTGTAGTAGCCGTGTTCGGGATGGTACAGGGCCATCTCCATGTAGCGGTCGAATGGCACCGCACCGCCACGTGCTCTGATTTCATCCACCATCCACGACATCCAGCCATTGTAGGCACGATCCGAGACCCGATGTCGCAAAGTTGATTCTGGATGTTAGATATTTGATGTTGGATGTCGTTGACGGGCACCCTGGTGAATCCAATATCCAATATCCAACATCCCAAGATCCTTTATCTCACTGCAATAACTCCCTATCTGGGTGCTCCCAAAGCGATCATCTCGGGGAGCCCCTCTCCTTGCGCTCAGGGTGCCTGTGTGCTATAAAACCGGCTGCTGCTTTCGACTGGAAAGTGGGCCCGGGGCCCACTTTTTTTTCTGCAGCGAGGAGTTCTCAAATGAAGATCAACCAGGCAGCACATGACCAGCTCACCGCTCTTGTGGCGGAAGAGGGGCTTGAGTTGCTCGCGGCGGAGGTCGTGGGCGCAGGCCCGAAGACCATTCTCCGGCTGGTGATCGACGGTCCGGACGGGGCCAGCCTCGAGAAATGCGCAGCGGTGTCGCGCCAGGCATCGGCAATCCTCGATGTGGAGGACCCGATCGACCATAAATACACTCTCGAGGTCTCGTCCCCGGGGATGGATCGGAAGCTCTACAACGCTGGCGACTTCGAGCGATTCGCTGGTCGCCGGGTCACCATTCGAATGAAACCGACGTATCGCGAACACCGGTCGATCGACGGTGAGCTCGTAGGCCTGTTCGATGGCGGGCTGGTGCGCCTTATCGTCGACAACGGCCAGGAATTGAATCTGCCGTATGACGAGATCTTCGAAGCTCGCCTCGAAGTGGATTGGAACTCGATCATGAAGGAAGGGAAAACCCGTTCATGAAGCTCGACATCAACATGCTCGTTCGCCAGATGGCCGCTGAGCGCGACATCGAGGCCGACACCCTTGTCGACGCTGTCGCGGAGGCGATTTCGTCGGCCGCGCGTAAGCATTACAAGGAACGCAACGTCCACACTTCGATCGACGTCGAGACCGGCGAGGTCGAGTCGTGGACGGCCCGCGATGTGGTCGAAGAGGTCGAGGACGAGGAGATCGAAGTCACCCTCGAAGAGGGACTCGCCATCGATCCGACCGCTGAGGTCGGTGGCATCGTGAAGTTGGAGCCTCTCGACACGACGGTCCTCGGTCGAATCGCCGCTCAGTCCGCCAGGCAGGTGCTCTTCCAGCGCGTACGAGAGGCAGAACGGGCAGTCGTCTACCGCAATTACTCGAGCCGCGTTGGAGACATGATCAACGGCATCGTCAAGCGTATGGACCGCGGCGCCCTGATCGTGGAATTGGGCGATACCGAAGGCGTGATGCCGCGGAGCCATCAAGTCCGCCACGAGCGTTACAGCCAGGGCGACCGCGTCCGCGCAGTCGTGGTCGATATCACCATGGACGCCAACCGTCCGCAGGTCGTGCTGTCCAGAACCTCCCCCGTACTCCTCGAGAAGCTTCTCGAGATGGAGGTCCCGGAGATCTACGACGGCACGGTGATCATCAAACGCTGTGTCCGTGAGCCCGGCGAACGGGCCAAAGTCGCCGTCACCTCAAGGGATTCTGATGTCGATCCGGTCGGCGCGTGCGTCGGTCTCAAGGGATCACGGGTGCAGGCGATCACCCGTGAGCTCAAAGGCGAGAAAATCGATATCATCCCGTTCAACATCGACACCGTCACCTTCGCCCAGAATGCTCTGTCCCCGGCCAAAATCAACCGGGTCGCAGTCCGTGAAGAGCCCATAACCGCGGTGGTCCGGGACGAAGACGGCCGTCCGGTGCTCGACGAAAACGGCGAGCCTTTGACCGAGGAGCGAAAAGAGACCGTGCTCGATGTCATCGTTGGCAGCGAACAACTGTCGCTGGCCATCGGCAAACGCGGGCAAAACGTGCGGTTGGCCTCAAAACTTCTCGACTGCCGTATTGAGATCAAGAGCCAGGAAGCCGTCAAGGACGAGCTCGCTTCTGCTCTCGCGACGATGCTGCGAGAGATGGAGGGCATTTCGGAAGAAGACGAAATCCCAGAGCTCGAGTCCGCGATCACCCCGGTGGCGTACGACGAACTGGTTCCCCTCGAAGAAATGGAGATGCTGACCGACCGTCTCCGCGAGCGTCTCGAGGGTCATGGTATTCACACAGTGCAAGACGTCCTCGCCCGCGATGCGAGCGAGCTCTCCAATATCCCGGGCATCGGGCCCGTAACCGCGAAAAAACTCCTCGGTATGGCAAATCAAACGCTCGAGGAGAGTCTTTCCGACGCAGCGGAATCCGTCGTCGGGGAGGAGTGATTCAGTATGCAGCAACTCCGAGTCGTCGACCTCGCACACACCATGGGAATCACAGCGACCGAGCTGATTTTCAAGTTGCGCTCAATCGGCGTAACGGTGGCCAGCGAGGAGGACACCCTCGATCTTTCGACGGTGCGAGCCATCATCACGGGTGAGACCCTCCAGCGGCGTCCACGTGAGGTCATTGTCCGCCGCGAACCCAAGGAAGACGAGACCGCTCCGATCTCGGCCAAGGACCGGCTGGCTCGCCGCCGCCGCCGCCAGGTCGTTGACACCGAAAAAGAGATTCAGGAAGTCTTGACGGAGAAACTCCCCGAGTCTGATGACGAAGAAGATGTGGCTGCGGAAGCCGCAGCGGTCGAAGTCGCGACCGAGGATGTCGTCGAGGACGAGGTGACAGTGGAAGCTGCGGCGGAAGTCGAAGTGCTTCCCGCAGAAGAAATTGAGATCGACAACGACGGGGGCGACGAGGTCGAAGTCAAACCAGAGGTCGAGATCACCGAAGAGGAATTGACCGCCCAGAGGGGCGACAACGATGAGGAAACCTCTCCGAAGCGGGTTCGTCCAAGTCGCGCGAAAACGCCGCTCGAGCAAAGCCTTCGCGAGTTGTCTCCGGACGAGATCCGCCAGCGTTTGGCGGACCAGAAAAATATCGAAAAACAGCGCAAGGCAGCCGCTGCACAACCCAAGGTGGTAGGCCGCAAAGCAAAATCTGCTGCCGATGCCAAAGAGATTCGCGACCTGCTCAACAAGTTTGAAGAACAGAAACTCAAAGGGCAGCAGGAGGGCGCCACCACGACGCGGCCCTCACCCCGCCCGGCGGGAGGAGGAGGACGGCCGACCAAGAAGGGCCGCCGCCGCCGCCAGGACGACGAGCGCCGGACCGCTCCGCCCAGACCGACCAGGACGATCCAATTCAAGGACGGCGAAAAGCCCGAAGGTCCGATCATTCTCTCCGAGATGGTCACCGCACGGGAGCTCGCAGAAAAACTCAACGTGACCTCCAAGGAGCTCCTCGGCCTGTTGATTCAAAAAGGCATGATGGTCACCACCAATCAGTCGTTGCCGCACGAACTCGCAGAGGAAATCTGCGCGGACCTCGAGATCGAAGCGATGGTGGCGACGGCAGAGGAACTCATCGAGTACGAACGCGAGGAAAGCCTCGAAGAGGTGGGACCGCAGGTTCCGCGCCCACCTGTCGTTACGGTGATGGGCCATGTGGACCACGGAAAGACGTCCCTCCTCGACGTCATCCGGTCGAGCCGGGTCGCCGAGCAGGAGGCGGGAGGCATTACCCAGCACATCGGCGCCTCCAGGATCGAGGCTTCCGATGACCGGGTGGTCGTGTTTGTCGATACCCCCGGCCACGAGGCCTTTACCCAGATGCGCGCCCGCGGCGCCCAGGTCACCGATATCGTCGTGCTCGTGGTAGCCGCCGATGACGGCGTCATGCCTCAGACCAAGGAGGCCATCACCCACTCCCGCGCCGCCAACGTTCCCCTGATCGTTGCGATCAACAAGATCGACAAGGCGAACGCCAACCCGGATCGTGTCAAACAGCAACTCGCCGAGCACGAGGTCCTGGTCGAATCGTGGGGTGGAGAGGTCCCATCGGTGGAAGTGTCCGCCAAACAGAACCAGGGACTCGGCGACCTCCTCGACGTGATCTTGCTGGTGGCCGAAATGAAGGACCTCAAGGCGTCGGCCGAAGGCCCTGCCCGGGGTGTCGTCCTGGAAGCCCGCAAAGAAAAGGGCCGCGGTATCGTCGCCACCGTCCTCATCCAACAGGGCAAGCTCGAAGTCGGCGACTACTTCTTCTGCGGATCCACGTGGGGCCGCGTACGCGCCATCGCGGACGACACCGGCAAACGGATCGATCTCGCCGGACCGTCGGATCCGATCGAGCTCACCGGCTTCGAAGTCGTGCCCGCCGCCGGGGATGTTCTTCAGGGAACCGAGAGCGAGGCCAAGGCCATCGAAGTTTCCAGTTATCGCAGCCAGAGAGACCGCGACGAGAGCCTGACGGGCGGACGAAAGGTGTCTCTCGACAACCTCTTCGACTCGATCGCCGAAAGCGAGACCCAGGAACTCAACGTCGTCATCAAGGCGGATGTGCAGGGCTCGGTCGAAGTGCTTCGCGAGACCCTCATCAGTCTGAGCACCGAGAAGGTGAAGATCAACGTGCTCCATGGCTCAATCGGTGCCATTACCACCAACGACGTGATGCTGGCATCGGCATCCAACGCGATCATCGTCGGCTTTTCCGTCCGGCCCGAGCGCACGGCTCGAGATCTCGGTGAGTCGGAACAGGTGGATATCCGCCTCTACACCGTGATCTACGACCTGGTGGATGATGTCAGGAAGGCCATGGTCGGGCTGCTCGAACCGGAGTTCGAAGAGGAAGAACTCGGCAGAGCCGAAGTGCGGGAAGTCTTCAAGGTGCCAAAGATCGGTTCGATTGCCGGCAGCCACGTTTTAGAGGGTGTGATTACGCGCAACGCCAAGGTCCGACTTCTCCGGGACAACGTGGTCATTTTCCAGGGCGAGTTGGCATCGCTGAGAAGGTTCAAGGACGATGCCTCGGAAGTTCGCCAGGGATTCGAGTGCGGTATCGGTCTCGAGCGCTATCAAGACATCAAAGAAGGCGACATTATCGAGGCCTTTAAAATGGTCGAGATCGCCCCCGAGCTCTGATCCGGCAACGATTCAGAGCCCGCCGGCTTCCCGATTGGTAAGAGATTGAGTGGAGAAACCTACGTCGCCGTCGCACACGTGGAACTGCACGTTCCCGAGGCGCGGAGTCTAAAGGCCAAGCGCGGCCCGGTCCGCAGCATGATCGAGAGAATCAAAAACCGGCACAAGGTTCTGGTGATCGAAACCGATCATCAAGACCTCTACCAAAGGACGCGCCTTGCCATCTGCGCGCTGTCGACGAGCCCCGTGGACGCCGAAGCGCGGCTGCAGAGGGTCGAAGCGACAGTAAACAGCCATTGGAGCGGGAACGTCCTGAGTTGGGAAATCGACGTCATTCAGGTGTGACGTTGCGCGGAAGGAACGACACATGCAGGACAAATCTTACGAACGCAACGCGCGTCTCGAGGGCGAGATCCGGTCGGTTCTCTCCGAACTGCTTCGCCTAGAGGTCAACGACCCCCGCCTCACCGACGTCACGGTCTCCGGGATCAAGCTCTCGGCCGACCGTTCCAAGGCACGTGTGTACTTCTCGGTCATCGGCGACGAAGAGCGCGAGCGGCAGGCCGCGGACGGGTTTTCGGCCGCAGCGTCGTTCATGCGGCGGAGGCTGGGACAGACGATGCGTCTGAGGGTCGTGCCGACTCTGGATTTCCACCGCGACACTTCCTATGAGTATGGCGACCGCATGGAACGCCTGTTCGACCGGCTCGCCGACCAGGGGCTCCTGCCCGGTGACGAGAGCGGACCCGCCTCCACCGAGGAGGAACAGTGACCCTCAAGAGCACCCACCCGGCGGAAGCCGTCCGGCGTCTCAAGGAAGCCTACCGAGTCCTGATCACCTGTCACCGAAACCCTGACGGCGACGCTCTCGGTTCCGAACTCGCGTTGGCCGAGATGGCCGACCGGTTGGGCGTAAAGACGGTTATCGTCAATCGTGATCAAACGCCGGCCAACCTCACAAACCTGCCGGGGAGCCATCAGATCACTGTTGCCGATGAGCTGCCCGGAGATTTCCCGTCGGCGTACGACCTCGTCATCACGGTTGAATGCCCCGGGCTCGACCGCACCGGTTTCGAGGGATTGACCAGGGTGCCGATCCTCAACATCGATCACCACCCCGCCAACCCGGCCTACGGGGTCGTCAACTTTCTCGACGACGCGTCACCGGCGGTTGGGGAGATGGTGTGGCAGATGTATACCGAAGCGGCCTTGCTGCCGTCGACGGACGCGGCCACGAACCTCTTCGTCGCCCTTTCCACGGACACCGGCGATTTTCGCTACTCCAACGCAACCAGCCGCGCCTTCCGGGCTGCGGCCGAGATGGTGGATGCCGGCGCCCGCCCGGCCCAGGTGGCTAACTGGGTCCACAACCACCGCAGCCTGGCGTCGGTCCGCCTGCTCGGCGAGGCGCTGCAGAGCCTGAAGATCCTGTGCGGCGGCAAGTTGGCCGTGATTACCGCGGACCGCGCCGCCTTCGAGCGAGCCGGTGCCGGCCCCGAAGACACTGAAGAGATCGTCAACATTCCCCGCTCCATCGCCGGGGTCGAGGCCGTCGCCTACTTCAAGCAATGGGAGGATGGTGTCGTCCGGATCAGCCTGCGTTCGCGCGGGGACGTGGATGTACGCGCGGTGGCCGAGCACTTCGGCGGCGGCGGTCATGTCAACGCGGCAGGTTGCGCGGTTGAAGGCGAACTTTCGATCGTTGAGCGAGACGTCGCAGCGGCGGTGGCATCGGCCCTCGGACTTGAACTTTGAGCCGCCGCCGACCCGCGAAGTTCAACGGCCTTCTCCCAGTCTGCAAAAAAGCCGGCCCTACCTCACACGACGTGGTGGATATGGCGCGGAAGGCACTCCACGAGCGCCGGATCGGACACACCGGAACGCTCGATCCCCTCGCGGAGGGTCTCCTCATTTTGTGCGTCGGCCACGCGACCCGCCTCCAGCAGTTTCTCCTCAAGTGGGACAAGAGATACCTGGGCGAGGTGCTACTCGGTCATGCGACAACCACCTATGACAGCGAGGGCGAGGCAGCAGATCCGCGGGGAGAACCACCGGTTCTCGGTGACGATGTGATCGAACGCCTCACGGCGCAGTTCAGCGGTGAGATCGAACAGGTGCCGCCGCCGTACTCGGCAAAGAAAGTCAAGGGCAAGAAACTGTACGAACTCGCCCGCAAAGGCGAAGAAGTTCACCCCGAGCCAAAGACGGTTCACGTCGAAGAAATTTCCATCTCGGCAAAAACGCCGGATGTCCTCGCCATCGACGCCACAACCTCGACCGGGTTCTATGTTCGCTCATTGGCCCACGACATCGGTGTCGAACTCGGCTGCGGCGGGTATCTCAAGTACCTGCATCGGGCGTCCATCGGCCCCTACACGGCTGCAGAAGCCCTGTCTCAGGAAGCGCTCGAGACCGCCGAACAACCTGAGGACATCATCGGCAGTTCGGCGTGGATCCCGATTGAACGTATCGCCCTTCCCTTTTTCGAAATCGAGCTCAATTCAACCGCCGCGGAACGCTTTGTTCACGGTCAGGAAGTCGTGGTCTTCTGTCCCGGATCTTCAGAAGCCGAAAGCGGCGCCAGGGTGGTCGTACGCGGAAGCGATAAGAACTTCCTCGGAATTGGAACCGTCCGTGCGGTATTGGCTCGGGGCCGAACCCTCAATATTGCCCCGGAGATGGTTATCGGGTCGACCGACCGCCCCCAAACACACCGGAAATAGCTTGATGAATACCCCAAAGTGTTGCGAGAATACGAGCTTCCTGCTAACGTACCGATGCCTCCTCGCCACCGGAGGACAGTGGAGGAATGGATGAGTCACTTTGACGCCCAGAAACTGACAATTATCGACGAGTTCCGCACCCACCCGAACGATATCGGTTCGCCAGAGGTGCAGATTGCGCTGTTGACCCGCCGGATTCAGTTCTTGACGGAGCACTTCAAGAGCTTCAAAAAGGACTTCCACTCCCGTCGCGGTCTTCTGCGTCTCGTCGGCCGCCGTCGTCGTCTTCTCGAGTACTTGAAGACGAAGGACATTGTTCGCTATCGGGAGCTGGTGGAAAGACTGGGACTCCGAGGCTAAACTGCTGAACACAGCCAGGAAGATGTACGCCGGACCTTCTCTTTGCCGCTCAGGCGGCGGGACAGAGGGTCTGGTGATGCGCGCCTGAAGATTGGAAATCACATGAGTGTCATCACAAAGTCCGTCGAGATCGACGGCAAGACCCTGCAATTCGAGACCGGCAAGATCGCCAAGCAGGCCGATGGATCAACCGTCGTCCGCATGGGCGACACCATGGTTCTCGTCACCGCGTGTTCGGAGGAGAGCCAGCGCAAGGGGGTGGACTTCCTGCCTCTGACGGTGGATTACCGCGAGAACACCTACGCCGGCGGCCGCATCCCCGGCGGCTTTTTTAAGCGCGAAGGACGACCGACCGAGCGCGAGATTCTGACCTGCCGAGTGATCGACCGTGGCCTCAGGCCGCTGTTCCCCGACGGCTATCACCGTGAGACCCAGGTCATCGCGTGGGTGATCTCCGCCGACCAGGAGTTCTGCCCCGACATCTACGGAATCTCCGGGTCGTCGCTGGCCCTCCTGATGGCCGCCAAGATCCCATTTGAAAAGGCCATTGCCGGGGTTCGGGTAGGCCGCGTCGACGGCGAACTGGTCGTCTTCCCCACCTACGAACAGCTCAAAGTGAGCGAGCTCGATCTCGTGGTTGCCGGCACCGACGATGCCCTGGCCATGGTCGAGTGCGGTGCGAGTGAACTCCCCGAATCGATCATCCTCGATGCGCTCGATCTCGCCCACCGCGAGATCAAGAAGATCATTGCCCTCCAGTTAGAGTTCGTGGCCGAACTGAATGTCGTCAAGGTGCCCTTTGAAACCGCGGCCAAACCGTGGCCTGCGGACTTCGCCGACACTCTCCGCGGCCGCTGGACCGACGAACTTCGCGAAGCCCTCCAGGTGCGCGGCAAGTTCGAACAGAAGGACGCCGCCGATGCGGTGCGCGGAAAGGCGATCGCCGAGCTTTCCGAAGAAGAGGCCGACGAAAAGACGTCGTGGGTCAAGAACATCTTCCACTCGATGACCAAAGAGATCACCCGCGAGACCATTCTCGAGAAACGCCAACGCCTCGACGGCCGTGCGTTCGACGAGATCCGCCAGGTGACCTGCGAGGTCGGCGTCCTGCCACGTTCCCACGGTTCCGCCTTGTTCACCCGCGGCGAGACCCAGGCCCTCGTGACGAGCACTCTCGGCACGTCGGACGATACTCAGCTCGTCGAAGCGTTCGAGGGTAATTCCCGCAACGCCTTCATGCTGCACTACAACTTCCCGCCCTTCTCGGTGGGCGAGGCACGGTTCCTGCGCGGCCCCGGCCGGCGCGAGATCGGGCACGGTGCGCTGGCGCGACGGGCCCTCCTGCCGGTGCTCCCGAGCCCCGAGGACTTTCCCTACACCATCCGGATCGTCTCGGACATCACGGAGAGCAACGGATCGTCTTCCATGGCCTCAGTGTGCGGTGGTTCCCTGTCGATGATGGACGCCGGCGCCCCGATCAAAGGCGCGGTGGCCGGAATCGCCATGGGTCTGGTGTCGGAAGGCGACAAATACGCAGTCCTGACCGACATCGCCGGTCAGGAGGACCATTACGGCGACATGGACTTCAAGGTCGCGGGGACCGCCAACGGCATCACCGCCCTCCAGATGGACATCAAGGTCGAAGGCCTGAGCCGTCAGATCCTCGAGGAAGCCATGGATCAGGCGCACAGAGGCCGTCTCCAGCTGCTCGACAGCATGGCCTCGGCGATCGACAAGGGCCGCGAGGATATTTCGCCCTTCGCGCCGCGGATCATCCAGATCAAGATCGACGTCGATCAGATCCGCAACGTGATCGGCCCCGGCGGCAAGATGATCCGCCACATCGTCGACACCACCGGCGCCAAGATCAACGTCGAGGACGACGGCACGGTGCAGATCGCTACCTCGGACCAGGACGCCGCCCAGAAGGCCATCCAAATGGTCGAGAGCCTCACCAGGCAGCCCAAGATCGGCGAAGAGTTCGACGGCGTCGCGCGCCGCATCGAGCCCTATGGTGCCTTTGTCGAGATCCTTCCCGGTCGCGATGGGCTGGTCCACATTTCGGAGCTCTCGCTCGAGCGGATCCCCGACATCCGAGACGTCCTCAACGAGGGCGACGAACTCAAGGTGCGGATCATCGACATCGATGCCAACGACCGGATCAAGCTCTCGCGACGCGTCATCCTCGAGGACGAGGCGAGAGAGCGCGGTGAGGACATCCCGGAACGCGACGCACGGCCTCCCAGGGGAGACCGTGGTGGACGTCCCGGCGGTGGCCGTCCCGGCGGCGGTCGGGATCGTGGGCCGCGTCGGAACTGACAGCGCACAAAACGAACACACAGCCGGCCGCAAGGCCGGCTTTTTTGTGTTCGATCGCAGAGGGGCAGAGGGACAGAGGAGAAAGGGAGCTCATCCCACCGTCGCTACCGGAGAAACCGCAGATCACGCAGATGAACGCAGATGTTCGCGTGCGACGGAGGTGCCGTTTTCAATATTGTTGGGCTCACGAACGTCCACGTCGGCAGAGTGCTACAGGCCAACAATGTTGAAGGCGGCTCCTCACGGGAAGAAAGCCCGGATACGTGCCCCGTGCGGCGGAGGTGCCATTTTTTGCATTGTTTGACCCCTCCATCTTCTGCAAGCCCATGAGGCGTCCCGGGCAAACAATGCTAAAGGTGGCTCCTCTCGGGGATCGCGCTCTGAAAGGCGGGTTCACTCGAACGCCCAAGAGATTTCTCCGCTCGCTTCCGGCTTCGCTTCCGGCTTCGCCTTCGGCTACGCCGTGACCAACGCTCGGTCGAAATGACATTCATTGGTATTCGAACGTGATAAGGAGCGCGTCTCCCCTGATCCCCTGAAGGTGGGTGGGAAGTCAGAACCGAGGATTGAGACGAATGAGTTCGGCCCTCTTGTGGGGCAGCCGTCCCGGCTGCCGGACGGGTAGGGGGTTTGATTCGCTCCGATAACGTTCTTGCGGAGTGAAGATCCCGATTCTCTCGGCTGCATTGCCCGTGAGTGCCCCCTTCGAGCATGTCTGCGACCGAAACTCCCGCTCGTGTC
>JASJGQ010000368.1:0-3882 GCA_033791425.1 Acidobacteriota bacterium
CTTTGCCATGTTGGCCCGCCGCGGACGTCCGGTCTCGACAGCACGAAAGATCTTCTACGGGATGGTCATCACGACGTTCTCCCTCCTCGTGATGGCGCTGGGTTCCTGGGTGGGCCAGGACGGCGCGATCAAAACGGCCATGATGTGGCTCGTGGTCTACTACCTCATCATCACCTTCGGCGAATTGTGTCTGTCACCGATGGGTCTCTCGTTGGTGACCAAGCTGGCGCCAAAACGGTTGGTCGGTCTGATGATGGGTGGCTGGTTCCTGGCCACGGCCATCGGCAACAAGATGTCGGGCTTTATCAGCGGGCTCGAGCCCTCGACCATGATGTTCCTTGTCCTGGCCGGGGCGATCCTCGGTGTGGCCGGCTTCATTTATGTGCTGCTGCCGAGGCTCGACGCGGCGATCAAGCAGTATGGGGCGTAGCGCAGTTTTGAATTATTAGTTTTTAGTTTTGAATTTGGAACAACCCCCGCCGTGAGGCGGGGGATTTTCTTTTGGATGCAGGATTCAGGATAAGTGCGATGAGACCTGAATCCTGAATCCTGTATCCGGGAATCAGCGCCCGCGGAGTTTTTCGATGGTGCGGTGGAGCCCCCAGGCTTTGGTGCCCTCCATGGCCTCGATGATGCCGCTGAGGCGTTCGATCTCGGCGTAGAGGCGTTGGGCGTTCTCGTCGTGCTCCGCGATGGCGGTCCGGTGCAGGTTGAGGGCCTCGGTGAGGGCCGCGCGTTCGCGATCGAAGAGACGGCGCGCTGTCTCGAGTTCGGCGCCGCGAAAAGCGGCGGAGTCCGCGGCGGCGATCGCTTCCGCGCGCAGGCCGTCTACGACGCGGGCAGTGATCTCGGAGCCGTGGCGATTCTGGTGTTTGTCGATGACCCGGGCCTTCATCGCCAGGAAGTCCGCCCTCTCGGTGGGCCTTTCACCGAGGATGTGGTCGCCACCGCGAAAGTGACGATACTCGGCGGTGACCTGCGGCAGGTGGTGGAATGGCGCCGTTGCGGCGAGCCGGATCAGCATGTCCCAATCTTCAAAAAACGGCAAAGAGGTGTCGAAGGGTCCGACCTCGTCGAACAGCCCGCGCTCGATCAACAGGGTGTTGAACGGGATGTAGTTGTCGAAGAGGAGGAGTTCGGGGTCGAAATCCCGGCTGTAGGGAAGCCGGCGGGCCACTTCGTGCCATCCGATATCGGGGTGGATCTCGTACACCCCGACCGCCGCGTCGGTGTAGACGATGCTGGTTTCGGCGGCGTTGCTGAGTCCGGCCAGGGTGGCCAGGTGCTCGGGCTCTGCGATGTCGTCGTCGTCGAGAAAGGCGATCCACTCGCCGCTTGCCGCCTCCAATCCGGCGTTGGCCGCAGCACCGCGGCCGAGATTCTGCGGCAGGTTGACTGCAACCACCGGGAAGGGGAAGTCGTCGGGTACCGGCGGGGCCTTGCCGCCGTCGTTGACCAGGACAACCTCGACCCGTCGGTACGCGCCGGCGGCCAGGCTCGCCATTGCTTCCGCGAGCAGGTGCGGACGGTCCTTGGTGCGCACGATGACGCTGATCAAAGGCCCGTCGTTGACGTCGTGCAATTCGGACACCCCACCGAGGCGACGGATCAGAGCGGCGCGGCTGGTAGTGACAAAGTCCTGGACGGTCAATCTTTGAAAGCCTTCAGCGGCCTTGACGTCGGGAGACAGCGACGCGGTGCGCAACGAACGCAGACCGAGCGTCATCTCGCGGTAGTTGTGCAGCTCGAGCTGGCTGGCGTGGGCCTCGATAGCTTGCCGCACCAGGTCTACCTGGTTGGTGACATCCACTAAGACATTCGGAAATGCGGGGTGGTTGGCCTCGTAGAGGAGGATCTGGAGATCTTCGACGGCAGCGTCGAGGTCTGTGCCGCCCCGCAAACCCGAAAGGGCGGCGTGGGTAGCAGCAAATGCCGCCCGGTGGTCGGCACTGATTTCCAGCGGCGAGATCGCGAGCAGAAGGTCGGGTGAACGGGCTTTCAACGCTCGGCGGATGGCCTCGGCGGCCTGGTCCACGTGTTCGCTGAGTGACCCGTCGGGGAGATCCAGGAATTCGATGTCGGAGACTCCGAGAATCTGCAACGCGCTGGCCGCTTCCTGGTGTCGGCGTTCGGCGTACTGGTTGCGATCGGCGATCTCCTCGATCCCGCCCGAGCCGTCGGTGAGAAAGAGGACGGCCACATTCCCGCCGTCGGCGGTGAGCTGTGCAATCAGCCCTCCGCACCCGAGAACGTCGTCGTCGAAATGGGGTGCGATGACCAGCGCCTTTTCGGCGCTCACCCTCGTGGTGACGCCCGGTGGTGCGAGATCCATCCGCAAAATTTCTCCCCCTTCTGAGGATAGTATCACCGTGCTGCTACCATATCCGCCGTGACTACACTCCACGCTGTCGATCCGGAAACCCTTGGCTGCAAACGATGAGCCGCGCTTTTCTCATCTGTCCGGAACCGGTGAGAGCTATCACGGCAGGCGTCGGCAGCCGATTCACGGCCCTGGCGAAGATCCTCGCCGAGGCCGGCCACGAGGTGACGCTGGCCGTCCCCAACGATCCCGGCGAGGCCGGGTCGCTCCACGAGCGGATCGAGATCCTGCAGGCCAATCCCGAAGAGCTCGGCAAACAGGCGGAGGGCCACGACTGGGTGCTCTTGCACGCCCACCTCGGCAACCACTATCTCTCGCAAAGGGACGATCTGCCGGTGGTGGTGGATCTGTATGACCCGTTTCTGGTGGAGAACATGCACTATCACCGGGATCTGGGTCTCGATCCGTACCGCACCGATCACGCCACGTGGCGCCTGCAGATGGCCCGAGGGGATTTCTTTCTGTGTTCGTCCGAGGAACAGAGGCTCTATTATCTCGGTTGGCTGACCGCGCTCGGTCGCGTCAATCCGATGGCGCTCGACGCCGACCCGACCTTGGCGGGTCTGATCGTCGAGCTTCCGTTTGGAACCCCGGCCGATGCACCGGCGGATCCCCCGAGCCGCGACGAGATCCTGGAGGGCGCCGACGCCGACCCACCGGTCTTGTATTTCGGCGGCATTTACGACTGGTATGACCCTGATGTGGTTCTCGACGCGATGCCGGCGGTGCTCGAACGCCATCCCGGAGCGATGCTCGTGTTCGTCGAACACCCGCACCCGGAGTTGACGCCGCTGTCGGTTGCGCAACGCATCAAGAAACGCGCCGCCAAACTGGGCTGGCTCGGTACGACCGTCCGATTCGAAAGCTGGCGGCCCTTCGAGCGCCGGTTCGAGCTGCCGCAGGTCAGCGATTTGGCGGTGGTCACGCATCGCCCCGGGCTCGAGACCGACCTCAGCCTGCGGACACGGCTGGTTGACCTGATGTGGCTCGGACTCCCGGCGGTGGTCACAGCGGGCGGGACCATGGCCAGAGTTGTCGAGAAGGAGGGCGCGGGCGCGGTGGTGCCGGCTGGCGATGCAGGGGCACTGTCGGCGGCGATCTGCGACCTGCTGGAAGACGAGCCAGGCCGGAATCGGGCGAGAACTGCAGCTCAGAAGTGGGCGGCGGAACGCACCTGGCAGCGGGTGGCGGAGCCACTCTTGCACTTTGCCGAAAATCCGTGGCGCGACCCCAGCCGCGAGCGTTTTGAGAGCCTTGCGCCGGGTGAGGTGGTGGCCGAGGAGCCGCTTCTGCGGAGGATTCAGCGCGCGCTGCGGCGGCAGGGAGGCGATCGGTGAAGGCCTCCGTCATCGTGGTCGTCCACGCCGGCGCCCACCATCTCGGGGACAGCCTCGCATCGTTGGCGCCCTACAGCGACCGCAGTGACGTCGAGGTCATCCTGGTGGACAACGCTTCACCGGATGGCTGTGGCGACCAGGCGCTCAGTCGTTATCCGTGGGTGC
>JASJGQ010000369.1:0-2639 GCA_033791425.1 Acidobacteriota bacterium
TGGTTTTTCTTCCGGTTGTCATCATCCAGTTTCGCCTCGCCTTTGTGCGCCAGGACACCCACCAGCTCCAGTTCATGCCTTTCATGATCGCCCTGGTGGCATTGTCCGCTCTGCTCGTTCGCCGGCGCCGATATCTGACCGCCCACGTTGCGGTCTTTGGGTTGTTGCTGATCGGCGGCACACTCACCGGCCTGATCGACCCACTCGGCCGTGGGCTGCTGCCATCGAACCTCCTCACCGGCGCCTGGGGCACTCAGGCCGTGACCAGAATGGCCCACCTCAAGGAAACCCGGCAAACGCTGGCCGCCGAGAGCCAACACAATCTTGCTCAGCTCAAGCTGCCGGAGGAGTGGTTCGAACTGGTCAGAGCCTCCAGGTGCGGCGTCGGCACCCTCCCCTGGGAGATCCAGTACTGCCCGGCCAACAACCTCGTGTGGAATCCGACCCCAACCCTCCAGCTCTACGCCGCCTACACCGCCGACCTCGACTCGTGGAGCGCCGAGAAGTACAGGGGCAGAGAAGCTCCTGGCTTCATCATCAATGAGTATGTACCGGTCGGTAAACGCCATCAGATGATCGACGCGCCCGCCACCTGGCGCGAGATCTTCATCCGCTATCGGCTGCGCGCCGCGATGTTCGAACCGACCCAGGTGGCATTGCTGGAGCAGCGTGCCGAGATTCCGCGCACCACCTACGAAGTTCTCCGCAACGACACCGTGATGCTTGGTGGCGCCGGCTTCACAGTTCCATCGGCCGAGGGTCTGGTTTTCGCCGAAATCGATCTTCGGCTGGGCTTCCTCGGTCGCCTGCAGAAGTCACTTTTTCGCGTCCCGTTGATCTACCTTGTGATGTACCACACCAGCGGGGAGACGACGTACTACCGCCTCACCCCCGGCCCCGCCGCCAACGGTGTGCTGATCAACCGCTTTCCCAAGGATTTCATGGGTTATCGCAGGCTGTGGCAGGGAAGCATCGACGACCCCGTGGTACGTATTACCATTGCCGGTCCTGGGCTCCCGTTCTTCCGTCCGCGGACCACGATCACCTGGCGCGAGCTGAGATTCTCAGCGCCCGGGCCACCGTCTTCTATGAATAGGCCGGTGAAGTCAAGTTAGATCTTGTCGTTGCTTTTCCTCCGATCCAGTTGTTCGGCCATACGTTTTCAAAAGGCTGGATGACCTGCCCGTCTCGCTTCTATCCGCACTCTGTTGGTCGAGGTTGTTTTCGACCGGTGCATGGTGGGTTCCGACAGGGGTGGGCGCTCCAATCTGGCACACGGACTGCCGGCTCTCGGCGTTGAGCCGAGAGCTCTTCCAAGGCACGCACGGAGTCGCCCGAATCTCGTCGTAGGGATCATCCAAGATCATCATCATGCTTTCGATGGTTCGATAGTCATGCTGCCTGAGAAGTTTCTCTGTTTGGAAATGCTTGGTAGACCTCGCCGGTAACCCACAGGTGGTGCATGAGTACGGCGAGCTTCCGGGCGAGTGCCACTACAGCCTTTTTTCTGCCTTTTCGTTCGGCAAGAGCAAGAGCCCAGCTTTTGAGTTCGGAGTCGGCCTTGGTGAGTAGACACGCATGTGCCGCCTGGACCAATAGTCGCCGCATCTCCGGGTCACCCTCTTTGGTGATGCGTCCGTAGTGGGACACCGAAGCGGACTCTCGCATGGATGGTCGAAGTCCGAAAAACGAGGCGATATCTCGGCTGTGTTTGAATCGATTTGGGTCATCGATGGTCAGCACGAAGTACGTTGCGACGACCGGGCCGACCCCTGGGATTTCACGAAGATGATCGACTTCCGGGAGTTCCTTGACCATTTCCTCCAGGTGCTCATTGCGGCGAGCGATTTCACCAGAGAGGAGATCGAGTTGTTCGAGCAGCGGCTCAATCACCGCTCTGAGTTCGGGGGGCAGTTCCATTTGATCGACTCGCTCAGCAAATGTGTGCGGCGCCTTCCCGGATACCTTGTAGCCGAATCCCCGGAGCAGTCCTCGCACTGTGTTGATCCACTTCGTGCGGACCTCTACCATCGCGCTTCGTACCTTGAGGTTTGCCCGCAGCACCTGTGCCTCTTCGCTGCGATGTTGGATCGGCTTGAGAAACTCAGGATCGAGTCGTACGAGACGGGCCAGAACCTCGGCATCGACCCTGTCGTTCTTCAGCTTACTCTCTGCAATGAGCCGCACTCGACGTGGGCTGCAAACGACGACCTCGTGGCTGAGAGAATCGAGAACGCGAGACACCCAGGGAGAAGATCCCCCAGCTTCCATAACCACTCGCATGGGCTCTCGGTTGAAAAATCTCTCCAGAGTCTTCCGCGAGGTACGCACCCTCGAGGTCTCCATTACCTCACCGTCTTCGTTAAGGATGCAGATCTGTCTGTACTCAGCGTGTAGGTCGATGACACAATACTCCATTCCGGTCTCCTTTATCTTTGGCCTCGAGCCCGCTTTAGATTTGGCGAGCATAGTGCTACGCCGTTTTAGGAGACCGGCCTACTCATCCCATCTGGCACCTTTTTGGCACCTTTTCTGCGGGACAGCGGCGCAATGTGAACGCGGACGGGTCGCAGAGCGAGCCGGCCTGCGAGAACGCGGCGATGGTTCGTAGACCGATCCCCGAGGCGAAACCAAAGACG
>JASJGQ010000370.1:0-16348 GCA_033791425.1 Acidobacteriota bacterium
TCGGGGTCGACGATGACCCCCAACTCGTACAAAGGCATATGTTCTCCTCTCGGCCTTCGGCCCCAAATCGATGTCTGGAGCAAGGAGTTTTTCCCGGACGTACCGGGAGAAGGCATTGTACGGGAAAATCACCAAGACGCAAGCTCCAACGAGCTTTCGAGCCTTCAGAGGATCAAATTTTGAATTCTCAATTATTAATTATTAATGCCCGATCGCTTTCCCCTAATGCGGCGCGTGGCCGAAAACTGAGAATTCAAAACTCAAAACTCAAAACTCAGTAATCATGCGTCCCCATCTGCACTGGCACTCCGAACTTGTCCTCGAGGACCCGGGTGACGCCCTCGACATTCATCGGACAGTTCATGAGGGCCGTTGCCTTCTTGACGCAGGTTCCAACGCAGATCTCGTCGACGCCGACGTCGAATGCCTCGAGCACGGTCATCTGGAGATCGACTTTGGGAACTACCAAGCCCGGACAATCTCCACAACCGGTCTTGAAGACGATCCTCACATCACCAAGACCCTCGAAGGCGAAGGCGTTCTCGTTGACTGCCTTGTAACACTTGGCGCAGCCGACGCAGCTGGCGTCCTGGATCCGCTCGCAGTAGATGATGCCGATACGCTTGGCCATGGCTGCCTCCCCTTTGATAACGCACATCATAAGTTATTCATTTTCAATGACAAAGATGCTCAAATGACCACTGCAGCAAGAGACGAATCAGGCAGAGGGGCGGTGGAGCCGAGGAGGACAGGCGAGACGGGGAACGGGGAAGGCAGTCATGTGAAAAGCGGCGTGATTTCTCGTCAGCCCCTGTCGCCCCTCCGGGGCTTTTCAATTTTTTCCGGCCTTTTCCTGGGGCTCACGCCCCAGGCTACATTCTGTCGCCGCTCCGCGGCTCGGAAACGGCCCGCGTGCGGTGGAGGTGCCATTTTAAATATTGTTGGGCGCTCGACCATCCCCGTCGGCAGGGCGACGCGGGCCAACAAGGTTGAAGGTGGCTACTCTCGGGGAGCGCGTGCTCAAAGTCATGCTGTGAAAGAAGAAGCTCAGCCGTCCGCAGCCAGAATCTGGCGTTGAATCTCGATGTTGTCGCGGTGGCCGGTGAGCTTCGCAGTCACCTTGCCCCGCACCGGATAGCCGAGCAGATAAAGATCGCCGATGATGTCGAGAATCTTGTGCCGTACGAACTCGTCCGGGAAGCGCAGATCAGTGTTGATGACGTTGTCCTCGCCGACCAGGATGAAGTTGTCGAGGCGGCCGCCGGTACCGAGGCCGAGCTCGTTGATCATCTTGAGATCGCGCATAAAACCGAAGGTCCTGGCCGGGGCGATCTCGTCGCGATAGGCGTCGCACCCGGTGAAGACGAAGTCGTAGAACTGGTCCCCAATCGGGGGCGGGTAGCTGAGCTGGTAGGAGACCGAGAACACGTCCGCCGGTTCGATGACGAGCGACTTGTCGCCGTCTCCAACCTCGTAACAGCGGTCGATGACCAACTCCTTGACCAGGGCGTCCTGCTCGACAACTCCGATCTCTTGGATTTTGTCGAGAAAGCTCAATGCCGACCCGTCGAGGACCGGGATCTCGCCGTGGACCTTGACGAGGAGATTGCTCACCCCGCAGGCGTGGAGCGCGGACAACAGGTGTTCGACGGTACGGATGCTCTCGCCGTCCCGGGTCAGGCTGGTCGCATAGTCGGTCTCCGCCACCGAGTTGACGTGGGCCGGCATGGTCACCCCGCGCGGCAGGGTCAGAAAGTGAATCCCGGTGTCGGGAGGCAGCGGTTGGATGACCATCCCCGTGCGCCCGCCCGAGTGCAAACCGAGCCCGTAGATGACGCTCGATTCGCGGATCGTTCGCTGGAGCCGGTCCGTGGTTCGGAGCAGCGACAACCGGGGCGGCCCTTCGAATTTGACGACCGGCTCGATGCGTTGCCGGCTCGCTTCGAGCAGGCCATCACCGGAACCGTTGGCGCCCTGGCTCTTTGCAGTGAGCGCCTCTTCCACCGCCTTGACGGTGCGGTCATAGGAGAGCGGCTTTTCCAGGTAGTCGTGGGCGCCCATCTTGATGGCCTTGACCGCCGTTTCCGACGTGCCGTGCCCCGACATCATGATGACCATCGCGGTGGGGTCGACGTCGCGCAGGGCCTGAAGGGTCTCGAGACCGTCCCAATCCGGCAGCCAGATGTCGAGAAACACAACATCCGGGCGTTGCTCGCGGAAGAGGTGGAGGGCCTCCTCGCCGCTGGCCGTCGTCACCGTGCGGTAGCCCTCGTCCACCAGAATCTGTGACAGCGTCGTCAGGATTCCGGTTTCGTCGTCGACGATGAGGATGAGTTCGTTCATGGTCGTGCCAGTTTGGGCTTTTTGGGTTCCGCGGTCAAGTTCCAGGCGGCTTGGCTTTCCTGACTCGCTCGCCGAGAGGAGCCACCTAGGAATTAGGAGTTAGGAATTAGGAATTAGGAATTTCCATCGCACCGCTCCACAATCTTCACAATCTTCAGGGGCGCGTGAGCTACATTCCTAATTCCTAATTCCTAATTCCTCATTCCTCATTCCTCATTTGCGTTAGCGTGTCCCGCTGACCGAGAAGTACCTCGCGTCCGGGTGGTGGAAGACCAGCGCCGACACGCTCGCCTCAGGCTCCATCATCATGCCATCGGTGAGCCCGATGCCGATCTCCTCCGGCCGCAGCAGGCGCCACAGCGGGGCCTGGTCGTCGAGGTCAGGACACGCCGGATAGCCGAAGCTGAAACGCTTGCCGCGATAGCGGGCCGCAAACCGGTCCTTCATAGTCATCTCCGGCGAATCCGGAAAAGCCCACAGGTCGCGGATCCGGCTGTGCAACCACTCGGCCGCGGCCTCGGCGGTTTCGATCGCGAGCGCCTGGATGGCGTGGCTGGCGAGATACTCGCCCGCATCCTTGGCGGCCAGAGAACGCTCGCGCACGCCCTCCCCCGCACCCACGACGAACAGCGCCACGGAGTCGCGGACGCCGTCGCGCGGCGGCAACACGAAATCCGAAAGGCACAGTCCCCCGGGTTTTTGCTGGCGCCCGAAGGCAAATACGTGCGCCGGATCGACGGTGCCGGGCTCGAAGAGGGCGATGCGGTCGCCGTCCGGCTCGGCTTCAAAGAACCGCCACACCGCGCCGACCCGCATCCACGTCCGGACATCGGTCTTGAGGGCCTCGATGATGGTGTTGAGCTTTTCGGCCTTGACATCGCCGCTGTCGAGGAGCCGCGCAAAGCTGCCGCGCAGACCGAGGTGCTTGCCGTAGAGCATCTGCGGGTTGATATAGGACCACACGTCGTCCAACGAATCGACCTGCGACCACACGACGCGGTCTGGGCGAGGAGGTGGAACCGGCGCGAGATCGGCTCGCACCACGGGCCCAGCTTTTCGCGGAGTCGAAATTGACCGCGGTCTGGGTGAGGGGGCCCTCCGATCGGGCGTTTCCGCGGGCTCGGGAAAAGCCGACTCGACAGCGTCTTTGTCCACCAGCCGCAGGAGAGTGTCGAGACCGGCCATGGCATCCGAGCAGTAGAGGACCCCGCCGCGGTATACCGGGGCGATGCGTTCGCTCGTAAACCGGGCCGACAACGCGGCGCCACCCACCAGGATTGGCACCTCGATGCCCGCCGCCGCCAGGTCTTCGGCAGTGACGACCATCTGGTGTGCCGACTTGACCAGCAGGCCCGAGAGGCCCACCGCATCGGGTTGGTGCTCGCGCACCGCCCGAACCAACTTCTCGGGGGGAACCTTGATCCCCAGATCCACCACATCGAAGCCGTTGTTGGTGAGGATGATGTCGACGAGGTTTTTGCCAATGTCGTGGACATCGCCCTTGACCGTCGCCAGAACCACCTTGCCGCGAGATGCCGAGGTCTCGGCGTCCATGAATTGCTGGAGGTGCGACACCGCCGCCTTCATCGCTTCGGCGCTCTGCAGGACCTCGGCGACGATCAGTTCGTTATCGTTGAAGAGGCGGCCGACCTCCGCCATACCCGCCATCAAGGGCCCGTTGATGATGTCGAGAGGCGCCACGCCCTCACCCCGTTTTTGATCGAGGTCGGCGACCAGACCGGTGCGGCTGCCATCGATGATGTAGCCGGCGAGACGCTCGTCGAGAGGTTGTTCAGGGCGCACGATCGCTTCGCGTTTGGCGCCGCGGAAGTGATCGGTCACCCTGGTCACGTGAAAATGGTGGATGGCCGCGCGAGTCGCTCGGTCCTGCTCCCTCCAGTCGTCTGGCGCGTCCGCGAGGACCGGGTCGTCCGCTTCGCCGGGGCCCGGCGGCGAGTTGGCGAGCAACGCCTCGACCATCCGTCGTTCCGCATCCGGTATCGCGGCGTAACGTTCGAGCCGTTCACTGTTGACGATCGCGAGGTCGAGCCCGGCCTTTGTACAGAGATAAAGGAAGACCGAGTTGACGATCTCGCGGGCGCGAATGGGGAGCCCGAAGGAGACGTTGGAAATCCCGAGCACGGTCGTGCATACGGGCAAGGCCTGTTTGATCAAACGAAGCCCTTCGATGGTCTCGACTGCACCACCGATGTAGCTCTCGTCGCCGCTCGCCGCCGGAAAGACCAGCGGGTCGAAAACGATGTCCTCTTCCGGAACGCCGTACGTCCCAGTCAGCAATCGATGGCCGCGCCGGGCGATCTCGAGCTTGCGCTCCCGCGTGAAGGCCTGCGCCTGCTCGGGATCCTCATCGATAGTGCCAAAGATGACCGCCGCTCCGTAGCGTCGCAGCAGAGGCGCCACCGCCTCGATTCGCCCCTCCCCGTCCTCGAGATTGATCGAGTTGACGATCGATTTGCCCTGGCAGTAGGTGAGCGCAACCTCGACGGCGCCGGGGTCGGTCGAGTCGATCATGATCGGCGCCTTGACCGCGCGGCCGAGACGATCGAAGAACTCGCGGATCTCCGCCACCTCGTCGCCCTCGGTCGACTGCAGACAGACGTCGATGATCTGGGCGCCGCCCTTGACCTGACGGCGGGCGATCTCAACCGCCTCGTCCCACTCGCCGGCGGCCACCATCTCGCGAAACTTTTTAGAGCCGATGACATTGGTGCGCTCGCCCACCAGCAGCGGGCGGTTGCTGTCGTCGGGCTCCACCAGATCGATCCCGGTGAAGACCGCGCGGCGCGGCGGGTTGATATCGAGCGGACGCGGCCGGCGCCCCTCGACCATGGCGGCAAGGGCAGCGGTGTGCGCATCTGTGGTACCGCAACATCCGCCGACGATATTGAGCCACCCTTCGTCTGCAAAGCGCGCGAGCGCCGCCGAGAGCGAGTCGGGTGTTTCCGGGTAATGGCCGTCCTCGTCGGGCAGCCCGGCATTCGGGAAGCAGGAGACCGCCCACCGGGCAGACTGGCTGATGGTCCGTAGGTGGTCGGTCATGAGATCGGGACCGGTGGCGCAATTGAGCCCCACCGCCAACAAATCGGCGTGCTCGATCGAAGCGAGAAAGGCGTCAGCCGCCTGACCGCCGAGCATGGTCCCGGACATCTCGATGGTGCCCGACACCACCAGCGGCCGCCGCACGCCGGCGTCGGCGAAGATGTGCTCGGCAGCAATCAATGCGGCCTTGACGTTGCGGGTGTCCTGGCTGGTTTCGATGAACAAAAGATCAACGCCGCCCTCCATCAGACCGCGCACCTGTTCGCCAAAAGTCCGGACGAGCTCTGAAAAGGTGATGCCGCCGGTGACCGAGATCGCCTTGGTTGTCGGGCCGATGGAGCCGACGACAAACCGCGGTTTGCCCGATGTGGAGAACTCCTGTGCCGCCGCGACCGCGAGTTCGGCCGCCAGCCGATTGAGCTCCCGCGCCTGGGTTTCGAGCCCGTACTCGGCGAGTACCAGAGGAGTGCCGCCGAAGGTGTCGGTCTCGATGAGATCGGCTCCGGCCTCCAGGTAGGCGCGATGCACATCGAGGATCACGTCCGGACGGGTGCGAACCAGAATCTCGTTGCAGCCCTCGAGTTCAGGCCCGCCAAAGTCGTCGGGGCCGAGATCTTTGTTTTGCAGCATCGTCCCCATAGCCCCGTCGAGCACCAGAATCCGCTCGGCCATGAGCGAGCGCAACTCTTCCGTGCGGTCGGTGCCGGCCGCGGTGAAGGGACTCAGGGAGGTGGAATCAGTCTTTTTGTCCATGCCAAGTGCAAAGAGTACCCGATGAGGTGGGGGTGGCGCTACCGCGGACGTCGAAAGCCCGATTCTCTGAACGGCAGTCACGCGAGGTGCCACTGAGTGAAAATCACGGCCCCCCACAATGCGAAAAATGGCACCTCCGCCGCACGCGACCCTTTCATCAGCACTCAAACGGTTCCTGTCGGAGGAGAGTTGAGGCGAAATTCCTAATTCCTCATTCCTCAGTCCTCATTCCTCATTCTTCATTCTTCATTCGTCCCTGCGTCATCGATGAGGGGCAGAATCGCCTGCGGCTGCTTGAAGGGGGCAATCAGGTAAACGCCCGCTGCGTGGTCGGGAGCCTGCTTCAGCATTCTCACCGCCCAGTCATAGCCGACCCGTTCGGCTTCGGCGCCGGCAGCCTCGAGCTTCGACAGCAGCCCATCCGGGACAACGATCCCCGGCACCTCGTTGTGGAGGCGGAGCGCCATTTTCAGGGACCGCAGGGGCCACACCGCGGCCAGGGTCGGGACGGGCAGTTTGCCGTGGAAGATCTCGGTGAAGCGATCCCACGCCCGCCAGTCGAAGGTGACCTGGCTCATGGCGAAGTGGGCGCCGTTGTCGACCTTGCGGCGGAGGCGATCGGCCTCTTCCTGCGGGTCGTCGGCCGCCGGGTTGACGGCGACCCCGATCAGCAATCCAGGCGGATCCCCGATCCGGTTGCCGGCGCAGTCAAAGCCCTCTGCGAGTCGCGACAGGGCGCGAACCAATTCGAAGATATCGACGTGGTAAACATCGTGCACACCCGGGTAGTCGCCAAGCTGGGAGGGATCTCCGGTGATGGCAAGCACGTTGCGAATTCCCCCGCGCCACGCTCCGAGCAGCTGCGACTGCAGACCCATCAGGCTGGCGTCACGTGGCGTGATGTGAGGCACCGCTTCGAGCCCCGTCCTTTGCTGGACGAGCTGTCCGAGAAAGAGCGGGTCCATTCTCAGCCGCGCAAGTGGATTCGAGTTGATGTCGACGCCATCGACATCCGGGTGGGCGGCTATGGCGGCTGCCGCCTCAAGCAATGCGTCGACGTTGGTCCCCTTGGGCGGGTCGAGCTGGACCAGCCGGACAAACCGTCCCCGTTCGAGTTTGGCCGCGAGAGGTGACGAAGGGCGAACGATCTCCGGAGCGGGCGGAGAGGCCTCGACCGCCACCAAGGTCGTGGTCCTTTCGTGGGGAGAGAGATCGCTCACCGCGTCGGCGATCGCCCGGATGTGTTCCGGTCCGGTGCCGCAACACCCTCCCACCATCGCCGCTCCGAGGCCGACAGCCTGGCGCACGAACTGCGCAAGATATACCGGGGTGGCCGGAGGCATGAGGATTCGACCTTCTCTTCGCACCATGGTCCCGGCGTTGGGTTTGGCCACCAGCGGTACTCTCAACTGCGTCACCTGGCGCAGGATTTCGAGGCTTCCCATGGGGCCCGGCGCACAGTTGACGCCCAGCGCCACGAGATCGAGCTCGGCGAGCTCGTCGAGGTGCTTCGCCTGGTCCTGGTAAGGGTGTGGGGGCCGTTCGTGAGCAAAGGTCATCATGCCGATCAGCGGCAAATCGGTGACGGTACGCACCGCCGCCACTGCGATGGCGAGCTCGTCGAAGCGGAAAAACGTCTCCAGAACAAGGAGGTCGGCCCCGCGCCCGGCGAGGGCGGCGGCCTGCTCGGCGTGGGCCAGGGGGATCACCGCCCGGCCCTCGGGTTCATCGAGATCGAGGGTGCCCGCCAGCGGTGCGATCGATCCCGCAATCAAGATGTCGCGACCCGAGATCTCGCGCGCTTCGCGGGCGATTTTGACCGCATCGGCATTGACGGTCTCGGTGAGATCGCCGGCGTGCCCCCGCTCCAATCGCGGCCGCGAACAGCCGAAGGTGGCGGTCTCGATGAGCTCGGCGCCGGCCTCGATGTATGCGAGGTGGATGTCGAGCACGTCGCGCGGGCGTTCGTGGGCGGCGAGATCCAGCCGCGAGCCCTCGGGCAGACGCTGCAGCAGCTCCGACCCCATGGCGCCGTCAGTGACGATCACGTGGTCCGAGAGCCGGCGGCGAAGATCCTCGGCTTTCATTGTGATACCTGCCCCGCCGGCGATCGTTCAAGGGCCGCCGCGAGGTCACCGTTTTCGGCCGCCCGCAGCAAGGTGTCCAGCGGGCCCTGGCCAACCGGCTCCACCGCCATCGAACCCGGCCGCGCGTCGCTCGCAGCAATCCAAAATCCTCTGATCCCGGCCTGCGCCGCACAGTCGATGTCCCAGTCCCAGTTATCGCCCACCATCAGACACTCCCCGGGCTGCCGTCCGATAGTCTCCAGAATCTCCAGATAATAGGCCGGGTTGGATTTTGTGGCATGGCAATTTTCGTAGGCGGTGACCCGGGCATAGTCGAAGCGGTCGACCCCGACGCCGCCCCACTCCATCCGCTGTTCGATGGCGATTCGGGGGAACAGCGGATTGGTGGCGATGACCACCTGCAGCCCCTGTCGCCCGGCCCACTCGATGATCTTCGGCGCCGACGGGCGCCGCGAGATCATGGATTGCAGAGAGGGGTACGCGTCGCGATAAAAGTCTTCAAGCAGCGGTTCCATCTCGTCCCGCGGCACGCCAAGCGCCGGGTAGAAGGCGGCGGCAAAGACCTCCTCATTGGTGGCCCCGGCGTCATCGTTGCGGTCCATCGCGCGCGTCGCCGCGAGAAGCTCCGCGATAAAGCGGTCGGGGGGGACGGTGTCTGCCACAAATGCCTCGAGGGCCTTGAAGTAGGCAGGTATGAACGTGCTCACCGGATTGCCGATGAGCGTGTCATCGAGATCGAGTAAAAGGGCCTTGAGACCGGTTGAGTGCATTGGGGGAGTATAACGATGCGAATTCGGAATTCGGAATTCGGAATTCGGAATTTCGACCCAGCCTCCCACCGACGGGAATCGCCCACACGTTCATTCAGAAAAGAACCGCGTGCGGCGGAGGTGCCATTTTTTGCATTGTTTGACGCCTCTATCTTCGGTTTGCCCGTGGGGCGTCTCGGGCAACCAATGCTAAAGGTGGCTCCTCTCGGGCAGCGCGTGCGGAAACGTGCCACGTGCGGCGGAGGTGCCATTTTTTGCATTGTTTGACTCCTTTGTCTTCAGCAGACCCGACGAACGTCTCGGGCAAACAATGCTAAAGGTGGCTCCTCTCGGGAAGCGCGTTCTAAACGGCGGGTTCACTCGAACACTCAAAAACGGCGCGACGGCCCGCGGTAGGCAGGTGCGCTTCGGGAACCGTCCGGCACGCTCATGTTCCCTGAAGTGGACGCGTCTCTCCCAAGAGATTTCTCCGCTCGCTACGCTCGGTCGAAATGACAGTCATTTTTGTTGAAAAAGAAAAGGAGCGTGTCTCCCCTGCTCCTTCGCTCCCCTGCTCCTCTGCCCCCTGCCATGGCACAATCACCACGTGACGACATCCCTCCTCCTGCTGATTCCCCTGTGCGCACTGGTGGCGGCGGCCTACGCGGCGGTGGGTCTCGGCGGCGGCACCGGGTATCTCGCTCTGATGACCCTCTTCGGGATGGACACCGAGACGATGCCCTCGACTGCACTGCTGCTCAACGTTGTGGTCACAGGTGCCGCGCTGCTGCGGTTCGGGCTCGCCGGTCGACTGCGGCCAAAGCTGTTGTTGCCCTTCCTACTGCCGGCCATCCCTGCGGCCTTTGCCGGCGGGCTTATCTCGGCGCCGCGACAGGTCTTTCTCGGCGCACTCGCGATCGGGCTCACGGCCGCAGCGGTCGCGATGCTGCGGTCGGCGGGCTCGAGCGACGAGCCCTCCACACCGGCGCCGGCGATCGTGCTGGCGGTCGCCGTGCCGTCCGGAATCTTAATCGGGCTGGCGTCGGGCTTTCTCGGCATCGGCGGCGGTGTCTTTCTGGGCCCGTTGGTCCTTCTTCTCGGCTGGGCCGGGCCGCGCGAGGTAGCGGCCATGAGCTCGGCCACGGTCTTCACACTCTCGGTGGCGGGTCTGGCCGCGCACGGGCTGCGCGGGACCATCGACTTCGGCATCGCAGTTCCGCTGGCCGTGGCCGTGCTGATCGGAGGTCTCGCCGGCGCCCACCTGGCGGAGACCCGACTCTCACCCCCAGCCCTCAAGCGGCTGTTCGCAGTGATCATCCTCGTTGCTGCCGCCCGCGCCGCCTTCACCGCCTTCAGCTGAAGGCCCATCCACCAGACGGAACCCCGCGACGAAAGCGGGTTAGAATACCCGCTTGGGTCTGACCCACACGAGGAGACCGATGGACGAAAAACAACACCAGAATCACCGGCTCGGCATTCTCACCAGCGGCGGCGATGCGCCGGGGATGAATGCGGCCATCCGTGCCGCCGTCCGCACGGCCCTCGAGGCCGGCGTCGAGCCGGTTGCCATCAGAGAGGGCTTCCGCGGCCTCGTCGACGGCGGCTCATTCTTCGAGCCCATGGATTGGGACTCGGTGGGCGGCATCATGCACCAGGGCGGCACGGTCATCGGCACCGCCCGTTCCGACGAGTTCCGGACCCGCGAGGGCCGGCTGAAGGCGGCCCTCAACCTCGTCGAACACGGCATCGACCACCTCATCGTCCTGGGCGGCGACGGCAGTCTCACCGCGGCCGACCTCCTCCATCGTGAGTGGCCCGACCTCCTCGAGGAGTTGGTGAGCCAGGGCGCGATCTCGCGGGAGACAGCGGATCACCACGAGACGCTGTCCCTCGCCGGCCTCGGCGCATCGATCGATAATGATGTGGTCGGCACCGACATGTCGATCGGCGCCGACACCGCCCTCCACCGGATCACCGCAGCGGTCGATGCCATCGGCTCCACCGCCGCCAGCCACCAGCGGACATTTGTCGTCGAGGTCATGGGCCGCCACTGCGGCTATCTCGCCCTGATGAGCGGTCTCGCCACCGGCGCTGACTCCGTGCTCATCCCCGAGGCCCCACCGGCCGGCGAGACCTGGCAGCAGATCCTCCCCCGCCGCTTGCGGGCCGGGCGCGAGGCCGGGCGCAGGGACAGCATCGTGATCCTCGCCGAGGGCGCAATTGACAGCGAGGGCCACCCGATCACCGCGAAAGAGGTGAAGGAAGTCCTCGAAATTCACATGGAGGAGGACGTCCGGGTGACCATCCTCGGTCACGTCCAGCGCGGCGGCCAACCCACCGCCTACGACCGCATGATGGCGACCCTGCTCGGCCACGCCGCGGTCAACGAGGTCTTGACGGCCGATCCCCAGAGCCCGCCGCAGCTGGTCGGCGTGCGCCATAACCGGGTGACCAAACAACCGCTGCGCGAGTGTGTCGATGCCACGCGCCAGGTCACCACAGCCATCGAGGCCCGCGAGTTCAACGAGGCACTACGGCTGCGCGGCGGCGGCTTTTCCGACAACCTCGACACCCTCCAGACTCTGCTCAGGTCCCTGCCGAACCCGCCACGCCCGGATCAGCGTCGTCTCCGCCTGGCGGTCCTCTCCTCAGGAGGACCGTCGCCGGGCATGAACACCGCTACCCGGGCCGCGGTGCGCATCGGTCTCGATGAAGGGCACGTGATGCTCGGTGTCCATGGCGGTTTCCGCGGCCTGATCGACGGCGATGTCGAAGAACTCGGGTGGATGAGCGTCCGCGGTTGGACCACCGCCGGCGGCTGTGAGCTCGGCATCAACCGCGTGATCCCGCGCGGCAAGGACTTCTACGCCATTGCCCGCACCATCGAAGACCTCTCCATCGACGGCATCCTGATGATCGGCGGGTGGTCGGGGTATGACTCCTGTTTGCGGCTCACCCGCAAACGCGAGGCCTTTCCAGCCTTCAACATCCCCATCATCTGTCTACCCGCCACCATCAACAACAATCTGCCGGGCTCCGAGCTGTCGGTCGGAGCGGACACCGCCCTCAACGCCATCGTCGAGGCGGTGGACAGGATCAAACAATCGGCGGTGGCGTCGCGGCGCTGCTTTGTGGTCGAGGTCATGGGCCGCTACTGCGGCTATCTGGCGCTGATGGGCGGTCTCGCCAGCGGCGCAGAGCGGGTCTACCTCCACGAAGAGGGTGTCACGATCGCCGATCTGGAATCCGACGTAAAAACCCTGATCGCCGGATTCCAGGGCGGCAAACGTCTCGGTTTGATGATCCGCAATGAAAAGGCCAACTCCTGCTACAGCACCCAGTTCATGGTGTCGCTCTTCGAGGAGGAGGGCAAAGAACTCTTCGAGGTGCGGCAGGCGATCCTCGGCCACCAGCAGCAGGGCGGCAACCCGACGCCCTTCGACCGCATTCTCGCCACCCGTCTCGCCAAACGGTGCGTCGAGCGCCTGATAGACGAGGTCGAAGGCGGGACCGACGCCGCCCTCGCCATCGGCGTTGCCGACGGCAAGGTGGAGTTCTCCGAGCTCGAAGCACTGCGACGCCAGGTCGACTCGAAGAACCAGCGCCCCAAACACCAGTGGTGGATGGCGGTGCGGCCGATCGCGCGGTTGCTGGCACAGACGGGGCCGAGTGGCAATTCTTAATTCTCAATTTTGAATTTTGAGTTTTGAATTGTCAGGAGAGGATGCCAGGCACCTCCGCTGAACGCGGTTTCGCACAGTCTGAGCACTCGACGCTTTCGAGTCAGGGGCGAGTTGTGATGGAAATTCCTAGTTCCTAATTCCTAATTCCTAATTCGACTAGAATCTATTCCTCTCGGGAGGTCCGAATGAAAAATATCGTCGTGCTCAGCCTCGTCATTGTCGCTCTTGCCTGCGGTGGCGCGCCGCAAACGGAGACCGCGGTGCCCGAAGAGCCCGTGGTGGCGCCTCCCGTTGAGGGCACCGTCGCTGCGTCCGATGGGGTCTCGATCGCCTACACCATCCGCGGGGAGGACGCACCCGCCCTGGTCTTCATCCACGGCTGGATGTGCAATCAGACCTTCTGGGATGCGCAGGCAGCGCCCATGGGTGAGTCTTCCACCGTGGTCACCATCGATCTTCCCGGCCACGGCCTGTCGGGTATGGACCGCGATGTCTGGACCTTGACGGCCTTCGGCGCCGATGTCCGGACCGTAGTCGAGCACCTCGGTCTCGACGAGGTGATTCTGGTCGGCCATTCCATGGGCGGGCCCGTGGCCCTCGAGGCGGCACGGCTGATGCCGGACCGGGTCATCGGCGTGGTCGCCGTCGACGCCCTGCAAGACGCCGATTTCGAGTACGCCGCCGAGCAGAAAGTGCGCTTCCTCGCCGACTGGGATCAGGACTTTGCCGGCACCTGCACCGGTTTCGTAACCTCCATGTTCCCTGAAACGGCCGATCCTACGCTGGTCGATCGCGTCACGACCACGATGTGTGCGAGCCCCGCGCAGTCGAGCATTGCCCAGTTTCGGGATTTCCTTCAGTACGACATGAAGGCGGCCCTCGCGGCGGTCCAGGTTCCCGTGCGCTGTGTCAACGCCGCGATGTGGCCCACCAATGTGGAAGGCAACCGCGCCTATAACGAAGACTTCGACGCGGTGATCATCGAAGGCCCCGGCCACTTTCTGATGATGGAGACTCCCGCTGAGTTCAATGCCCACCTGTCCCTCGTGGTGGCGGAGCTGAGCAAGACGTTTTAGCTCGCCCGATCGAGGCTTGGGGCTTGACGGCAATAATTGGCCCATCAGGATCGCCTTATGGTGCAGGCGTCCCGCCCGCACATGCAGGCGGGACGCCTGCACCACAAAGACTGCAGACCTCATCACGTTGACCTCGACGTCGTGCGGCGGAGGTGCCATCTTCAATATTGTCTGATCCACATACATCCACGTCGGCAGGATGCTTCGGGCAGACAATGATGAAGGTGGCTCCTCTCGGGAAGCGAGTGCTCAAAGGCGGCTTCACCAAATCCCTCCAAAACGGCCCGCCGCCTGCGAGATCCTGTTCACTGAAGTGAAGGCGCCTCCCCCATGGAGATTTCTCCACTCGCTACGCTCGGTCGAAATGACAGGGGGGGGGAAGGTCGCTCCGCTCGCTCGCGGCTTGGGGCTTGAGGCTTGGGACATGCCGGTCATGGTCGGCCCCGCAGCCGCGGAGCGGCGTCAGGTCATAGCCCGGGGCGTGAGCGCCCCGGGCTATTCCCTGTCGCCCCTCCGGGGCTCACATCGCAGGCGTACTCTCGGGCACGGAGACGGGGTGATCAGTCCTCCGGCAGATCCATCACGAAGCCCGGGCGGTCGAAATAGCCCTTGTCGACGATCTCCTTGCCCTTGAAGCGGGCCCACTGCGGGATGTTGCGGTGGTAGGTGCGGGTCATGTGATAGAGCTGCATCCCGGAGTTGGCGGCCATGACGTACATGGTCTTGGCCGGGTTCCACGGGTTGGGCACGACCAGAAACAGCCCGTCGTCGGACTCACCGTATTCTGATCCCATCCACTGGAAGGAGTCGCGGCCAAAATCAACCGGGAAGTCCTCCGGCATGTGGCCGAAGAAAGAGTTGTCGTCCAGAGTCCCCATCACCATGAGGTCGCTCGAAGTCGCCTGGTCGGGGTCGAGTTCCGCATCCTTGACGAGCGGCGGCAGGATCTCAATGTAAATGTCGGCCACCATCTCCTGCCAACGCCTGGCCATGGTGTGGTTGGCCTCGTCCTGCCGTGCGGTGCCATAGACGATCAGGGTGTCGTGGAACTCGTCGATGAAGTTTTTCCAGGCATAGAAGCTGGGGTGGGCGACGGGAATGTCGTGGAGGGCATCGAAAACCACCCGGGTTGGCCGCCCGTCGAAGTGGAGTTGGATCGGGTCTTCACTGTCAACCGTCACCTGACGCAGCAGCCGCTCGCCGTCGACCTCGATCTCGATGTGCGTTACAAAGGTGTAGGGAACACCCTCCTGACCGACCATCAGTTCGAGGTCCCAACCGCCGCGCCGGACCTTTTCGATCTCGACCGACGGTACGGGCTTCGGCAGACCGGTGCGGTCGAGCCACTGCCGCACGAAAGGCGCCAGGGCCTTACGGGACACCTCCTCGGCCACATCGATGAACTGGATCGTCGTCATCTCCCGGCCGCGGAAGCGCTCGTGAGTGGTCGACATCACCTTGAAAAAGACCTCGTTGCCGAGCAGCAGGCGCAGCTGGTGGAGGGCAAAGGTGCCCTTGATCCGCGGCAGCAGATAGGGCCCATAGCGGTCGTAGGCGCGGGAAGCGTTGAGGGCGGCGAGGTCGTCTTCGCGCGACACCGTGTAGAGGTAGCGCGCCTCGAGGGCCGCCAGATCATCGGCCAGCTGTTCGGCCGCTGCCACAGCGTCCTCATCTTCGAGACCGTCGAGCATCCGCCAGTAGGCCGCGGTGGCGCTGACAAACCAGCTCACAGCGGGGTTGGCCGGTTCGACGGTGCCGCGCCACAGGTCCTTCTTCGTGATCTCGAACTCCGACGCGAGATCGCCGAACTCGAGATCCGCTGCCTCGGGCTCGGCCGCCGCAGCGTTCGCCCGCGCCGCCTTGAGCTGATCGGCGACAAAGATCGGGCTCACCACCGAATAGCCGAGACTGAGGTGGGGCTCGGCGCCGGGCAGGTCGGGCAGATAGCGCCAACCGTTGGTCGGGAACTTCTCGCGCAGCGTCACCTTGCCGTGGTGAGCCATGAATACCATCTGCTCGGCCATCGCGGTGTTGGTGATCTTTCCGTCGCAGGCGTGGGCGCGGTTGACCGGAGAGGAAGCCCACAGGTTGACGCCTGCGGTGATGTCGATCCGGCCCTTGTTCTCGACGTAGAACTCGTTGAAGGCCACATCGCGATTCCACGGCGAAAACATGAGGTCGAAGGGGCGGTCGTCCGGCTGCGCCACGTACTCCTTGCGCACCTCGGGATCGCGGTTGTTGTTATTGGCCCACAGGAAGCCCGGTGTGCCGAAGGGGTTCATGTCTTCCGATGTTCGCCACAACTTCATGGTGTGGGTGCCGAGGAGAAGAATGGCCACCTCGCCGGTCTTGAAGTCGGCGATCGGCCAGTCGTTGGTGTACATGCCGTTGTTTTTGTCCCAAAGGATGCGAACCACGTCGTCGATCGACGCCGAGTACTGCGCCGCCTTGCGGGCGCGATTGGACTGTGGGGTGGAGTCCTCCTCGTAGGGCGTCTGCATCACGGACGTCTCGCCAAATGCGATCCCGACCGAATTGCGGTAGAAGTCGGCGCCCGAGTGGATGCCGCCCGGGAACGTTTGATAGACGAGGCGATA
>JASJGQ010000371.1:0-8688 GCA_033791425.1 Acidobacteriota bacterium
GCCGACCCGCCACCGGCCTGGGTAAAAATATCTGACGGGGGGCCATGGCCAACCCTCGGGTTCTGGCGATTTGCGGGCCCGGCTTTGGGGGGGCCTTGCCCCACCTTCAGAGCGAGCAGGGGAGACATGCTCCTTATCACCTGCCAATACAAATAAAAAATGTCATTTCGACCGAGCGTATGTCACGGCGAAGTCCGCAGGACGAAGCCGGCAGCGAGTGGAGAAATCTCCCTGGCGTTCGAGTGAACCCGCCTTTCAGAGCGCACTTCCCGAGAGGAGCCACCCATCGCATTGTTTGCCCGAGCGGTGTGGGCGGATTGATGTCGCGAGCCCAAACAATGCGACAAATGGCACCTCCGTCGCACGCGAGCATCTGCGTTCATCTGCGTGATCTGCGGTTTCTCCGGATGGGACGGTGGGATGGCTTCCCCGACGGTCGGTGAATGAGGTATTTCCTTGTGCGGTGACACGTCGCCCCCTCGCATCCTCTTACGAAAAAGGGGGTCGATAGTTCGTGCTGGACGCAGGCACTCTGTAGAATGCCGAGAGCCGGGAAGGCCTGTTCACATTAGGAGGAACCATGTCGAGAAAGAGGTCCGCGGGTCGTTTGTGGGTGGTCGCAATCAACGCCGTCATCTTTTGTGTCGCGGTCCCAGTCGCGCCGGTTGGCGCCGAGGGGATGACGTTCGAGCAGTTGGGAGCGATCAGGACAGCGGGCAAGGCGGTCATGTCGCCAGACGGCAGCTCCATCGCCTACACCCTCACCGTGCCGCGCAGGCCCGGCGTCGATGACGATGGGCCCTCGTGGGTCGAGTTGCACGTAGTTGGAAAGGACGGTCGGGACCGGACTTTTGTTGGCGGCGAGGTGAAGGTCTCCGGGATCGCCTTCAGTCCTGATGGCTCGCTCATCACCTATCTCGCCACACGCGACGGCGACGACCACACCGCGTTGTGGGCCATCCCTGTAGGCGGAGGTGAGTCGAGGCGGATGGTTGCGTTCGAGACCGAGATCACCGATTATCGCGTGTCGCCCGACGGTTCCACCATTGCATTTGTCGCCAAAGAGGCGCCGAGCAAGGACCGTGTCGAAGCTGAAAAGGAAGGCTACTCGCAGGAAGTCTTCGAGGAGGACTGGCTGCCGAAGAGGGTCTGGCTGAAGTCCATGCCGTCGTTTCAACCGCCTGCCGTGAACCCCTCGGCCGCAGACACGGTTGCCGAAGAGGCACGCGCCCTGCCAATCGAAGGTTCGGTCTTTCACGTTCGTTGGAGCCTGGACGGAAAGATGTTGGCGGTGGATGTCGCTCCGACACCCCTGATCGACGATCGGTACATGGCCCGCCGGATCCACATCATCGACGCCGGGGGCGGTGAGGTCCGGACGGTGTTCGCCAACTCGGGCAAGCTCGGTGAATTCGGCTTCAGCCCCGACAGCCTCCGCCTGGCGATGCTTTCAGCCGCCGAACCCAACGATCCGGCCGTCGGCCGGTTGATGGTGGCGGCGGTAACGGGCGGTCCCGTGCGTGATGTGATGCCAAACCTCGAAGGCCATATCACGGCCTTTGCCTGGCAGGACCCCGATACCCTGATGTTCCTCTCTGACGAGCGCGAGGAGACCCGGTTCGGCGAGGTCGACATCACCACCGGGGCGCAGAAGACCCACGCCACCTCGGGTGAGGTGACGGGGAATGCCCGGGTCCCGATCATGACCGGTCTCGATCTATCGATTGACGGGCGACACGCTGTCCTGGTGGGCGACAGTCCGAGCCACCCGTCCGAGGTTTTCACGATGAGCCCCGGCGTCGCAGGGTTGAAACGGTTGACCGACAGCAACCCGTGGCTGGTCGATGTGGATCTCGCCGAACAGGCGGTGTTCCAGCATCGAGCACAGGACGGGCTCGATCTGGGTGGCGTGCTAATTCGGCCCCTTGGTGGTTCGGATGAACTGGCGCCCCTCCTGCTCATGGTGCACGGCGGTCCCGAGGGTCACCGCCGCAACGGCTGGCTGACCCGCTACTCCTCTCCGGCCCAACTCGCCGCGGCGCGGGGCTATGCGGTGTTCTTCCCCAACTACCGGGGCAGCACCGGTCGTGGGGTGGCCTTTTCGAAGCTCGGACAGGCCGACGCCGCCGGCGCGGAATTCGACGATCTCGTGGACGCAGTCGACGCGTTGGTCGAGGCAGGTGTTGCCGATCCTGATCGTGTCGGCATCACCGGCGGATCCTACGGTGGGTATGCCACGGCGTGGTGTTCGACCCGCTACAGCGAGCGCTTTCGCGCCGGGGTCATGTTCGTCGGCATCAGCAACGACATCAGCAAGGGATTGACCACGGAGATTCCGGTCGAAGACCGTTTGGTCCACACGCTCGCAGACCCCTGGACCAAGCTTCAATTCAGGCTCGAACGGAGCCCGATTTCTTACGTCGAACAGTCCCGAACGCCGCTGCTGATCGCCGGTGGTACGGCGGACTCGAGGGTCCACCCGTCGCAGAGCCTCCAGCTGTATCGCGCTCTCAAGCTCCTGGGCAAGGTCCCGGTGCGCTATGTGCGGTACCCGGGAGAGAAGCACGGCAACTCGAGGGCCGCCTCGAGGGACGACTACTCGCGACGGCTCATGCGATGGATGGATCACTTCGTGGTCGAGGGCCGGACTGATCTTCCCCCGTGGGAGTTGGATCCTTTCAGTGGCGAAACTGAGGACGGGGCGAAAGGTTCCTGAGGCGGTCGATCGAAGCGGGGTCCTCGAAGTCGATGCCTTACTGGCATTCAAGGAGACGAATCTCTTGGATCTGGACACCGCGATGGCGCTGCGTACCAACATTCTCGAAGGTCGCGGCTCCGAGGACCCAGAGAAGCTCCTTCTGCGTTTCCAGGGCAGATCGCCGAGCGCCGAGCCGATTCCGCAAAGGAATGGCCGCAAATAGACGTGAACCGAGTCGGCCGTACGCGTGCGGCCAGTCGCATTCAACAATAACAAAACGAGGCCGGTTTCCCGGCCTCGTTTTTGGTGACGCAAAAAACTAGCTGAACTCGGTGACTCTGCCGGCGAGGTATGTGATGATCTCGGCGGACTCGTGGTGAGGTGTCTCGCCGATCACGAGGCACGGCGCCTGGCCGTTTCCGGCGACGGCCACCAGATCGTTCATGGCCGCGTTGTCCTCGCTGACGTTGCGAACCGGAATGCCGTCGATGTGGAGGTTTTCGAGCACCGCGAGGGCGTTGGTCGAGAACATGCAGTTCGACCGGACGTAGAGCACGGTGGCCGGTTCGAGCCCCGGAGCCGGGTCGAACGCGGCGAGCTCGCCGCCGTAGTTCTGGTCGAGTTGTTCACACAGACCCGCCAGCTCGGCGATATCGCGCTTGCCGCCGGGCCCCACCGATGAGACGTGGCGCACCACACCATCGGCGTCGATGATGACCGTGGCGCGGTCGGTGATTCCGGCTCCGTCGAGGTAGAGGCCGTAGGCCTTCGCCACCTCGCCCTTGGGGTGAAAGTCTGCGAGCAAGGGGAACGAGACCCCGCCGAGGCTCATGGCCCAGTTGGCGTGGCAGTAGGTCGAGTCAACGCTGACACCCAGAACCTGGGTGTTGGCGGCGAGGAAGCGTTCTTGGAGGGCTTCCACGCCGGGTACTTCCGTGCTTCACGTAGGTGTGAAGTCCAGGGGGTAGAACAGCAGCATCACATGCCGTTTCCCCTTGAACTGTTCGAGGCTGATGGTCCGATCGAATTGATCTTTCAGGGCGAACCCGGGCGCATTGTTACCGACTGCAATCATGGTTCCTCCTTAGGCTCTGATCGGAGGGATAGTACACCACCCCGTGCGCGTTGCCGACTGACGCCGCAGAACTTTTCTCAAAACAGAGAACGGGTTTCTTTTTGAAGGTCACGCGGTCGCCGGTACGAACCGGAGAAACGGTTTCGATGCGAGTCGGTTTCCGTGGGGCGAACGTTATGCCTACCTGCCTGCGGTTGGTCTGGCGCTTGTGGCGGCCGCGGTTCTCAATCGTCTCCGGGGTCGCAGAACAACAGCTGTCAGGGTTGTGATCGTGGCAGTTCTCGTGATCTTCGCCATCGGCAGTATCGTGTCGGCGACGTTCTGGACTGTGCAGGTTGGTCGTTTTTAGAACCGGATCAGCATGGCCGCCCAGTGGAATCCGGCACCAAAGGCGGTGAGTAGCACCAGGTCGCCGCTTTTGACCCGCCCCTGTTGACGGGCCTCCCACAGGGCCAGCGGCACCGATGCCGAACCGGTGTTGCCGTAGTTTTGGACATTGATGAAGATTTGTTCATCCGAGATGGCGAGTGATTTCTGGAGGGCGTTGATGATTCGCAAATTCGCTTGGTGGGGCACGACGAGCGCGAGATCAGAGACCTCGACCCCAGCATCCGCGAGCACCTTGCGCGAGGCGGCGCTCATCCGGGCGACGGCTTCCTTGAAGACCTCGCGGCCCTTCATGACGAGGTTTTTGTGGTCGCCGCGCTGCGCTGCCTCGAGGCTGAAGGGCGACCTGGTCCCCCCCGTCTCGAGGCTCAAAATATCAGCTCGGGAACCATCGGTTCCGGCCGTGAAGGTCAACAGCTCCGATGTGCCCTCGCTCGTTCCTATGACAGCTGCACCGGCGGCGTCGCCAAACAGAACTGCCGTTGTTCGGTCTCGCCAGTTCACCAGTCGCGTCAGCATTTCGACTCCGACCAGCAGGACTCTTTTTTCTCCAGTGATGACTCTGGAACGCGCCACATCCAGACCGAGGACGAAACCCGCGCAGCCGCTGCCTGCGAGATCGAAGGCCGGAATTTCCCGCGCTCCGAGCCTGGCCTGGAGGTACGAGGCGGTATCGGGGAGCTTGACCTCGGGGGTGTCGGTGGCGACGATGATCTCGTCGATGGCGTCGATTGTGATGCCGGCGTCCGCGATGGCGACGCGAGCTGCTGCTGCGGCGAGGTCGACCGTGGATTCATCTTCGGCGGCGATACGGCGGTTCTTGATTCCGGTACGGCTGGTGATCCACTCGTCCGAAGTGTCCACCCATTCCGCCCACTCTTCGTTGGGCATGACGCGCTCGGGCAGATAGGCGCCGAGCCCGAGAATGCCGATTTTGGGCTTCGTCATTGTCGATCCTTCTTCCAATTCCGGAGAGTTTACAACCAACCTATTTGTTGAACAAAAGAGTGACGGAAGACATTCTCGATTTTGGTCTTTGTGAGGCAATGGGGGTGCAGTCACCGCCTATGAGCACGCCCGGATTCGCGTTGAAGTTTGCAACGCTCGCATTCCTGGTCACCGTCTGGGGCACCACCTGGGCGGCGGTCAGGATCTCGCTGCGTGGTTTTCCGCCCCATACCGGAGTCGCGCTCCGTTTTGCGATTGCCGCGGTGATCCTGGTGATGATCGCGCGAGCCACGGGGACTCCCCTGGCTGCCATCAGCAGCAGGGATCGCCGTCTGAGATGGGTCCACGCGCTGCTCACATTCTGCGTCTCGTACGGCATAGTTTTCTGGGCGGAACAGTACATTCCCTCCGGTCTGACGTCGGTTCTGTTTGCGACCTTCCCCCTGATCGTGGCGGTGATGGCCCATTTTGCTCTGCCCGGTGAGAGGATGACTGTTCCGATTCTGGCCGGCACAGTTCTGGGCTTTACTGGAATCGCCGCGATCTTCTCAGAGGATCTCGACCGCGTGGGGGGAAACTCGATCGTTTTCGCGTCGCTGGTCATGTTGGTATCGCCCTTTGTCGCGGCCGTCTCCACCGTCGCGTTCAAAAAATGGGGCGAGGGCATCCGGCCGGTCTCTTTCAATGCGGTGGCTTCGCACTCGCCTCGACGCGCTTGATTTCAGGGGGTTGATGGAATCCTGGGCACGTGAGAAGCGTTTCTCAGGCGATGGAGGCATGATGCAAACTCGCTCGTTGTTCTTTTTGGCAGGTGCTCTGATGACTCTTACGGGGTGTGGGGCGGCGCCCGGATCCTCTCAGGCAGAGGATTCCCAAGTCGCTTCGACCGGGCAGCCGGCATTGGCCGCCGAGAGGGTCATCAATCACTCGGTTCTCTCACTCCAGGGTGAGACTGTGGATCTCTCTGATTTCAGGGGCCGTCCGATCTTGATCGTCAACACCGCGTCGAAATGCGGCTACACGCCCCAGTACGACGGCCTGCAAAAGCTCCACGAGACCTACGGAGAGAGCGGGCTGGTGGTAATCGGTTTCCCAAGCAATGACTTCGGCAATCAGGAGCCTGGGACCGCGGAAGAGATCGGGAATTTCTGCCGCCTCAACTACGGCGTGACCTTCCCAATGATGGCGAAGATTCACACCAAGGGGCCTGACCAGGCGCCTCTGTATCAAACCTTGACCACGCAATCCGCGGCAGAGTTCCGCGGCGAAGTGCCCTGGAACTTCACCAAGTTCCTGGTGGACGGTGACGGGCAGGTCGTCGGACGATTTGATTCGAAGGTCAAACCGCTCGATCCGCAGATCACATCGGCGGTGGAAGCGCTGCTCGCCGATGGAGCTCTCAACCCGCCTCGGGGCTGAAATCGGCCGTATCGAACCAGAAACCTGACCCGGTGACGAGGTCCATCTCCGCCTGGACGATGGCCAGGTGGCCCTCTTCGATCTCGACGAAGCGCTCGAAAAGCTTCTTGCCGTCGGCATCGAGGGTGGCAACCATCTGTCGGTAGAAATCGCTGGTTTCTCGCTCCGCCTGGAGCGCTTTCCTCAGGCTCTCGAGTTCGGCGCCGGTACCTCCGGGGCTGCCGCCCTTCAGGGTTTCGCGCAATCTCGCCGCGCCCGCTTCGACCGCCGAACGCGGGCCGACTTGGCCGTCAATTTCGACGAGGTTGATGCTGCCGTTCTCGCGCCACTCCTCGAGGCGTTGTCGGAGGTAGGTGATGTGGCCCTTCTCCTCTTCGCTCAGGGTCGTGAATACCCGCCGTGCCACTGGATGTTCGGCGTTTGCGGCGGCCTCGCGATAAACGGCGTGGACCCGGGTCTCGTATTTTATGGCGGTCGTGATGGCGTGCTCGAGTTTCACTGTGTCCTCCGGCTCAGAGGCCGCCCGAGGGGGAAGCGGCCGTCTTCGTTGCCTCGGCGCAATGCTCCCCGCTTCACGACAGGCAACCGAAATCTTCTAGGCGCCCATTATGCGCCATCTCTCACCGGAGTGCCTCACCTCCAGGCGAGGCAGAGCACGTGGTATGTGCTGAGCCCGCAGGTTGCCTCGCCGAGGGCTATCCAACCAGCTGTTGTAAAGTCGATCCTGCCGAAACGTCCGTCGGATACGGCCGCGCCGTCGGTCCATTCGCTGCAGGTGTAGGGTGCCAATTTGTAGACTGTTCCGGATGGACCCGCGAGAATCAAATATCCGTTGCCGGAGGCGAGGAAGAACACCACACCGTTGTTCAGTGCAATGTTGTCGTCGCCGAGCACGACGTAGGCGTCCTGCAATGAGTTGGAGCCCGAACGAACCCAGAATGTGACGCCGGTCGCCTGGAAGTCCACGAGGTCGAACCACGAGGGAAACGGCCCTGCCGGGACTCGTGTTAGGCTGCGGCTGTAGAGCGATGGTCTCGTTTCAGCGCGCTGATGGGGAGGTCGATGTGAAGGTCAAAGCGTTGTGCCCGGTTATGTGTCTCGTGTTTTGCGCGTTCGCGGCTCCCTCGCTCGTGACAGCTGAAGGCGCTGAATCGACCTCACCCGCGCCACCAGAGTTTTCCGGGCCCGACTTCAAGGCGGTCTTGAGTCTCCAGGGCACCGGGGACCCGAAGATCTCGCCCGACGGCGGCTCCATCGTCTACACAACCTACCGGGCGGACTGGGAAGACAACCGCTTCGACGCCGAGCTCTGGTTGGCCCGCCGCGGCGAGGAGCCTTTTCAGCTGACGAGAACCGACGGCGAAAGCAGTTCGGATGCGAGCTGGTCGCCGGACGGTGAGTGGATCGCATTCACGGCCGACCGGGGTGATGGCGCGCAAATCTGGCTGATTTCGCCGAACGGCGGCGAGGCCCGGCCTTTAACTGCGGTCGAGGACGGAGTGTCGGCCTTCGAATGGTCGCCCGACGGCAACCACATGGCGGTTGCCATCACCGACCGCCGGGATCCCCAACGCAAGAAGCTCGAGGAGACCTATGGCGAGTTTGCGATCGAGGATCACGACTTCCGCAGCACGCACCTGTGGGTGTTGGATGTGAAGGCCTCGCTCGCCGCTGACGCCGCGAGCGAGCTCCCGGCCGAGGAGACCGGCGACGACGACGGTGAGGCGGAAGAAGGGGAGGGCGACAAAGAGGACAAAGCTATGGCTTTTCGGCGCCTCACCGTCGGCGGCAACTTCACCGTGGGCACCTTCCGCTGGTCGCCCGACGGGACGAAGATCGCCTTCGACCACCGGCCGGACCCACGCGTCGAGTCCCGCTCGAAAACGAACCTTTCAATCGTCGATGTCGAAACCGCGGAGGTCACGGAGTTGGTGGCTCAACCGGGACCGGACAGCGACCCGCATTGGTCGCCGAGTGGAAAGTGGATTCTCTTCTCCACAGGAGACGGCAACCCCGCCTACTACCTGAATTCCGAGTTGGCAAAGGTCGCTGTCGACGGTGGAAACTCGGTCGTTTTGACCGAAGATTTAGATTAAGACCCGGACGCGGTGGCCTGGCTCGAGAACGGCATTTTCTTCCTCGCCCTCGAGCGGACGACCCG
>JASJGQ010000372.1:0-4468 GCA_033791425.1 Acidobacteriota bacterium
TCGGGCTGCAGGACCTCCCAGTTGAAGCCCGCCATGACGTCGACGGCATCGGCGCCGCCGACCCCGACGGCGATCATCCCGAGGCCGCCGGCGTTGGGGGTGTGCGAGTCGGTGCCGATCATCATCCCACCCGGGAAGGCGTAATTCTCGAGCACCACCTGGTGGATGATGCCGGAACCGGGCTTCCAGAACCCGAGTCCATAGCGCGCTGAGGTTGACTGCAGGAAGTCGTAGACCTCGCGGTTGCGCTCGATGGCGCTCTCGACGTCTTCTTCGGCGCCGGACTCTGCCAGGATCAGGTGGTCGCAGTGGACTGTCGAGGGCACGGCCGTCGAGTCCCGGCCTGAGAGCATGAACTGGAGCAACGCCATCTGCGCTGTGGCGTCCTGCATGGCGACTCGGTCGGGCTGAAGCTCGAGATAGGCTCCTCCGCGATCGAGCTCTTCATTCGGATCCGCCAAATGTCCGAACAACACTTTTTCAGTCAAAGTGAGTGGTCTACCGAGGCGTCGCCGGATCACCTCGAGGCGTTGGCGCGTGGTGTCGTAAACCGATTGCACGAACTCGGGAGTTGATTCAATGGTAGGCATGGGGCGTCTCCTTGACGTGGGCTTCGGCACCCGGCGTCGTCCAGCGGGCGCCGCGGTGCGTCACGCATTCTACACCCGCCTAGTCCGACCACCCAGCCGATGCTCGATGCTCGAGTCTGGATTGGATACTGAATTCAGGATGCTGGATCTTGGATGTTCGATGGGATTATCAAGCATTCAGCATCCAGCATCCTGTATCCTGAACTCGTTTCCGGACGCCCCCCCATGCAGGATACGCAGACACCGCCGTCGACCCCCGTTACCTTTCTATGTGACGCCATGCTCGGCTCGCTGGCGCGGTGGTTGCGATTCTTCGGATTCGATACGACCTACCTGGAACCCGGCGTCCCGGATCCTGTGCTTGCGGACTTGGCGCGATCCGAGGAACGATGGCTTCTGACCCGCGACCGCGAGCTCTCGGCTGTCGGGCCACGAACTACGCTGGTGCAGGCCGAGATACTCGATGACCAGTTGGTGGAGGTGCTTTCGCGTCGTGCCCTTCGCCCGACCGCCAACCTCGAGCGCTCACGGTGTGGTGAATGCAACGGTGTTCTCGAAGCCGTCACGAGGGAGGAGATTGCAGAGGTGATTCCACCATACGTTTACGCCACCGCTCCCCGGTTCCGGCGCTGTGTGGGTTGTGGCGGGGTCTATTGGCCGGGAAGCCACAGCGCGCGGATCGTCGCCCGCATGCAGACGATCATTCAACGTTTAAACGTCTGAACGTCTGAACCTTAGGACCGCTCCGCGCTACAATACCCGCATGATGGCGAACTCCGATGAAGCGCTGGAAAACCTCGAGGAGATCCTGGGCCACCGTTTTTCCGACCGAGATATCCTGCGGATGGCCCTCCGCCATGGCTCGGCGGCCTCCGCGCAACGGCGAGGGTCGTATCAACGGCTCGAGTTCCTGGGTGACGCAGTCATCAGCCATGCCGTTGCGCAGTTGCTCTTCGAAACCTTCCCCGAGGACGACCAGGGAATCCTGACCCGAAAAAGAGTCCACCTGGTGCGTTCGGAGCGGTTGGCGGAGCGTGCCGCGCTGCTCGGTCTCGATGGCTGGGTTGAGGTGGGGCCGAGTGAGGAGAAGAGCCGCGGGCGGGAGCGGACCGCGATGCTCGAGGATCTCTTCGAAGCGGTGGTCGGGGCCATCGTGCTCGACGCCGGCTGGGATGTTGCCTACTCGTTTGTCGGTGACCAGTTTGCAGAGGATCTCGGAGGGCTCGACGAACGGACATTGGCGCTCGCGGATCCAAAGTCCTCCCTTCAAGAGGCTGCGCAGGCGCGCGGCCTGCTCTTGCCCGAATACCGCAAGGTCGCCGTGTCCGGGCCGGATCACAGTAGACGGTGGGCCTATGTGGTGATTTTCGACGGCGAGGAGATTGCTCGAGGCGACGGTGTGAGCAAACGAGAGGCTCAGCAGCAGGCCGCACGGAGGGCGCTGGTGAGGCTCGGGCTGGTGCCGGAAGAGTAGTTCGAATCGCTCAGACGTTTGGCGCTTGCCTGGATCGGCGGCAAATCCGAAATCCGAAATCCGAAATCCGAAATTCCAAACCGGGTAGGATGAGCCGGTGACGACTCCGCACCCGCTGCTCGAACGTGCCCACGAGGCTCCCGAAAAACCCGGGGTGTATCGCTTCCAGGATCGCACCGGAAAGGACATCTACGTCGGCAAGGCTCGCGACCTGCGGCGCCGAGTCCTGACCTATTTTGGGCGTCACGATCTTCCTGAGCGTACACAGTCGATGCTCGCGAGGGCGCGGCGGCTCGACTTCACGGTGACGGCAAGTGAAGCCGAGGCCTTCATCCTCGAAAACACCCTCATCAAGAGGTTACGGCCGCGATTCAACGTTCTTCTCAGAGACGACAAGACGTACCCGTACCTGAAACTGACGACCGGTGATGCGTGGCCGCGAGTCGAGCTCACGCGTCGAGTTCAAGATGACGGCCACTCGTATTTCGGACCGTTTATGGGTCAACGGATGGCCCGCAAGCTGATGGATCTCTCGCGCACCCACTTCCAGGTTCGAACCTGCCAGATCGAGATTGACGGCAAGCTTCCGCGACCCTGTCTCTACTACCACATGCGCGCATGCCTCGGGCCGTGTGTGGACGGCCTGACCACGCCCGACGCCTACGCCGAAGTCGTAGAGGAGCTGCGGCTCTTTCTCGACGGAAAGCACCGCCAGCTGCTGCCGCGGCTGGAGCAGAGCATGTGGCGAGCGTCGGACACCGAAGATTTCGAGATGGCGGCGCGCTATCGAGACCTCATGTCGGTGGTCAAACGTCTGGGCGAGCGCCAGGATGTGGAGCGTCCGGGACGGGGCGACGCCGACGTCGTCGCAGTGTGGACCGATGGTGAACACGCTTCGGTGTGTGTCCTGCCATACCGTGCCGGACGTCTGGTGGACAAGCGCGAGTTCCATTTCGAGGGCGTTGGCGAGGTGGTTGTGTCCGATCTTCTGGTGACCTTTGCCTCCCAGTACTATGAAGCCAACCCGGCGGTGCCGCGCCGGGTGGAAACGGCGCATGAGCTCGACGAGGACGACCGCAGTCTGCTGCAGGCCTATCTCCGCCACATCGCCGGACGCGCAGTCGTCGTCGCCACCCCACTTCGCGGGCCGCGGGCGCGGCGGGTGGCCCTCGCGATGAAGAACGCGCGGACCGCGTTCGATCTGCGTTTTCGGGCCCCGCGTTCGCAAGCTCAGCATCTCTCGCGACGGCTCGGCGAGGCTCTCGGTCTGCCCGGGCCGGTGAGCCACATCGAGTGTTTCGATATCTCACACTCGAGCGGGAAAGACACGACTGCGTCGTGTGTGGTGTGGCAGGACGGCCGGATGAACAAGCGCCAGTACCGCAGCTTTCATATTCGGGAGGTCGAGGGCGTGGATGATTTCGCCTCGATCGCCGAGGCGGTGGGCCGTCGCTATCGGCGTCTTCGGGACGAACAGCGGCCGTTCCCGGATCTGGTCTTGATTGACGGTGGTGTTGGACAGCTCAACTCGGCGATGGCAGCTCTCGATTCTCTGGGGCTCGATCTGCCGATCGCGGCCCTCGCCAAACGCGAGGAAGAGTTGTGGCTGCCGGCGGCATCGGAGCCCTTGCGTCTGGATCGATCGGATCCTGCGCATCTGGTGCTGCGCGAAACCCGGGATGAGGCTCACCGTTTTGCCATCAGCCGTCACCGAGCGCGACGCAGCAAGAAGACGCTTTCGTCGCAGCTGCTGTCGGTCCCCGGAGTGGGCCCCGGCAGGACACGGGCGTTGCTCAACCGGTTTGGATCGGTGCGGGGGGTCCAGAACGCTCCCGTCGAAGAGTTGCAACATGCCCTGGGCCCGCGCCTCGGCCGCCACGTGTGGCACCACCTCCACGCCGGTGATCGCTCATCCGAGGAATGAGCGATCGAATTCGGAATTCGGAATTCAGAATTCGAAATTGGGCTCCGACATCGTTCAAGCCGAGGGAAGGGGATTCGTGTGTGTTGCGGCAGTGGATTTCGTTGCGCGCGTTTCCGGTCGAGTCGGGCTAACCGAACAACTGGGAAATGGGTAAATGAGTGGTGGCGGGCCCTGAAGGACTTGCTTACGCCTTGAACGGAGAATTCTGAGGATCACGCCTTTCCTCGCTCGCTTCCCGAGAGGAGCCACCCTTGACATTGTTAGCCCGAAAGATCCCACCGACTTCATGTTCGGCGAAACCAACAATGTCTAAAATGACACCTCCGCCGCACGTGGTCCCATGAGATTGGAGCACTCATGCGTTGACCTCACCTTGGGTGGCTGGCCGGAAATTCCGAATTCCGAATTCCGAATACCGAATTCGCACTGTAGGGTGGCTAAGTGTTCATCTCCGAAACCTTCACCAGCCTTCAATGCTAG
>JASJGQ010000373.1:0-6426 GCA_033791425.1 Acidobacteriota bacterium
TCGACCTCGGTCGTCTTCCCTCCCACGGTCGCGATGTCGGAGTGGCCGCGCGCACCCGCGCCGGCACCCGTCGCATCCCGCTGATATTTGTCGATGGCGTAGACGTTAAGGTCAACCGCACCCGGGACATGCTCCCCGACGCGCACTACCCGGTCAGCGGAAGGCTCGGGAGGGACGTGCCACGAGTCATCGCCAATCCCCCGGACAACCCGGTTGTCCCGGCGTCAAATCTGGCCGGCTACTCGGGGACTCCTCTCCCCAAAAAGCTCGGCATCAAGACCGGCTCTTCCGTGGCCCTTGTGCACGCACCCAAAGATTTCGAATCCACCCTGGGTGAGCTGCCCGAGGGAACAGAGATCTTTCGTCAGCCCCGGACAGATGCCGATGTCACGCTGTGGTTCCTCGACTCGCTGGCAACCCTCGAAGGGGGTATCGCGGAAATGGCCGAGATCGCGGGTGGTGGCCGATTGTGGATCTGTTGGCCAAAGAAGGCCTCCGGCATCACGACCGACGTCACCCAGAATGACGTCCGCAAGACAGGCCTCGATGCCGGCATTGTGGACTTCAAGATCTGCGCCATCGATGCGACCTGGTCGGGGCTCTGTTTTACCAGGCGTAAGGCGTAGAATACGCCCGAGGGCGAATCGCGCTCGAAGGTATTTCAGCGGCCGCACCGCGATGGAGGAACACCGTGGATTTCACAGGAAAGACTGCGCTCGTGACCGGAGCTTCGCGCGGCATCGGCAAGGCGGTGGCCGAGGCCCTCGCGGCCCGAGGCGCCCGCGTGGCTGTCAACTATCGGACGAACAAGGAGGCGGCCATCGCCGCCCTCGCGTCGATGTCCGGCGGTCCGCACGTGGCGATTCAGGCGGACGTCTCCGAACCCGATGAGGTCGAGCGTTTGTTCGAGGAGGCCGTGGCCGCACTCGGCGTCATCGACATCGTCGTCAACAACGCCGGGATCTACCGCTACCACAAGATCGACGAGGTCGAGTTCGACGAGTGGCAGCAGTCGTGGAAAGAGGTTCTCGACACCAATCTCATGGGTCCGGCCAACGTCTGCTACCACGCGGCGCGCCACATGATCGAGAACGACGGCGGCCACATCGTCAACGTGTCCTCGCGCGGCGCATTTCGCGGCGAGCCCGAAGGGCCGGCCTATGGCGCCAGCAAGGCCGGGCTCAATGCCATGAGCCAGTCGCTCGCGCTGCGTCTCGCGCCGCACAACATCTTTGTCGGCGTGGTTGCGCCGGGTTTTGTGGAGACCGATCTCGGCGCCAGGGTCCTCGACGGCCCGCTCGGCGACTCGGTCCGCGCCCAGAGCCCTCTCAACCGGGCGGCCCGACCCGAGGAAGTCGCCTATGCCGTGCTGTTTCTCGCGTCAAAGGGCTCCGAGTTTTCAACCGGCACCATCATCGATGTCAATGGAGCATCCTATCTGCGCAGTTGACGCTGGCGAAACCTCACGCCTTCACCGTCCACGCCATGACGATCGATAGAAACACCGCAAACACCGCGCCCGTCCAAAACACAGCGTCGATGCCGGCCACGCGGTGGACGCCGGCCATGATGGGCGGCCCGAGCGTCTGACCCAGCCGCAGGACGGTCCCGTTGAGCGACATAACGGCCCCGCGACGATCGGCCGGCGCCACCTCCGCGAGCAGGACCTGGACCACTGGGATGGTGGTGGCGAAGGCGAAACCGAGCAGCACCGCGGGCGCGGCTAGGGCCCACACGGTCCAGGCAAACGGAATCAACGCCAGACCGGCCGCAAACACCGCAAACCCCAACCTCAGGACCAGTCCTTCTCCGAGACGACGGGCGAGGCGGCCGAGGTTGGCGGATGTGACCGCGGTGGAAATCGAAAGACCGGCCATGACCAGCCCGATCTCGAACGGCGACGAGGCGAATTTTCCCGCCATCAAAAACGGCAAGAACGTAACGTACGCGCCATAGAGCAATATGAAAATAGAGGTGCTCGCAAAAAATAGAGCGAGCACGTCGCGCCGCCGAATGATGGCCCACAGACCACCAAAATAGTCCTTCAGATTCGCTCGGTGACCGCGGGGTGCAATCGGGCCCAGGCGGCGAACGACCAGAACAGCCACCGGTATGGCGAGGATTGAAAGCCCAAAAGGCGCCGACCACGCGACCATGGCCAAAGCGCCGCCGATCGCCGGGTAGACCGCGGTGCCGATTGAGAGCACGCTGGCGTTGAGCCCCATGGCCGTCGGCCTCTGGCGACCGGAAAACAGATCGCCGATCAGCGTCACGTTGATTGAGCCCACGGGCGACGCACCTACGCCCTGCACAACGCGAAGTGCAATCAACGTCGGCAGGCTGGTGGCGAACATGCAGGCCACGCCGGCCGCGGCGAACAGGATCAGCCCGGGCAGGAGGATTCGCAGCCGACCGTAACGGTCGGCGAGGATGCCGGCAAAGGTTGTGAGGATCACGCCCGGGAAGGTGAAGGCAGTGATCAACAGTCCGGCCTTGCCGGCGGTCACGCCGAGGGTGGCGGCGATATGCGGCAACGCCGGTGCGATCGACGCCACACCGAGAACCGCCATCAGGGTGACGCCGAATATCGCATGCAACTCGGGGTTGCGGTAGGAGGCAAGCCGTTCAGTGGCGGGATCCGGGATCGTCTGAGTGTTCAAATCCCCCGGAGTTTAACCTGCGGGAGCGATCTGATATTGGATTTTTGATGTTGGATATTTGATATTGGATCGATCGACGATGAAAATTGGGGGCTGGTGAACAAGGTCCACGTCATCCAACACCCAAAATCCAGGGTCAGCGCGCGGGTTCAAGAAGAAAATTGAACCGCGCCGTGTTCTCATGTCTGAAGGAGAAGGCTGTTGAATCGTTCTCGTTCCGTTGCGTTGCTCCTGGACGGTCAGGCGACTGTCGAAGGCGCCGGAGTTCGTCTCAAGCGGATCTTCGGATATCCCGAAGTCCCCCGCTTTGACCCGTTCCTCCTCCTCGACGATTTTGGCTCCGACAACCCGGACGATTACATCGCCGGTTTCCCGTGGCACCCTCACCGCGGCATCGAAACCGTCACCTACATGGTGTCCGGTGAGGTCGAACACTCTGACAGCCTCGGCAACGAGGGTGTGATCGGCGCCGGCGATATGCAGTGGATGACCGCCGGTAGCGGGATCGTCCACCAGGAGATGCCACGCCGGGTCGACGACCACCTTCGCGGTTTTCAGCTCTGGGTCAATCTTCCCGCGGCGATGAAAATGACAGAACCTCGCTACCGTGAGGTCGCGGCGGCATCCATTCCGACCGTCTCTCCCCACCCGGGTATGACGATCAAGGTCATCGCCGGCGAGATGGTGGGGGTCCGCGGTCCGGTCCAGGATGTGGCGGTCAAACCCGTCTATCTCGACATCACCCTCGAGCCCGGCGCCGACATCGAGCACCCGACCCCATCCTCCCACACGGTTTTTGCATACGCCGTATCAGGATCCGGCGCCGTGGGGCCGCACTCGGCGCACGAACTTCGCGCAGGGCAGCTGGCGCTTTTTGCACCTGGAGGTTCGGTCGCGACCGCAGCCGGTGACCGGCAGTTCCGCTTCCTTCTGGTTTCAGGCCAGCCCCTCGGCGAACCCGTGGCGTGGAGCGGGCCGATCGTCATGAACACAAGAGAAGAGCTGGCCACCGCATTCCGCGACTATCAGGAGGGACGGTTCGTGGCCGATCCCATCAACCCTTGACGACCCAACCCTTGCCCTTCAGAAGGACCCGCAGCTTTTCCCGGTGGTCACCCTGAATCTCGACGTGGTTCTCACCGCTTTTGCCACCTGACCCGCAGGCCTTTTTGAGTTCGCCCGTCAGCTCTTTGAGAAACTCCCGGTTTTTCGGCAGACCCTCGATCACCGTCACCGTCTTGCCCCGTCGACCGGCTTTCTCGATTCGAAGTCGCGCCGTGATGCGGTCGGGCACCCGCTCCTCGAGCGCGACTGAACACCGGCAGTTCGCCTGCGGCCACCCGCATTTCGGACACACTCGTCCGGTCTCGGTCGAAAACACAGTGCGAGGCTTTTTCGTCTTCATGAATCGACGTGGTCCCACCTTCCTTCCGGGTCGACCCGGACGATACGTTTTGCGAGATCAGGGTGGAGTGCCCGTTCCATCCTCTCGGCGTCGCCCGAATACCAACCCTCAAGGTAGTCGAGCGCGGTGGCTTTGATCGCAGCCTCGTCATCAGGGCCGGCGGCGAATGCCACCATTCCGACCAACAACACTGCAGCTACTCCCAAAAATCGACGGGTCGTGCCAGTCATGATGTCGTCCTCCCTCGTGCAATGGATCATACGACCTCGGGACCCCGGAGTTGCCCGGGAAACCCTGTTCGAACCTGCCAGGGCTTTGTTTCCCGACTCTCATATTGTATTTACACATTATTTATGCCATACTGTGAACCCGGACACCATCCACCGTTCGGGCGGAAATGGAGAATCGACATGGAAGCCATCATCGAACACCAACCGTTGCCTTCCACCATTGCCGTCGGCGCGTTACCCAAAGATCGAGAGCAGTGGCCCCACACTGCGGGTGCGGCCCACGACGCCCTCCTCAAAGACCTGAACCGTTGGAGTCGCGACAATGACTGGCCCTCCACCTTGAACTCGTGGGTCGCCGAAGAGGCCATTCGACGTGGATTCTGAGCAGGGAGCGCGGGCGGGACACATGTCCCGCCCCTACAGACTGATTCTGGGAGGAGCGACATTGATGCTGCCCACCCAGCAGTTTGACGATTCCGATGAGATAACAGTTGACAGTTGACAACTGTCAACACCTGTTTATGAGTGCGGTGAGCGCAAAGCGCGACGACGCCTGAGTGGCTTTCCTCGAAACCGGATTTCCCTGTGGGTCACCCGATGTCACACACGGTCGTCGGTGGAAACCGTCGGATCCGCTTCCAGGGGCCCATCCTTGGGTGTATCAGCAGCGACCGGGTCGTCCGTCCGTGCGGACGTCTCCTGCATCTTTCGCCATTCGGCCTCGCAGACGAGTACGGCATTGCCGTGCAGCCCTGTTATCAGCACCGGTCCAAGGCCCGTGCAAACCTGGTTCATGACGAAGTGAAACTCGTTCTGGGCGTCGTTGATTGGAACTCGCTGCATCGTCATATTCCACTCTCCATATTCGTCGGCCCTCTGGATGGATGAGTTGTGTCGGCGTCGAGATCGAGTTGGATCCGGACAGCGTTGCGAACGGCCGCCCGGAGTCCGGGATCGTCGACCGATCCCATGCGCGTTGCGAGCCAGTCTTTGGGGATGGTCCTGATCTGGTGCGCCATGAGAACTGTCGGCGTGTCGAGCAAGGTGGCATCGGACGGCAACCATGTTTCGTTGGGGTAGATCCTCCGGCCCTTTTTCTTCCCGACGAGCGGCAGCACCGTGACCACCGGCAACGCATCGTTTGCGCTTTCGCGCGACACCACCAGGACTGGAAGCCGGGAAACAGTCCCCTCGCCGGCATCCGCATTGTGCTCAAGCATGAAGACCGACCACTGCAAGGGGTGCCGGTTCACTGTTCCTCACGCCCAAGTTCCTCGTCGTCGCCGTCGATACGGGTCATTGACTGGCGAATATCTGCAAGAAACCGCGGGTCCACAGCGGCCGATTTGAAGGCCCCTGCCAACTGTTTTTCATGAGCGCGGCGCACGCGGTCGGCCAACGCCTCTTCGACGAAAGCGCTGTAGGACGGCGCTGCGCCACCCTTCACAACCGACCTGACACGGTCGATGAGGTCTTCGGGAAGCGAGTAGGTGACTTTTTGCATCTTGCGTGACGACATTTTCGGGTTCCAAAATGTATTGTATAAAAGTATTGCATTTTTAGCAATACAAATATTCAACCTCACGAGTAGAGCTGCGTTCGCGGTGGCCGGAAATCGGCCCGATGTGAGCGGTGCTGTCGTAGACTTGCGGTGGAGATCACGTTGGCCCACCACACCGTTCGAAAGGCCTACCTTGAGCTTGCGGATCGGATCAACCGCTTCCCGCAGGGGGCGCCTCAGACGGACCTCTTGCTCCGGATCCTCGAGCTCTTGTTTTCCCGCCGCGAGGCCGAGTTGGTGGCACAACTCCCCGTCAGGCCTTTCACCGCCGCCAGGGCAGCCGCAGTCTGGAAATTGAGCGTCGTCGAGAGCCGGAAGGTGCTGGACGAGCTCGCGAGCCGGGCGGTCCTGGTCGACATCGAATCAGACGAAGGCACCACCTACCTTCTCCCCCCTCCGATGGCCGGTTTCTTCGAGTTCTCCTGGATGCGCATCCGCGAAGACCTCGCTGCCCACCGAGAGCGCGCGCGAAGTGCGCGCCATCGCGCGCGCGCCGTTTCGGCCACCACCCAACCGTGCACCCCACAAATTTTTTAACACGCGGCGACTCCGCCCGGGGCACCGGTTTCG
>JASJGQ010000374.1:0-10942 GCA_033791425.1 Acidobacteriota bacterium
GCAACTGCGGTGGCTCGTGCACATGCAACTACGTCTCCACCGAACCGGGCAACTGCGCCTGCGGGATGGAGCTGATCACCAGCTGACCTTCGCTCCCAGGCATGAAAGTGGCAAACGCGCCCCCCTCTTCACCCGGAGAGAGGGGCGATTTTTTGGTGGCGGATTCGTGAGATCCGCACCCGCTCGCCAACGACGCGAAACGGTGATTCCTGACCCGATCGACATTCAGGAGACCTTCCCACCGGACCTCTGCAAGGCCGGCTCTCATCGACGTGAAGGTGGGGTAGAGAATTGAAGATGGCACAGTCATTCTGTGAAATAATCCGCCTTCAGTGGTTATTTCAAACCACAGGTCTCTCGCCGAGCCGAAATGAAAGGAAGAACCCATGCGTCATTCGTCTCTTGTTCGCGTGGCGGTCCTGGCCGTTATGATGTGCGCGGTGCTCGCCGCGCCACTCTTTGCGGAAGACGCGCCCGCCCCGTCGGAAGCGGAAATGAGTGCGGCGGCGAACGCCAATAACCCGCTTGCAAATATGGTGGCGTTCAATATCCAGAATTACTACTACTCGGAGCTCTACGGCACCGACGAAACCTCCAACACGGCGTGGCTCCGCTACGCGCAGCCCTTCGGCAAGTGGCTGATGCGGGCCTCGCTGCCGATCAGCACGGTGCCGGTGCCTGGCCAACAGGACCAGACGTCCGGCCTCGGCGACTTCAACGTCTTCTTCGCCTACCTCCTTTCTGATGCGTCGTCGCCAACGCAGTTTGGCGTCGGACCGCTGGTAGCGGCCCCCACCGCAACCGACGACGTCCTCGGTTCGGACACCTGGCAGGCGGGCGCGGCAGCCGTGTATTTCAATGCGGCATCACCCAGGGTGCAGTACGGCGCGCTCGTGACGTATCAGGCCTCATTCTCAGGTGACGGCGAGGATGTCAGCCTCGCGGCCTTCCAGCCGTTTTATATGTTCCAGCTCGGCAAGGGCACGTACCTACGCGGCGCCCCCATCTGGGTCTACGATTTCGAGAACAGCAGCTACAGCATTCCGTTTGGCCTCGGCATCGGCAAGGTCATCAAGAACGACACGGTCGTCTACAATATCTTTATCGAGCCCCAATGGACGCTGCTCCACGACGGTGTCGGCCAACCCGAGTTCACGGTCTTTGTCGGGCTCAATTTCCAGTTCCTCGGGAAGTAGGGGACGATGGGCGGATCCCTGGTTGACGTCGCTGGTGCGGAATACATCTGGTGGCCGTCTCGCTCAATGGCAATCACGGGGGTCGGCGTTGTGCCGGCTGCTTCGAGGTGCGACGCGGTGAGTCGTCACCACCGCCGCTTTTTTTGATCACTACTATGAAACGGAGAGTGTTGCGATGAAAACGAGATTTTCGTACACGTTGGTTGCGTTGGTTCTGGCGATGGTCGGTTTTGCGGGTCTTGCGACCGCAGGCGATGAATCCGCGGCTCAGGCCGGTGAAAAGACCGGTATCGAGGGCGAGTTTGTCCGCGTCGCCGAGAACGACGAGGGCTGGGTAGTGGTCGGCTACACGACGGCCAACAGCTCGGTCAAAGAGAAATGGATGCTGCTCGACATCGGTCTGACTGTGCAGAACGGCGTCAAGGGCCAGCAGATCACCCGCGACAACCTCAAGCTCGTGACACCTGACCATAAAGGGGTCTCCCTGGCCACCCAGGAGGAGTACCTGAAGGGTGCGGGCGTTCTCGACGCCATGGATGCGAGGGCCAACATCGAGGGGCAGTCCATCAATTATTTCCCCGTCGGCCGTAACGTGCCGTGCCGCATCGGCTTCTTCGCGAATCCGAATCGGGACGTCGGCGTTCTGGCCTTCGATGAAGTCACGCTGCGTAATAACGCCGCGTGCATGGGGCGGGTGTACTTCTATCTGCCCGAAGGCATCCAGCTGGGGAACTACAACTTCGACGTCCAGTTCGCCGACAGCATCCTCAGGGTGCCGTTCAAGATCATGACCAAGGAAGAGGCCAAGGCGTTCGAGAAGCAGTGGAAGGAAGAGAAGAAAGAGAAGAAGAAAAAATAGGACTGTGGAATCCAAAGATGACGGATGATTTGCGGATGGCCGTCAAGTGCCTTTGAGACAATTTCGGGGAGTCCACCTTACCAAGCTGTCCGAATTTCGGGGTCCACCTCTGATACCTGAAGCAGCCTTCCCAAAATCTCTGGTGCGGCGCGTCCCTTAAGGCCCCGTGTTCAAGAAATCCTCCTCGATGGGTGGCCGCTCGATCAACCTTGACATATCTTGTTGTTTACGAGATAGCGACATGCAGGTTTGAATCTAATATGAGCGGACAGATGGCCCAGGGGTGGCTCTAGAAGGGGGCAACCATGTGGAAACGGGGATTCTTGGTCATATTCTCAGCGGTCGCCATGGGATTTACCACAAGTGCCACCGCGGCTGATGTGACAATCAATTACGACAGCAAGTTCTGCTGGCCGGGCGGGGAATGCACGGTCGATGTCTTTGTGAACAGTTTCCCGCCACTGGGCAGGCTGCAAGTTGTTCTTCATTGGGACAGCTCGAAGCTCACCGTCACCAATGTTGAAAACGGCGGCTATCTCCCCACGCTTTACAGGCTCGACTGGTCCAATGACGCGGCCGTGTTCGCGCCAACCCTCTGTACGGGTTCAGGATGCGGAATGGTGGTTTACAACGCGTGGGACGCGACAGACAGCACGTCGGGCCGCCACCTTCTGATGCGAATAACCTTCAGGCTCCACGCTACCACGCAGCTCGTGTGGGGCAAATGTGCCTGCATGTGCCCGGGGTGGACGTGCCTTCCCCCAGATCCTTTCGCCACCTCGTACGGGGGCACAGCTTACACAATGGCATATTCACCAGGTAATCTGGTATTGGACCCACTTGCTGAGACAGACACCGATGGTGATTGCCTGGATGACGCGGCGGAAACCTATGCGGGCACCGATCTCAACGACAGGGACACCGACGACGACGGCTTGACGGACGGCAACTGCGGCAGTGAGGACCTCAACAGCGACGGAACGGTGCAACCCGGTGAGACCGACCCAAACGACCCAGACTCCGACGACGACGGGATCTTCGACGGCACGGAAGCCGGGCTCACCGCACCCGAGTCTCCGGACACCGACCTCGCGGCAGGCAACTTCGTCCCGGACGCCGATCCTCTCACGACGACCGATCCGACCAACCCGGACTCGGACGGTGACGGGGTTCCCGACGGAGTCGAGGACCCCAACCGGAACGGGGCCTATGAACCGGAACAGGGCGAATCCGACCCGAAAGACTCACAATCGACGCCGCCGGTACCGCCGACCCTGACCGGGGTCAAGGTCCTGATCCTGGGTGACGGCGATGCAGAGGACCAGGTCCAAACCGCGCTCGAGGCGGCGGGCCACCAGGTCACTGTTGTCGACTACTACTACGACTGGGATGGGGTGACGCCTGACGTCAACGACTTCCAATTCGTCGTGCTCCTCGATGGCTATGATTACGGTTACGAACTCCAAGACACGGCGGGCACGGCTCTCGAGGCATTCGTTGCCAGGAACTGCCACCTACTGATAACCGAGTGGACGGCCTACGACGTCGAGGATGATGACAAGACTGGACCAATTGCCGATCTCATCCCGGTAATATCACCAGACGGCGACTACGATTACGGACTCACATGGTCGGTTGTCGGGACCCATCCGCTCACCGCGGGGCTGCCGACGAGCTGGTATGACGGCGCGGATTCGACCGATGTGGAAGCCAAACCCGGCGCCGTTGTACTTATCAGGTCAGAGGATCAGGTACCTCTTCTCACCTACAGCACGCTCAAAGGTGGAACCGTGGTCCATCTCAACCACTCAATGACCTACACCACCGACACCATCGAGGCCAACGCGCTCCAGATCATCATCAACGCTGTGGAGAACGCTACCGGCTGCCCGATCTTCGTGGACGGATTTGAAACCGGTGACTGTTCAGTGTGGTCGCAGGAAGTCGGTGGTTGATAGCACGGAGAGTCGTTGCGGATCGATGGATAGGTATCGGCACCCATCTGAACGTGGCACCCCAGAGGTGGACCCGAGATTCGGACAGCTTGCTAAGGTGACTCCTCGAACCTGAAGGGAGTCGAAGAACGATGGCAAGACGACGCAAGTACTCGGCCGAGTTGAAGGCAAAGGTGGCGCTCGATGCACTGCGCGGAGAGCAGACAATGGCTGAGCTTTCGGCGTGACTGGCAACCTGCAATCCTCTCCGGGCTGGATCGCTACCCCGTGATCGGTAATCGGTTCCTTGTGGATGGCGAACCTGTTCTCATCCTTCAGCCAGACTGAGGCATTGATGACGAGGGCAGAGGCCTTCTTTCGCGCCGTGGCCGTGGGTTGATCGTAGCAGCCACCGTCACCATGAATAGCGCATCATAATGTGCTCAGTCGCACTCGATCCGTTCCAGCGGCGTGGCGTAGATGAATACCCCATCCCCAGAACCTGTCGGGTTGCCATCCACCTTGGTGGCATAGGCCACGAAAACGACAAGATCGTCCTCCTCGATCTCACACGGATCGCCCGGGATGTCGTCGGGATCGAGCCACAGTTCGACCGTCAGCGGACCCTCGATCACAGTCGGAACACCGAGCTTTTTGAACGACCATTGGTTCATGTCGAACTCGTCGAGGTCCTTGCTGCCGTTGGCGATCTGCGTCCCATCTTTATCGAGGAATCGATAGTGGACGGTGATCGGGACTCCCGCAAACGAGAAGTTGACGATCCCGAGGTTCGACCGAAAGTTTTCGTCGTTGTTGACGCCGGTGATCAACGAGACCGACTGCCCGCCATTGAGGAAAGCGTCCGAATACTGCACGGTCGGCACCGCGGTGCCAAAGGTGCCGACCTCGCTGCCAACGTTGTAGGTTCGCGTTGTCGCCAGCATCACCGACCCGTCTAGGTTGGAGGGAAATATGCTGTCGTCACATTCGAGGAGCAGAGATCCTTTCGAATTCGCGGTGATTCCGAAGAGGGTCGCGACGACATCTTCCACTGTTCGCGTCTCTCGCGCCTGGAGGGTGAGGGTCACCGAATAGGTGCCATCCCATTCGGCGAGATTACCGGATTGGAAAAACATCACGCCCACTGTGAGCTCGGCATCCATGGGGTTGTGAACCGTGAGATCGGAGCGCCAGGAGGTTGGTGGATCACCGGCACCGCTGGTGTGGGCAACGACCGGAAAGAACTGTGTTTCGTTGACCATCTGGGCCGCCCCCGGTGCGACCAACCCAAAGAACAACACCGTTATCAGACAGGCCCTCAACCGCATGGTGTGCCTCCTCTCCGGCATTCCGCTCGTTTCAGATACATGGTTTGTGATCAGTTTCATAACCAGTATCTATCCGGAAAAGGATTTTCGCAACACCTGGAAGTTTCGGTGCCGGTCCCCCAGTGAGCTGCTCGAGGCGCATCGCCAGGAGATCCCCAGAGCCTCGACTCTCAACCTCTGGCTGGTACAGGAAACGGGGGCGGGTCAGGTCAGCTCGCCCCAACGGGTGGTGTCTCGTCTTTGAAGCCCTGCGTTTGTTGAGTTCAAGTGCACAAGGAGTGCACCGCTGGGTGCTGTACATTGACGCTTGCAGCAGGTAGTTGGTGAGATATGCGGGTTAAGATTGTATCGCCTGCGACGAGGAGGAAAAGATGAAGGAAAGGCGCTCTAAAACCGATCGACGGAAACAGGGAGACAGGCGCAGTGGAATAGACCGGCGCGGGAAGGGTTGTGGGACGAGCCCAAACGGCAAGGAGCGGCGGAGTGCGGAAGACCGCCGCGTCGGTAAGCGGCGGAGCAGCACCGATCGCCGACATAGCGGAGAGTCTACCGACGAGAGCTGACGCCAAGCCCGCAGCAGGACGTTGGTGAGATATGCAGGTCAGGGTGTGGTAGAAGACCAGGCGCTGGTGTCGCCGTTTTCAAAGCCGTCGACGAAGATTTCGGCTACCAGGGGCCCGAAATAGAGATCGTCCCACCGAGCGATGGACTCTCCGGTTCCACTGCTTGAAGTGCAAAAGCTCGGACGTACCCAGGCCTCGACGGCATTGGCAGGGGATTCCACGAGCCACGAACCCGGGGTCCAGGGGCCGTCGACGGTGGTCGTGGCGTCAAAGAAGAAGCTCAAACTGAGGAAATTGCTGCTGGCGTCGTACTACTGGACCCAGATCGATGCCGACACCGCGGCGCTGCCGGCAGGTAGCCGGGCGACACCGGAGAGAACGTACGTCGTGTTGGGCGTTACCGCGATACTGTCTTGAATGGCTCCCGTACAGGCGCCGTTGTTCAGAATCTTGCCGATTTCCAGACACCCCGGTCCGGATCCCGCTGCATTGCCGTCATCCGAGATCCAGTTGAAACGGTCGAGGCCCGGGTTCCACCACCCGGTGGCGTCGGCGTCGAAATTCGGGTTGGTAATGAGATTTTGGGAAAAGGAAGGTGTGACAAACAATGCCACCATGATCGTCGAAGAAATGATGATTCGCGCTGCAAACATAAACGGAACTCCCTTTCGACCCACCGGGCGAAGCCGGTGTGCCCGGATAGCCGATGCCAATACATGAGAAGCACCCAAAGCGGTGAAGTAACGCTGAGATTGCATTACACGATCTTATCAAACGGTGTCACTCATTCCAGTCAGGGCAGAAAATTCCGGTGAACACGGTACCGATGCCGATTTCATCAATCGTCGGCACCCGTCATTCCCTTCCGCTCGTCTGATCATCGCCACAGATCGCATTAGCATCGGCATCGGTGCCACCATCGGTGCCACAGATTGCATCGGTGCCACAGATCGCATTAGCGCTTTTCACGTGCGTCTGATGCGATACCGTCGTCAAAGCCGGCAAGAACGGAAGGTAGGTTGATCAAACGAGTTGGGCAGCGTTCGATAGTTTCACGATGTCCGCTGTTTGGATAGTCGACTGGATCGTCGATCCCTGGATTCCACCTTCGAAACGCCGCAGACCTGTCCAATGAATGAGGTCCACCTCTTTCACTAACGGAAAAAACTGGCGAAATACAATGTATGCAATATATTTATTGGGAGACTCCCCGAAGGAGGCCGCCAATGAAATCACTCGCCGGTGCTGCAGTTTTATTGACGCTAGCGCTCGTGGCGGTGGTGGCGCTCGGCTCAATCTCGCCGTCGGCCGGAACGGCCCACGCCGCGGCGGTGACGGTCGCCGGCCGCACACTCAGCAACACGGGTTACGCGGTTGCGGACGTGGCCGCTAGCCCGGCCCTCGTCGCCTTCCAGGTGATCGAGGCGAAGCAGTTCGCGCAGAGCCTGAACGGCGACCTCGACATCGATGACGACGTGATCCACGTGCTCGACACGGCGACCGGCCACGTTCGTAACCTCGGGCTCGCCGGCGGGCGACCCGTCGTGGACGGTGCGCTGGTGGCCTTCGCGGTGCCGGAGGAAGATCAGGGCAGAACCGACCTCAACGGTGACGGGGACAAGACCGACACCGTTTTGCACGTGTACAACGCCCGCACCGGCGTTACCAGCAACCTCGGGCTGGCGGTCTCCGAGTGGGATCTGCGGGTCGGCGACCCGCTCGTCCTTGCGATCGTGTGGGAGGCGGGGCAGAACGCCACCGACCTCAACGCCGACGGCGACGCCACCGACTGGGTGGCGCATGCCTACGACGCCGAGGGCCGCACCACGAACAACCTGGCGCTGGCCGTGGAGGTCAGCGCGGCCAGCCGCTTCGATGCCGAGGACGGCATCGCCGCGTTCTTTGTCGACGAGGCCGACCAGAACGGCACGGATTTCAACAGCGACAGTGACGCCTTCGACCTCGTGCTGCACGTCTACGACGTGTCGACGGCGGTCCTGACCAACACGCAGCTCGCGTCGAACTCGAGCACCCCCGAGGTCGAGCTCGAGGACGGCAAGGCCGTGGTGCGCGTGAGCGAGTTCGCGCAGGGGCAGACGATCTTGAACGGCGACGGGGATTTCATCGACAACGTGCTCTTCGTGCACGACGTCGTGACGACCGCGCAGGCCAACGTCGGCTACGAGTGCGCCTCGGCGAGCTTCGACGCAAGGCTCAGCTTCGCGGTGGATGCGGGCCTCGTGGTCTTCCGCTACTCGGAGGCCGGCCAGGGCGTGAGCGGGAACGGCGACGCCGACATGAACGACGCGGTTTTTGCGGTCTACGACATCGCGACCGCGACGCTCACCAACACCGGGTTCGCCGGGCCGCAGTACAGCCTTGCAGTAGACGACGGCTACGCAGCGTTCCTCGTGGTCGAGTCGCATCAGGGGAACGCCGACCTGAACGGCGATGGCGACATGGACGACTGGGTGCTGCACCTCTACGATCACGGTACGCAGAGCACGTCAAACCTGACGTCAGCGTCCAGCACGGGTAGCCACGGCGTCGCCGCCGGAATGGTCGCGGTGCAGGTGAGGGAGGAAGAGGAGGGCATCGACCTGAACGCCGATACCGACACCGATGACAAGGTGCTCTTCCTGCACGAGGTCACGGGGGGCGCCCCGACGAACCTCAGGCTCGCCTCGGGTGGGTCGACCTGGGTACTCTCGATGAGCGACGAGGTGCTCGCGTTCCGGACCCGAGAGAGCGATCAGGACACGACGGACCTCAATGGCGATGGGGACTTCCTCGACTACGTTGGGCACCTCCACGACCTCTCGACCGGGCTCACGACCAACCTCGAGCTCGCGACGGAGACGATCGCGGTGGCCGAGGCGACCGTCGCGTTCCGGGTGAACGAGTCGCAGCAGGGGATGACGGACCTGAACGGCGACGGCGACGCGTCTGACGCCGTGCTCTTCGTGACCATGCTGCCGCTCTTCGCCGACGGCTTCGAGACCGGCAACACGAGCAAGTGGTCGTCGGTGGTGCCGTGAGGTGCGAAAGGGGGGGTGACGTGCCCCCGTTTGTTTGATCGACCTTTTATGTCAGTCCCATTTTGAAACGCCGCAATCCTGTCCAAAGATTGGGGTCCACCTCTTTTTGAACTCCGGCAATGCACCTCAAGAGGATTATTCACTGATCGGCGTCGTACTCGTATGCACCGACATCCGGCTCGTTGTCACGCGCCTCGCCAATGATGTCGTGAGTCGTAGCCCCATCCGGGTTGCCGGCGTTGATCGCGGGAGATCCGGCTGCGAGGGAAAAGTCGAGCCCGAGCCAGTCGCTGAAGATGAGATCGACGTCATCCTCAGGCTGGATCTCGATATTGTGGTCGCCGCCGGAGAGATTGCGAGTCGTGATGTTGTTGCGAACGGTGTTGCCGGTGCCCTCGACCGAGATCCACGTTCGGGTCGGCCAGCTTGCCGCGCCCGGAGGGAGCCCGGGGTAGTCCGAGCCTCCGAGGACCGTGTTATTGACGACCACCGAATTGTCGGTGTCATACCAGGTGCTGCCGTGCCAGTGGTCGGCCTTGCACAGGTTGTTGGTAATCCGCAGACGTTGTTTTGGTCCGTCCTCGAAACCACTGAGACACTGGGTCGGTCCCAGCGAGTCTGCCGGTTGATTGACTGTGTATCGATTTATGAAGATGTTGCCGGTGATCTCGACATCGGACGAGGTGTCGGGGTTGGCGCCCATGTGACTCTGGAAGAAATCGTCATGATGACCGTCACCGAGCTTGACCGAGTCGTAGATCCGGTTGCCGATGAACCGGTTGAAGTGACCGCCGGTCGCGATGCCGTCGCGTGAGAAGAACTCCACCCGGTTGCCGATCAAGTCGATGTGACTCCCCCCGGCCACGAAGCCCATGGCGACACGGACCATCTCGTTGCACCTGGCGACGACCGGCCCGTTGCCGCTGTAAAGACGCATCCCGTCGGAGACATGGTCGAGCCAATCCTGGATTGCGGGAAGTTGACCCGAGGTGAAGTGGCTGTTGACGAAATGGATATTTCGGGCGGGACCCTGAGTCCCGTGGTCTTCCACACGCACCATAGTGCCAGCAGAGCTGTTGACGAAGCTTAACCCGTCGAGGCGCCAGAAGCCGCTGCCTCGGAAGTGGACCGATTCGAGGACCGGTTGGTGACGAATCTGGGCGGCAATTGTCACCCACGTCGAGTTGTAGCAACCTGTGATCTCGAGGTTCGGATCGTGTCCGGTGGCCTCAACCAGCACGATGCGGTCGCCGCCCTTAATTGGCGCACCGGGATTGTGTGGCGTCCCGTATTGGTCGCTGCAGTCGACCTTCGAGTCGACGACATGTTGAATCGAAGCCCATGGGCTGCCGACGCTGCCGTTTCCTGTGGCATCGCTGCCGGAGACGGGATCGACGAAAAAGGTCGAGCCCCGGAACAAGTATTCGCACGGGCACGGTCCGACTTTTGGGCTTCCACCAACCATCTGGTTCCAGCCCCATAGGTCGCCCGAACCGAAGCCGTCCTCGAAGATCAGCTCGCCGGTTTCTGCGCCCTCGGCGCCGCCGGAAAATGCGAACAGAGCAGCACACAACAGACAGAAAAGGTGTTGACCACGCATCGGCGAACCCCTCAACCAGAATAGTGAAGGTGGTTGTTAGTGGAGGTGCGTTGGGTCACATGAATTTTGGCCCTGGATAAACGGTGCCAGAAACGGTGCCAGGAGGAGCTTTGTAAACTTTCTCTCGCTCCGTTTTGAGCACTGGAAAGAGGTTCGGCGGTGGCGGGAGGCCTCGCCAACAAAGTTATGAAAGTTTCTCCTGGCACCAAATTCTATCCCTACGGCTATTTGCCCGGGTAGTAGCCGCGGATTGAGAGGTGGACCCCAATCTTTGGACAGGTTCGCGGCGTTTCTAAGGTGGAATCCAGTGGTTGTTTCATGCCGCGCGGTCCTGGCGGGGGGCCCCCCCCGGCCGCCCCCCCGGGGGGCCCCCAGGAGGGGGGTTGGTATACAAAGAGCGGGGGGTTGGAGGGGGACGGGCGAG
>JASJGQ010000375.1:0-3723 GCA_033791425.1 Acidobacteriota bacterium
ATGCGCGCCGAGAAATCGGTGGGCAGGGCCAGGGCCTCGTCGAGCGAGTTTGTGTGGAGCGACTGGGTGTGGCCAAAGGCGGCCGCCAGGGCCTCGATCGATGTTCGGGTCACGTTGTTGAACGGGTCCTGAGCGGTCAGAGTCCACCCCGAGGTCTGGCAGTGGGTGCGCAGGGTCATGGAACGCGGATCTTTCGCTCCGAATTGACGCATGATCTCGGCCCACAGGAGGCGATCCGCGCGCAGTTTGGCGATCTCCATGAAGTGGTTCATGCCGATCGCCCAGAAGAAGGAAATGCGCGGCGCGAAATTGTCCACCCTCAGACCGGCGGCGAGACCGGTGCGCACATACTCGATGCCATCGGCGAGGGTGTAGCCAAGCTCGAGATCGAGCGTCGCGCCGGCTTCCTGCATGTGGTAGCCGCTGATTGAAATTGAGTTGAAACGCGGCATGCGTTCGGCCGTGTAGCGGAAGATATCGGCGATGATCTGGGTGGAGGGCTCGGGCGGATAAATATAGGTGTTGCGGACCATGAACTCTTTGAGGATGTCGTTCTGGATGGTGCCGGCGAGCAGTTCCGGCGGCACGCCCTGTTCCTCTGCGGCGACGATGTACAGGGCCATGATGGGCAGTACCGCGCCGTTCATCGTCATCGAGACGCTCACCTGGTCGAGGGGCAGGCCGTCGAACAGGATGCGCATGTCGAGGATCGAGTCGACGGCCACGCCCGCCATACCGACGTCGCCTCTGACCCGGGGATTGTCGGAGTCGTAGCCGCGGTGGGTGGGGAGGTCGAAGGCGATGGACAGGCCTTTTTGACCGGCCGCCAGGTTGCGGCGGTAAAAGGCGTTGGAATCCTCGGCCGTCGAAAAGCCGGCGTACTGGCGAATGGTCCACGGACGCACCGCATACATGGTGGGGTAGGGGCCCCGGATGTATGGAGGCAGCCCGGGCATACCGTTGAGGTGGTCGATGCCGACTAGATCTTCGATGCCGTACCCCGCTGCGACCTCGATGCCCTCCGGGGTCGTCCACGGACGGCGGCCGGTGTCGCGGGTCGGCGGCGGGTTGGCGACGGCAAACGGGACGGAAGAAAAATCGGGGACTTCGATGTCAGCCACGACGCACCCCCTCCACTTCCTGGATGTCCGTCAGAAGGGTGATGGCGTCGCAGCCGTCGAAGAGATAACCGTCCACCCCTTCGATGCGCCAGGTGTCCTCCTCGGGCCCCGGTCTTCCGGTCACCAGGACCCTGTGGGCGCCGCGGCTCTTGATGGCGCGGGCGAGTTCCGGAATCAAGTCGTCGGGAGCGCACAGCACCGAGGTGCGGCTTCCGCTGGCCTCGTACGCCGCGATCGAATCGGCCACGTCCCCGAGCCCTTCTCCGCGCACCGCGGTGACACCCCCGGCGGCCAGCAGGTTGACGACGGACGAGACATCCCACCCGTGGTCCGACCGTTGACCGACCGCGGCCAAGAAGGCGTGGGGTCTGGCTCCGGTTTTGTGGAGTTGTCTGTCAGAGGCGTCGCGCAGCCTCTCGAAGGCAATGGCCTCGCGTTCGGCGGGCAGTGCCGCCATTCGTGCCGGTTCGTCGTGGCCGGCGAAGAGCTCGATCAGATCGCGCACCGGGACGCCTTCGGCGGCGTCGTCGACCACGCCCTCGAACGACACGCTCGAGCTGCCGATGGCGCGATGAACTGCGGTCGACTCATCGTCGGGCAGCGGCCGTTTGCCGCGATCGCTGCGGCGCCGGGTCGGCATCTTCTCCTCGAGGTTCGGGTAGGAACTGACGCCGGTCACCAGATCGCGTCGGTGTGCAAGGTCGCGCCGTTTGCCGGCGAGGGTCTCGCCGAGCTCGCGGGAGATGGCGCCGGACCGCACTTGATTGGCCATGCCACCGGCGACCTCGATACGCTGGAATCGATCCCAGGCAACGGTCGCGAGGTCGTGGGTCAGACTCTCGACGAAGTAGCTTCCGCTGGCCGGGTCGTGGACCTCGTCGAGGTGGGACTCCTCGCGGAGGATGTTCTGGGTGTTGATGGCCATCCGGCGCCCGAACTCGTCCGGCGCCCCGAGGGCCGCGTCGAATGGCAGAACGGTGATGACGTCGGCGCTTCCGACCACCGCCGCGTAGGCCTCATTGGTGCCGCGGAGCATGTTGACCCAGGGATCGCGGGCGGTCAGACAGCGCGGCGAGGTCACGGCGTGGATCGAGATGCCGCGATCGGCCGCCGGCAGACCGCAAGCCTGCGCCACCCTGGCCCACAACAGGCGTGCCGCCCTGAGCTTTGCGATCTCCATAAAGAGGTTACGTCCGACGCCGAGCACCAGACGGATACGGCGGCAAGCTCGGTCGGGGCCGATTCCGGCAACCTCCAGCCGCCGCAGATACTCGACTCCGGTCGACATCGCCATGGCAAGTTCCTGCACTGCGGTGGCTCCACTCCGCGCGTAGGGGAGGGTAGAGACGGCGACTGCCTGCATGCCGGGTGCGTGCTCTTCGCACCACAGGACCATGTCCGACATCAGCCAGAAACACGCTTCGAGACTCCACGGCAGGCTGCCGTCGGAGGCGATGGTTCCGAGGGGGTCGAAATCGAACCCGCCGCGAAGGTCCGTGGCCGGATTGCCGAGTCGTTGAGCCGCCGCCGCGAGAACGGCTGCGAGGGCAGGGGTGACGGTTCGCCCGTCGAGATAGATCGATGCCCCCCGTGCCGCTTCGAGTATGCGGGTGATCATCCCCGCGGTCAGCTGGGTCCACGAGCTGCTCCTGCGATCGACGGTCAACCATAGGGCCGAGGCGCCGCCGCTGACCGCGGTGGCGGCTTCGCCGACTGCGGTCTCCGGTCCCCGGAGATCGACGATCGAACAGGTTTCCCAGGAACCACGGTGGTGCGACCTGATCTTCGCGGTGTTGGGCGGGAGGTCGGCGGCCGTATATAGGGGCTTGATTGGGATGCCTTCGTGGGTGGCTACAGTCAGTGATGCGAGCGGTCGTGGGCCGAGGGTGCGCTGCGCAGACGCCTGCCATTCCTCGAGGGAAGCGCGCGGAAAGACATCGGTCATCCGCGGCAGATCATCAAACGTCGGGGAGCCACCGCCATTCGCCATGTTCATCCCATCTCGGTGCCGTCGTCGCACCGCGTGCGTCAATCCTACCCCGGCTTTCGGCCGTTTTCCCAACCAGGTTCGATCGACGGGCGCTGTCCGGTTCTCATTCTGTCGGCACTTTTCGCGGTCGAGCGTCGTCCGCCAGTTGGAGCAGACACACCTCCCTGCACAGGGGGCAGGTGGCATCCGGCGGACAATCGGCTGTCGCGTGCTTGAAACGATCGACAAAATCGGTCGACACGTCGTCCTCGGAGTGGAGAAAGTGGATAAAACGCACCAGCGCAGCGCCCGACTCTTCCGAGACCAGGTGCTCGATCTTGCAGGCGTCTTGTTCCGCAACCTTTGAATCGACGCCGAGCACCTCGTGGAGAAATGCCTTGAACACCTCGCGCTTCGATGCGATACGAGCCACCAGATCGGTGCCGTCGCGGCTCAGGCTGAGGCGATTGTCCTTACCGAGCCGCACCAGACCGTGCTCGCGCAGGTTTTTAACCTGCATCGATACCGCGGCGCGGGACACCCCGAGCCGGCGGGCGACGTCGGCCGCACGGGGCTGGCTCCCGCGTTCCGCCAGCGATGCGACGGCCAGAAGGGAGTGGGCTGTCGAGTGCG
>JASJGQ010000376.1:0-6514 GCA_033791425.1 Acidobacteriota bacterium
TAATGAGTTCGACCACGGAGGATGTAGACGATTCGGTTTTCTTCATCGATGGAGTAGACGACTCGGTCTTTGAGTGTGAGGCGAACCGACCAGTAGCCTTTCAGGTCCCCCACGAGTTTCTTTCCGTCGAAGGGGTTCACGGCTATTCGGTTCATCAAGATTTCTCGGAGTTTGCGTTTGAGTTTTGGCGTGAGGGTCGCAATGTCTTTTTGCGCGCGCCTAGTGATAAGGACTTGAAACGGCTCGTCAGTCATTGCCGAAAATTTGTTCAACGGAGGTGGTGCGACCCGCGGTGATGTCCGTATCAGCCTCGGCAAGGCTCTCGCGCATGCCCGGGATCGAGAGCAACTCGAGCGTCTCGAGGAGACCTTCGTAATCCTCCTCCGAGACCAGTACAACCCCACCATCGCGATGCTGGATTCGCACTGGGTCATGCGCGTGCAATGCACGCTGGATGAGGTTGAAAAGCTGCTTCCTCGCCTCTGTTGCTGAGACCATGTTCATCTGGCGCTCCTGGGATTAATGTACGTTATCATGTACATGTTGTCAAATGCACCACGGCTATGCCGTGAATTCTCAGTTCTCAATTCTTAATTCTTAATTCCCGGACCGCCACCCCTGATTCAGTTTTGAGTTTTTAGTTTTGAGTTTTTGGTTTCCGCCCACCCATCCCAGATTCAGTTTTGAGTTCCCGCCCACCAATCCCCGGTAACGGGGGTTTTGATGAGTGGTTCGAGGTCTTTCGGGTTCGGTCATGGTGTGGTTTTCTTGGTGGTTTTGACGATAGCTGTCAGGAGACGGACGAGTTCATTCGCTTTTTCGAGTTGCGGTTTGACATCGAGATCACCTACGAGTCCTGAGGCGTCCAGCAGTCGGAGCCAGTAGGCGGTTTCACGTGCTTCTTTCGAGGCAATCGTCATCTTGTAGAGAAAGTCACGACGGCTCGATGCCGCCCCAGCTTCTTCGATGTTGGCGCCGACGCTGGTACCCGACCTGAGGAGCTGCTTTGACAGCACATATTCTCGGCGGTCCTGAAGTTCCTTGTAGAGCTTGATGATCACAAGGGCAAAATCGAAGCTCTTACTGAGCGTCGGACCCGACGCCCCTTCGCCGACCCACAGATCGCCCTGATCAAGCCTCCCGTAAATCACCTCACCAGTACCTTCGCCCGGACCAGAAATCTTTTCGTCGGTCAAGAGGCACCTTTCGCCAACACCGTGCCGGTAACCAAGAAACTCAACCCGGTTCCGGGGGTGTGTGGGTGGAAACTAAAAACTGAAAACTCAAAACTATTGACCTAGCCTGCTTTGTCGGCGGGTTTGGTTGTCGCGGGGGTTGCGTCTGGTTCGGTGATTGGCCCGTCTCCGTAGTAGCCGTAGCGGGCGTAGGAGTAGTAGCCGCCGTAGTAGTAGGGGTCGCGATCGACCTCGACCTTGTTGAGGATGGCGCCGGCGAGGTGCGCCCCGGTTCGGCCGAGCAGGCGCACGGTCTCACGAACGATCTCGCGTTTTGTGGAGCCGTACTGAACGACCAGGAGGACGAGCTCGGCGCTGCCGGCGCAGATCACGGGATCGGTGACCATGGCGACGGGAGGGGTGTCGATCAACACCCAGTCGTACTCTTTTCGGGCCTCGTCGAGGAGCTGGTTGAAGCTCTTTTTGCCAAACAGCTCGGGTGGGTTGGGCGGTAGCGGGCCCGAAGTGATGAGATCGAGGTTGGGCAGATTGGGAACCCGGTGGATCACCTCGGCGGCGGTTCGTTCACCGAGCACGACGGAGGTCAGACCACGCACGTTTTTTGCGTCGATCATGCGGTGCAGGCGTGGCTTGCGGAGGTCGGCATCGATCAACAGCACGCGGGCGCCGCCGTTTGCCAGGGACTTCGCGAGGTTGTAGGCGGTGGTGGTCTTGCCTTCGTTCGGTACCGCCGAGGTGACCATGACCACGTGGCTGTCGTCGCCGCGCGCCGCCAGCATGACGGCGGTTCGCAGCGACTGGAAGGCCTCGCGCAGGACGCGCTCGTTCTCCTTTGTCATTTTCGGCAGAACGGTCAGGGTCTCGAGCCCGACATAGCGCTCCATGTGGTCAGGCGAACGCAGGGTGTGGTCGAGGAAGTCGAGACCCACCACCAGGCCGATGCCAAGAAACAGGCCGACCACCGTGCCAAGGGCGATGGCGCGCGGCGGGTTTGGCCGGAAGGCCCCTCCCGGCGGTCGCGCCCGCTCGATCACCCGCACATTGTTGAGGCCCTTGGTGGAGGCAATGTCGGCCTCGTTGGAACGCGCCAACATCTCCTCGAGGAAGGCCTTGTTCTGATTGTAGTCACGCTGGAGCCGTTCGAGCTCCAGCGTCTGCTTGGAGAGGTCGATGGTCTGCGTGCGCAGCGACTGGATGTTGTTGTAGAGCGACCGTTCGCGGCCGGAAACGATGTCAAAGTCAGTCTGGAGCGACATCTTGATCGTCTCGACCTCGTTGACGATCTGCTCGTCCAGGCTGCTGATCCGTGACCTCAGATCCTGGACCTCGGGGTGGCCCTCTTTCAGCGACCGCAGCTTTTCGGTCAGCTGCCCCTGATACTCGTTGCGCTGCTCGATGAGGTTTTTCACCGCATCGTCCTTGAGGACCTCGGGGAAGCTGGTCCGGGAGATGTTGAATGCCTTCATGTTGCGGAGGGCATTGAGCTTGGTCTCGAGCCGGATCCTCTCTGTCTTGGTCTCGGCGTACTCGGTGGTGAGCGTGCTGACCTGTTCTGAAATGACGTTCTTGTCCTGGTCGGCCAGCAGCACCGCGTCCTCGCGTTCGCGGAAGTTCATCAGGAGCTGCTCTGATTCGGACACCTTTTCCCGCAACGGATCGAGTCGCGACTGGATGACGTCGTACACCAGGCGGGTGCGCTCGAGGCTGTCCTCGATATTGGCGGCGGTGTACTCCTCGATGTAGATATTGAGCCACTCGGCGATGGCCATCTGATCCCGGCCTGTCATCGTGACCTCGACCACGAATGTCTCCTCGATGGGCTCGGCGTCGATGCTGTTGAGGATGGCGCTGGTGGCGTCTCCGCCGGCAAATGCCGGGTAGCTGTCGAGACCGAGCCGGTCGACCACCCGTTGGGCGAGCGCCCGGGTCTTCAGGATTTGCACCTGATCGGCAATGATGCGATCCATCTGCCACCAGTTCATCATCGAATCGAGCTGGTTGTTCGAAAGCTGCGGTGGCGCGGAAAGTGTGATCTTTGTCGACGCCCGATACAGCTTCGGCCGGGTCAGAGACCACGCAGTGGCGAACACCACGACCGACAACAGCACGCCGAGCACGAGCCACTTTTTGGCCCACACGAGGCGCACGTATTCCATGATGTCGATTTCCGGCTCTGTTTCTTCCGCAAAGGAAAAACCGTACGGATTCACTGCCGTTGGTTGCATCGGGCCTCTTGGGGAGGTCATTTCCCATGATGCACGGTTTCGGTCGTCGTTCATGGCGTTCTCCTCGCGATGCAGGGAGCCGGAAATCGCAATTCGGAATTCGGAATTCGGAATTCGGAATTTCCATCGCACCCTTGATGGGGCGCGGTGATTCCGGGCTGTAGTTTGCCTGTAATGAAGATCACAGTCCGCTCCCTGGTCATTTCTGGCTGAGTTTTCGCGTGATGGACACCAGCAGGCGAATCAGTTCGTTGGCGTCCGCAACGTACTTCCGCAAATCTCGTTTGATTTCGATTTCGGAAGCATCCAACAAACGCAGCCAATAGTAGGCTTCGCGCGCTTCTTTCAGTGCGATATTCAGTTTATGAAGGAAGTCTTTTCGGCTTTCGGCCGAAACAGCCTCTTCGACATTCGCTCCAATTCCGGTGCCACTCCTCATCAGTTGTTTGGAGATCACGAATTCGCGGTCAGCCTGAAGCTCCCGACACAGCCCAACAATCATCAGAGCGAAGCGAAAGCTCTTCTCCCGAACCGGGTTCGAATCCTTCTCGGACACGATCCCCGCATCAATCGCGGGCAGTGGGTACTTGGTGTCGCTATCGTTCATCGCGCTGATAATTCCGAATTTTGAGCTCTATGGCAAACCAGATTCGAGCCCGCCCTTGCCTCGACCGTCCCCTCAATCGCGGGCAGTGCGTATCGATCATCGTGGGTGCTGGGCGCGCCGATCATTCCGAATTCCGAATTCCGAATTCATACCTCATAGTAGCTTCTGTACCACTCGATAAACCGCTTGATTCCTTCTTCGATTGGTGTATCCGGCTTGTAGCCCACATCGTCGACGAGGGCTTTGACGTCGGCGCAGGTGTCGGGAACGTCGCCGGGTTGGAGGGGGAGGAGGTTTTTCTCGGCTTTCTTGCCGAGGCAGTCTTCGATGACCTCGATGTAGCGCATCAGTTCGACTGGTTGGTTGTTGCCGATGTTGTAGACCCGCCAGGGGGCGCGGCTGGTGGCAGGGTCGGGGGTGTCGCCGGACCATTCCGGATTGGTTTGGGGCACCGTGTTCATCACCCTCACGACGCCTTCGACGATGTCGTCGATGTAGGTGAAGTCGCGGCGGTGGTGGCCGAAGTTGAAGACGTCGATGGGTTCGCCGGCGAGGATGTTCTTCGTGAACTTGAACAGCGCCATGTCCGGCCGGCCCCAGGGGCCGTAAACGGTGAAGAATCGCAGCCCCGTTGTGGGGAGGTCGTAGAGGTTCGAGTAGGAATGAGCCATCAGCTCGTTGGCCTTTTTGGTGGCGGCGTAGAGCGACATCGGGTGGTCCACGTTGTCGTGCACCGAAAAGGGCATGGACGTGTTGGCGCCGTAGACCGAACTCGACGATGCGTAGACCAGGTGGCCCACACTGTTGTGGCGGCAGCCTTCGAGAATGTGGAGAAAGCCGACGAGGTTGGAGTCCACATAGGAGTGGGGATTCTCGATCGAGTAGCGGACGCCGGCCTGGGCAGCGAGGTTGACCACCGTGTCGAAGCCATAGGTCGCGAACAGGGCCTCCATTTTGCGGCGATCGGCGAGGTCGATGCGAACGAATGTGAAAGCGTCATGAGCGTTCAGCCGCTCGAGCCGCGCCTGTTTGAGGGCCGGGTCGTAATAGTCGTTGACGATGTCGAGACCGATGACGCGGTGGCCATCGGCGAGCAGCCGCTCGGCCAGGTGATAGCCGATGAAGCCGGCGGCGCCGGTGACGAGGACGGTTTTGCTTTCAGATGAAGTCATGGCTGATTGATGCTCCAGACGAAATCATTGGCGATGAATTCTCAATTCTCAATTCTTAATTCTTAATTTCTCATCGCCGATATCTCGAATGACGTCGGCATTGAACCGGCACCGGACGGTATCTGTTCCGCACGTGCCCCGACGAGATCGAGATCGACGCAGGAGTGCTGACGGCTCTCGATTTTGTTGTGGTTTTGGGTGTGGATCGTGTAATTCAAAATTAAGAATTGAGAATTGAGAATTGCGCCCTGCGCAAGGCTTCCGCGCTATGATTGCATGTGCAACCTATTGATTTGATTGATTTTAAGCGAACCGGAAGCTGCTTCCGGCCCTTACGCCCGCACCACGGCGAGCAACTCTGTCTCGACCTCCACCAGGCTCTTCTGGCGGAGGAATTCCATCAAAACCCAGGCCCGTTGACCGCCGCGGAGATAACCCTGAAAAACGCCCTCGATGTCCTTGAGCGGCCCGGCCATCACGCGTACTGCGCGGCCCGTCTCGATGCCGACCTCCATCTCGGTCGGCATCACATAGCCGTGCTCCGCCTCGCGCATCTTGAGGGCGTCGATGACAGCCTGATCCACCGTGGCGAGTTGACGGTCGAATCGAACCGGTAGCAGGACACCGGGGCAGAAACTCACGGCGTTGAGCTGCACATGAGGGTTGCAGTGAACAAAGATGTAACCGCCGAAAAGCGGGGTCGGCCCTTTGGGTGCCCGGGAGTGCCACGGCGGTTCGAGAAACAGCGGGCAATAGGGTTCCACCGAGCGCTGGCGCAGGTGGCACACTGCCACGCGCTCCTGGCGCGGCTTCGTCCTCACCACCAGCCACTCGAGCGGGAGGTCTTGGACGTCGATGGGAAAACGAGCGCGCTCGTCGTTCATCAATCACGATTATCTCATACATTTATAATGCGGTTGCAGGCCTCTGTCCGCGCGGTTCGCCGGGCAACTTCTGCAGCGAATCATTCCACCCCAAGTTATTGATGGGATTGCAGTTCTGCGACGACGAAGCGGTACTCAAGGTCTTTGTAACGAGGCGAAACCCCTGCGCCCTCGAAGGCACTTGCGCTTGGACTCGGATTGTGGTGGAGACCCATTTATCACGAGACGACACAGAGTCGACAGTGACTGTCAGTTTCTAATTCTTAATTCTCAATTCCGGCCCTCCCTCCCACGGGTTAGTTTTGAGTTTTCAGTTATGAGTTTTGAGTTTGCACCCAGCCTCCCCCAGCGTGGACATTTGCACGTTCAGGGCGGAGATTTTGGCCCTCCACCACTCGCGTTCAGGGCATCCCGCGGGCAGGCCCTGAAG
>JASJGQ010000377.1:0-4907 GCA_033791425.1 Acidobacteriota bacterium
GCAATACTCTACCCATTTGCCCGGTGAGGGCGCCTGGGCATTTCGCCTGGGGGAACGAGAAACCGCTGCCGAAATATCGAATTGCCCGTGCGCCCTGGATCTCTATTTCGTGACTCCCGAACCCAACTCCAAAAAAGGGACCCGGGAATTACCAACTCGTTGAAGCGCGCCTTTCGCCGCACGCGTCCCACCCGCCCGGCAGCCGGGACGGCCGCCCCACAAAGCTCCCGGGCTCTCTTGTGGGGCACGCGTCCCGCGTGCCTTCAATTCCTAACGTCAGAGGGAGATCCCCCGGCTTTGCCGGGGAGGCCGGCATAGTTTGACAGATCAAGGAGTCGTCCAGTGAACTCCAGAACGTGAGCCGCCCAGGCACCACGCAAAGGAGAACAGATGGACGACTACAAAAGGTTGAGTCATAGCGTGTGGGAATGCAAGTACCACGTGGTCTTCATACCAAAATACCGAAAGAAGGCACTGTACGAAGGGCTGAGGAGAGAGTTGGGAAAAGTTTTTCGGACACTCGCACGACAAAAGGAGTGCGAAGTCGAAGAAGGGAACCTGCGTTCAGACCACGTACACATGTTGATATCAATTCCACCGAGCACTCGGTAGCGCAGATCGTGGGTTACATCAAGGGCAAGAGTGCCATCCACATCGCACGTGTACATTTTGACCGGAGACGAAACTTCGTTGGTCATCACTTCTGGGCCCGCGGTTACTTCGTGTCCACGGTGGGCCGGGATGAGGCAGCCATTCGCGACTACATAAAGCACCAAGAGAAAGAAGATCAGAGGCTCGAACAGATGCGCCTGGAATAGCGTGCGCCACCTTTAGGTGGCGCGAAGGCCGCCGGAAGGCGGCCGTCAACCGCCGCCTTGGGCGGCTCACAATTAAAAGCCCCCGGCTTTGCCGGGGGATCGGTTACTTCCTAATTCCTCATTCCGGCCGACGGCCGGGCAGGTACCAACACACCACCTTGGGCTCGGTCCTCTCGGCGAGCGAGAAGCGGATGCCTTCGCGGCCGAGGCCGGAGCTCTTGACGCCCCCGAAAGGCATCGAGTCGAGGCGGTAGTCGGTGGAGTCGTTGATCAGGACCGAGCCCGCGTCGAGCCCCTCGATCATCCGGTGGCAGGTCGTGACGTCGTTGGAGAATCCGGCGGCGTGGAGACCGTAGTCAACCGAATTGGCTTCCGCGAGGGCCTCGTCGAGGTCGTCGATGGGATAGAGGTTGACGGCGGGGCCGAAGACCTCCTGGTAATGGATGGTGGCGTTTGACGGCACGTTTTCGAGCACCGTCGGTTCCATCAGGGCGCCGGTTCGGCTACCGCCCGTAAGTACGGTGGCGCCCTTGTCGACCGCCTCCGCGACCCAGCGTTCGACCCGCTTGGCCTCGCCCTCGTTGATCATCGGTCCCATGTCGGTGGCGTCGTTCATCTTGTCGCCGATGGTGTAGGCATTCGTCTGTTTAACGAACATCTTCTTGAAGCGGTCGTAGACATCGCGGTGGATGTAGATCCTCTGCACACCGATGCAGTTCTGACCCGCCGCCCAGAAGGCGCCGGACACACAGGTCTCCGCCGCCCACTCGATGTCGGCGTCGTGCCACACAATCACCGGCGAGTTGGAGCCGAGCTCCATGCCGATCTTTTTGAGGCCGGCCTTCGACACGATGTGTTCGCCTGCTTCGAGCCCTCCGGTGAAGCTGACCATCCGGACTCGTTTGTCGGACACGAGTGCGTCGCCGAGCACTGCGCCGTGGCCCGTCAGACATTGAAGCACTCCCGGGGGCAGCCCGGCTTCCATAAAGGCCTCACAGAGTTTGAGAGCCGACAGTGGCGTCACGGTCGCCGGTTTGAGAACGACCGCGTTGCCGCCGGCGATTGCCGGGCCGAGCTTGTGAGCGACCAGGTTGAGTGGGTCGTTGAACGGAGTGATGGCGACGACGACGCCGATCGGCACCCGTTCGAAGTGACCGCGGCGCTGCTCGCCGCCCGGAAAGGAGTCGAAGGGGATGGTCTCACCGAGGAGGCGTTTGGCCTCTTCACCGGAGATTGTCAGGGTATTCACCGTGCGGCGGGCCTCGCCTCTGGCCTCGCTGATGGTCTTGGATCCCTCACGGGCAATCGTCTCGGCGAAGTCCTCGAGATTTTCGGCTACGATGTCCGCGGTTGCGAGCAGGATCTGCGATCGATCGTAGGCCGTCATCGCCCGCGCCGTGGCGCGTGCTGCGTCTGCGGCAGCGATGGCGGTCTCGACGTCCTCCGCGGTGGCCGCGGGGACGGTGTCGATGAGGGAGTCATCGAAGGGATCGCGGACGTCAATGGTTTTTTCGCGGTCGACCCATTGGTCGGCAAGCAACATCTTCATTTTCAGCTCCTCGAGTTGATGGCGATCAGGTCGATGAGGAGGGCAAAGCCGGTTTCACGCCGGCCGGCGCCGGGGCCGCCGATGGTGACGTCGCCCAGAGTGTCGGTGGTGATGGTCATGGCGTTGGTCGCGCCGCCGACTCCAGCCAACGGGTGCGACAGGTCGAGTTGTTGTGGCGCGACCGATGCCCGGACGGCGTCTCCATCCCGCCACACCCTGCCAATCAGCTTGTAGCGTTTTCCGGCAGCTGTCGCCGCGGCGATCTCATCGGGAGTGATTTCGGTGATGCCCTGGCACGGGGTGTCATCGGGGGAGAGGGAGGCTCCGAAGACCGTGTTGGCGAGGATCGTCACCTTGGCCAGTGCGTCCCACCCGAGGACGTCGGCGTCGGGCACCGCCTCCGCGTAGCCGAGTTCCTGGGCCTGTTTAAGGGCGGCCTGGTAGTCCATCCCGGCCTCCATCTGGGTCAGGATGTAGTTGGTTGTGCCGTTGAGGATGCCCTTCATTTCGGAGATGGCGGAACCGGCGAGGGTTTCCCTGAGGAGGTTGAGCAGGGGCGTCCCCGCCATCACGGTTCCCTCATACAGGAACTCCACGCCGTTGGCGTCGGCAAGGTCGGCGAGCTCGTTTGAAAAGAGGGCCAATGGTCCTTTGTTGGTTGTGGTCACGTGGAGACCGCGGGCGAGGGCGGCGCGGATGTGATCGGTGGCGGGCTGCCCGGTCTTGATATCGGTGTAGGTGACCTCGAGCATCGCGTCGGCCTCGGCTCGTTTTATCATCGTCAGGGCGTCCCAATCACAGCCGCCGTCGGGATACTCAGAGATCGAGGTGCCGTCGGCCACCATGGCCATGATTTTTTCGAGGTCGAGGCCCTCCGGGTTGTGGGCCGAGCCCTTGAGCATGTCGACGATGCCGGTGACTTTCCAGTCGAGGCCGTAGGCCTGCTCGAGTTCCGCTTTCTTTTCGATGAGAAGCTCTGACAGCCCCTGGGCGACGGTGCCGAATCCGATAAACAACAGACGCATGGATTACTCCCTCAGATTTTTTTCTTGACGCAGTCGGCCAAACGCCTGACGGCTTCGGCTAGATCCTCCTTCGAGACAAAGGAGAAGTTGATTCTCATGTGGTTGCTTTCCGGGTTCTCGCCGTAGAACTGCGACCCGGGTACAAAGGCCACCTTGTGCTTGATGGCCTCGAAAAAGAGTTCGTCGGTGTCGATGTGCTCGGGCACGGTGACCCAGAGAAAGAGCCCGCCCTCGGGGACGGTCCAGGTGACACCGGTTTCCGGTGGGAAGTGTTCCTCCATGGTACGGAGAAAGACATCGAGTTTTTCCCGGTAGTAGGAGCGGCAGTTTCTGAGGTGGTCCTCGATATCCCACTCGGTGAGAAATGCCGTGCACATGTCCTGGTTCCACTTCGGGGTGTTCAGGATGGCGCCTTCCTTGATGTGGGTCATCCGGGTGATGACCTCCGCCGGCCCGATGTTGAACCCCACACGCATGCCCGGACAAAACAGCTTGGAGAAGGTGTAGAGGCCTATGACGTGGCCGCCCTTTCGTTGCTGGTCGAGGGCGTAGAGGGCGGGGATGGTTTCCCCCCGGTAGCGGAGATCTCGGTAGGGGCTGTCCTCGACGATCGGCACATCGAACTCATAGCTGAGGTCGAGCAGCGCCTCCCGCTTGGTCAGGCTCATGGTGATGCCCGAGGGGTTTTGAAAATCGGGAACGACGTAGATGAACTTCGGAAGACTCTGTTGGTTGGCCAGATCCTCGAGTTGGGACCGCATGCCGGCGATGTCGGAGCCGTCCTTTTCGATATCCACGCCAATGAAAAGGGGCCGTTGCATCTGGAACGTGACCAGGGCGCCGGCAAAGGTCGGTCGGTCCACCAGCACGACGTTGCCGGGCTCGAGCAAGAGGCGGCCCGCGAGATCGAGACCGGCCTGACCGCCGCTTGTGATGACGATGTTGTCCCGGTCGATGTGAATGTCATCGCGCTCGAGGAAACCGAGCACCGCTTCAACCAGCGTTGCCTCTCCGGGGATCGGCGAGTACTGCATGATGCGGTCGATATTGGCCTCGAGGTCACGAATGCTTCCGGCCCGCAGCTGACTGCGTTGGAAGACCTCGGGCGAGGGCAGGCCCCCGGCGAGCGAGATGATCTCCGGGTCGGTGAGGTATTGGATGGTTTTTCCGATGGGGTAGCCTTGGAAGTTTCTTACGTTTTCAGCGAATCTCGAGTGCCATGTCTTTTTCATTGGTGTACCCGTGGAGTGCCCGGCTTCCGCCAAATGAGACGAATTTCGTGCCCCTGAAAGCGAGGCTCCAGCCCGGCACGTCCCGCTGAACATCCCTGAGAGCGAGGCTCGAGCCCGGCACGTTCCGTTGAGCGTTCTTGGGGGCATGGCTTTTTCATCGTCCTACCCGTGGAGTGCCAGGCTTTCGCCGACGTCGACGCGCTTCGTGCCCCCGAAAGCGAGGCTCCAGCCTGGCACGTCCCGTTGAGCATCCCTGAAAGTGAGGCTCCAGCCTGGCACGTCC
>JASJGQ010000378.1:0-20669 GCA_033791425.1 Acidobacteriota bacterium
CCCACCCGCCCACCCGCCCGGCAGCCGGGACGGCCGCCCCACAAGGAGGCCCGCCAGGATTGTGGTGCCGGCGGGACGCCGGCACATTCACACCATCGTTCACGTGCGGGCGGGGCGCCCGCACCACAAGGGACTACGAGCCGGGACGGCTGCCCCACAAGGAGGCCCGATAGGATTGTGCTGCCGGCGTCCCGCCGGCACAGGTCCACAATCGTCCAGGTGCGGGCGGGCTGCCCGCACTACAAAATGGGCGGAACTTCGTCTCCGGACATTCACATTACTGGTCAGTGGAGGTACTTTTTGAGGTTGCCTTCGACCTTTTTCCTGTCTCGGCCGTTGAGGTTTCCAAGCCGGCGGAGGATGAGGCGGTTGTCCAGGGTAAAGAGCTTCAGTCGGATGATACAGGGAAGGGGCAGCCCGGTTTCTCCGAGGTCAGCGATTGGTTCGTCGCCGGGCCACGGGTGGTGGTCTTTGGTCGTGATCATCGCAAGCACGGAGTTGCCGGCAGTGTTGAATTCCCGATTGCTGATTACCAGCGCCGGCCGCCTTTTGTTTCCGGCCTTTTCTGAGAACGGGAATGGCACAACGACAACGTCGAATCGGTCACAAATCACGGAACGCCTCGTCATCCTCCTCGGAACCCCACTCCTCGAGCGTTTCTGACACGGCAAGGTGAAACGACGCATCGTAGGGTTCGACCCGGCGGAGGATTGCTGAGGAGTCGTCGGTGATCTCGTAGGTGACGAAATCACCGGTTTCGAGCCCGAGGCTTTCCCGGACCTCTTTTGGGATGGTGACCTGGCCTTTGGATGAGAGCTTGCTGTGCACGGGTGCCTCTTTACTTCTTGATATCTTGAATGTAAGGCTTACTTGAGAGAGTGTCAAGGCGGATCGGGTGGATGACGATTTCATTCGGCAAACTTCGACCGAATAGATTTCTCCGCTCGCTCGTCGGACTCGCTCGGTCGAATCTCATGATGGCGGGCTGGCCTTGGCAGCCCAGCCAGAATGTCATCCCGAGTGAGGGAGAGTAGCGACCGAATCGAGGGACCCATTCGACTCGCTACGCTCGCTCAGGGCAGGTTCTCGGTAGCGAGGTACTTTGACTATTGGGATGGTGGGCGCGTTTCACTCGCTTGGTCGAAAGGACAGGAGTGGGGAAGTCCTCGCTTGGTCGAAATCACATTGAGAGACGGAGGAGGCGACTGCCGCCGCATGAAGCCGCACGTATGGGTTGTGGGGCACGCGTCTCGCGTGCACATCGGTTGTTGAGGATTTTGTGCGGACGGGACACCCGCACCACAAGGTGCTGCCGATACAGTTGGGGGATGTCGTTTGCGAGACAACCCGATGACACGGCAGCCGGGACGGCTGCCCCACAAGGGGTTGGTGCCTCACGCGACTTCGTCGCTGACATGCGGGCGGGACGCCCACACCACAATAGGCTGTCAGGCTCAAGCGAGAATCAGGGGTAGCGGAAGACGGTGGCCTTCTGATCCTGCGACCATTCTTCGAGGGCCTGGAAGAGCGGCAGGTGGAAGAAGGGGTCAATGCTATCGGCGCGGCGGATGGAGACCTCGCCGTCGGCTATTTCGAAAACCACCGAGTCGCCGGGACGGAGACCGAGAGCCTTGCGGACCTCGCCTGGGAGACAAACCTGACCCTTTGGCGAGAGCCTGTGCCGAATCTCATAATTGTGTTGTGACAGCACCATGAGGCTTCGAGTATGTCCAATCTGGCGACAGTGCCAAGCGGCAATTTCCCGCGGACGGGAAATTGCGGTCTCAGGAGGCAATCAGGCCTTGACCGGCGAGTTCGGAAACCAGAGCTTCTATCTCGGTCCGCAGGGTCGATGGGTCCACCTCGAATTCGGCAGTCATGTGGTCGACGAGGGTGTCGCCCGCGATTCCGTTCTGGAGCAACTCCCACACTCGGGCGCCGGTCTCGTTGAGTTCGAAGATCTGGTTGGTGCCGAGATGGACCAACACCATGCGGTCGTCGAGGCGTTTGAACACCACTTCGGGGTTGGGGAAACATTGTCCGGTCATCGTCGCGAGGCTAGCATTTCTTCTGTCGCCCCTGCCGGGGCTTTCTGTTTTTTTTGACTTGAATCCCGGGGCTCACGCCCCGGGCTACAGTCTTTCGCCGCTCCGCGGCTTGGTCAAAGTGGCGCCGTGCCCGAGCCTTCGCCGCTTCGCGGCTCCCACAGTGTGGTATCGCGATCAAGCTTCCTCCGCTTCGCGGCTCCCGCAATGCGGTGTCTCGCGCCCGAGCTGTTGCCGCTTCGCGGCTCAGACATCGTGGTACCGGGCCCGAGCTTTCGCCGCCTCGCGCCTTAGGCAACGTGGTGCCGTGCTCGAGCGGCCCGGTCCCTGCGCTGGAGCACCGGAGGCGCGGCAGGTCGTAGCCTGGGGCGTCAGCCCCAGGTGAAGTGCATTCCACACCGTCAAGCCCCGTAGGGGCGGCAGAATCTACGCCAGATCGCAGGCCGGGAAGAAGAAGCTGACCTCGATGGCGGCATTCTCGGGCGAATCGGAGCCGTGGATCGAATTGCGCTCGATTGATTCGCCGTAGAGCTTGCGGATGGTGCCGTCGTCGGCGTCGGCCGGGTTGGTGGCGCCCATGACCTGCCGCAGCGAGGTCACCGCATCTTCGCGCTCGAGTGCGAGCGGCCACACCGGGCCCGAGGTCATGTAGGCCACGAGGTCGTTGTAGAAGGGACGCTCTTTGTGGACCGCGTAGAAGGCGCGAGCCTGGGCCTCGGAGAGCTGCATCATGCGGCCGGCCACGACGCGGAAGCCTTCGTTTTCGAGATGGGCGATGATTTTGCCGGCGTTGCCGTTTTCGACGGAGTCGGGTTTGATGATGGTCAGGGTGCGTTGCATCTATTTCCTCCAGGGAACTGTTGCCCGGGTTCGGGCGGGGGCGATAATACACGAAATGAATTAGGAATTAGGAATTAGGAATTAGGAATTCCCGTCTGCCCACCCCGGTTCGATTTCGGAATTAGGAATTCCCGCCCGCCCAACCCGCCCGGTCCGCTCGGTATCAGGGCCCTCCGTAGGGTGGGCCTTGGCCCACCTTCAGAGGTGATTCAAGTGGGTAGACTGCTGGCCACCACCACTCGCGATGTCGGGACTCCTTTTTCCGGCGAGTCAGTTTCAACGACTTGAACTCGTTTAGACTTACCGCGTATGGCTGAACCATTGAAAACCGTGCTCGCGGGCGACATCGGTGGGACGAAGACCCGTATCGGTCTCTTCGAAGCGCGGGCTGAAGGACTTCGGGTCGTCGACGAGCAGACGTTTGCGAGCGCAGACTTTGATGGTCTCGAAGGAATCATCGATCAGTTCCTTGCGGGTCGCGATGTCGGATGTGCCGCCGCCTGTTGTGGGATCGCCGGTCCGATTGACGGCCGCAGGGTGCGGGTCACCAATCTTCCGTGGGTGGTTGACGCCGACGACCTCGAACGGGAAACCGGGATCGCCTCCATCGTCCTGGTCAACGATCTCGAGGCCACCGCGTGGGGCGTCACGGAGTTGGCACCTGGCGCCCTGGTCACCCTCAATCGGGGGCGTCCCGGGGCACTCGGCAACGGCGCGGTCATCGCCGCCGGAACGGGACTCGGCGAGGCCGGAATGTTCTGGGACGGCAGCTTCATGCGGCCATTCGGGTGCGAAGGAGGGCATACGAGCTTTTCGCCCACCAGTGGGTTGTCCGATCGGCTGTTGGATTATCTGCGAGGTCGCTACGAAACGGTCAGTTGGGAACGGGTGCTCTCTGGCCCCGGTCTGGCGGACCTCTACCGGTTCATGCTTGCCGAGGCGGGACAGGCCGAACCGGAGTGGTTTGTCGAAGCGCAGCGGCGGGGCGATCCGACGCCGGCGGTGTCGGCGGCCGGGCTGAACTCTGAGTGCGAGGTCTGCGCGACGACCCTCGACGTCTTTGCCCGGCTCTACGGCGAAGAGGCGGGAAACCTCGCCCTCAAGGTGATGGCCACCGGTGGGGTGTGGATCGGTGGTGGTATTGCCCCGAAAATCCTACCGGTGCTCGAACGTGGGACGTTCCTCGAAGGTTTCCTGGCCAAGGGACGGATGCGTTCGTTGCTCGAATCGATGCCAGTGCACGTCATCCTCGACGACCGCGCCGCCCTCATCGGCGCCGCCCGCTGCGCCGCAACGCTGTAGGCCCTGTGCGGGCGGGACGCCCGCACCACAAAGATCCGTTGTGGGTGCGGCCGTCCCGGCTGCACATGAACACGGCTCCAGATCAACGTGGTGTTGCAACGTAGGTGTCCCGTAATCGACCTGTCTACGGTTTTTTGAAGACCCGTGCGCACCTATCTCAAAGCGAATTCGCTCACTCAGGGAAATGGCGGTCCGAAATTCAAAACTAAAAACTAAAAACTCAAAATTTCCTTTCTGCCTCATTTCGGCACGCCCTGTCCCATGATCCGACATCCGCCGGTGCTTCCTGCTGTGCCCGGAGTTGGCATCCCACTTGCAGTATCCACTGGCGGAGGCGGAAATGGATGAACGCAGAGGACACCAACGGTACGGCGTCAAGCGGCCCATCAAGGGCAGCGTCAAACCGAGAATAGAAATCCGGGTCGTCGATATCTCGGAAAGCGGGTTGTTGGTAGAAGGGCCGTCTGGTCTGCCGCCCGCCGGCGTATGCGAACTGACTCTGAACCTCCCAGACGGTGAGATGGTGATTCGCGCGAAGGTCGCGAGGTGTCGCGCCAACATGGTGAAAACGGCCACGGGAGGCGTCACGGTGGTTTTCCAAGCCGGCCTCGCCTTTGACAAGAAGCTTGCTGGAAGCCCCGAGATCAAGAAGCTCATTGCCGATATGTGCTCTCTCGAAAACGAAGTCGAAATGACTGGACAAGTAACAGTCCACGAGGAGTTGGAACAAGCGATGTGATGTCGGGTTCGCCAGAATCCGCCCTCCAGGTGGACTCGACGTCGAGAGCCGCGAGACCGTTGTGGTCTCGCGGATTTCTTTTACCCGCCGGGGCATCGTAAGATCAAACGGTAGTGAAATCTTTTGAAGTAGACACTGGGACTGCCGCCGGCTTTATCGGTCGCGTGCGGCAGGAGCTTGCCGATCGTGGGCTGAATCAGTACGTCGAGCTGAACGGCAACGATTCAGAGCTGGTCGTGAAATTTCGCTGGATGGGGTCAACCGAGCTTCGCTATCGGATCGAGCCCGGATCTGAGGGCTTCCAGGCTCACCTCATCGGCGAGAGCGTGTCGCCTTTTCACGCGCCTTTCCGACAACCCTTCGACGATCGGTTTGACGAGATCCTGGCAAAGGTCGGCGCGAAAACGTTGAACGTCTGACGGTCGGACTCTTCTACCAAGTCCTCAGGGGCCTGGAACCGTTTCGACTCGACTCACGACATCGATCAGCTGTTCGACCCTCGCTGCCGAGTCATCTCCGGCCGGGTAGCGGTAGTGGACGCCGAGAAGGCGGTTGCCTGCGGGGTGGATCATGAAAACGATCGTCTCCTCCACGCGTTCGTCCTGGTCGACATACTGGGCGCGAGAATAAAAGGCGGTCCCGAAGTCTCCCTGGAGCTCCTGGCCTCCTTTGTAGTCGGCTTCGGGCATGCCCTCCATCCGTTCCTGGTGAGTCTGGACCGCGGCCACCAGGTTGACGCCCTCCTGTTCGGGCCCGACCGCAAACCACAGGATACCGCCGATCATGTCGTCCGTTGGACGAAGTTCGAGACTGGTGCCCTGGTTGGAGGCCAGCTTCAGACCGTCTGGCAGTCCGGAAAGCGCAAGCCCGAGATCGATGTTCTGTATCACGACCGATTCCGGTGGCGCGATTGGTGCCGCGCATGACACTGCGAGGGCGATGACGACGAGCGAGCAAAAGCGGGACATCGTCGTCACTCCGACAGCAGCGGTACGGCAACGCACTCGCCGAGGTCGATTTCGTGGTCCGTCGCACAGTGCATGCAACGGCAGTGGACCTTGTTGTCGTCAGTTCTGAAGTCCAGATCACGCTCGCCGCACGAACCACATGAGAAGTTGCGGGCGTAGCCCCAATCCATAAGGACTTCTTTGTTGAAAGACGATTCCTTGTCGAGCGTCCAGGCTATCTTGGAAATAGCTTCGTCCGGGGGGATGGGCAGCGGCGCATGGAATTTGACCTGGACCTTGAATTTGCTCTTCTTGGTCTGGATTGCACCGCCACCGAAATCGACCTCGCTGATCATTTCGTAGGGCATCGAGATGAACTTGCCGTCGGTTTTCTTGGTCAGCATGCGCCGCGAGGTCAGCAGAATCGGGCCCTCGCTCGATTCGAGCCTCAGAAACGGCACCTCGTCCTGGACCAGGATCGTCGAAAAGGCCTTGGCGGCGCCTTTCGGCAGGGGTTTGCCTTCGAGAAACTTGGTGGCGCGCTGCATCCACTCGTCGCGGACCTGCATGGTTTTGATCATCGCCTGTTCGAGGTTGTGGTCCTTCTGCATCTTGAGAAGCTGTTCGCGCTCAAATTTCGAGAACACGATGCCGCAGCGTTGGCATTCGACGTTTGATGCTGACTGATGGGCGTTGCACGCCGGGCAGGCGCGTTTCCCCGCGTCGAGCTCTTCCTCGGCGTTGATCGGCAGCGAGTCGGAGGTTCGGATCTCGACGAGGATGCCGCTGCTGTCGAGAGACTCGAGGATCTTCTGGGTCCGCTCGAGAGCCAGCGACTGAAAAACGGGGATGTCGGGCGATGGAAACTTCTCTTCGAACTCATCCCTTGGACGGCCGGTGAGCCTTTCCATAATGCCCACAAAGCGCTGGCGCCCTGTCTTTGACGCGTCTTTGAGACCGAGAACATGAATGTTGTAAGAAAGGTTGTCGTCCATGCCATACCTCGCTTTCACACAAGTATATCTGAGGCACAATATTGAATTCGATATTCGGAATTCGGAATTCGGATTTTCCATCTCTCCACCCGCGGTGAGGGTATCTCCTTTGCGCGTCGAATACGGTGCGGCGCCAGCCGAAATTGGCGACTCGGACGTCGGATGGGCTAAGACGCTGTATCGGACCGCGATACGTGGCGGTACAATGAACGCCATGAGCGGCGGCACCGTATTTCGATGGGTTGGAATCGCGAGTTGGCTGCTGATTGCTGCATCGACCGGGTGGTCGTCGCGCCCTACCGACGATCAACTGAACTCGGTTCAGAACCGGATCGGAGAGCTCGAGCAACGCCTCAACCGGTTGTCGCGCGAGGCGGAGGGCGCGGAGCGGGAGCGGCGGGAACTGGATGCACTGCTCGAGCTCGCCGATGCGCGTGTCCGGGAAACGGAACTGCTTCTGGTTCAGAGTTCCGACGAGGTCGAACGCCTGCGTCAGGAATCGGCGGAGCTTGCCGCTGAGCTCGAAGGACGCCGGAAATTGCTCGACCGGCACCTGGAGATCATGGCTCTGCTGGGACGACCCGGCCCATTGCAGCTCTTTTTCGACGCCTATCAGGGTGGTGATCTGGAAGAGGCGATTGGCACGGTCTCGGTTCTCACCGGCGGTCAGATGCGGCTTGTCGAGGAGTATTACGACGTCAGTAGGCTGCACAGCATCCGTCTTGCCGAGCTGAGCAGAACCATGGCGCAGGTTCGTGACGAAGCGCAACAGCTGGAAGTGCGAAAGACCGAACTCGTTCGAGTTCGTGATCGTGTGGCGCGGCGGCAGGCGAATCTGGAGAGCAGTCGCAAGAGCGCCGGTGCGACCCTTGACGATCTCCGGGTGCGCGAAGCGGCTCTGCAGAGATTGGTGGGTGTCCTGTCGTCGAGGGACCGGTTTACCGGCAAGGAAGACATCCGCGGCTATCGCGGGGCGCTGCCGTGGCCGGTGGCAGGCCCGGTGGTAAAGGGCTTCGGACGGCAGCGTCTTGCCATCTACAACACCTATACCGTGTGCAACGGCCTGCGGTTCGATTCCCCGGGTTCGTCACCGGTTTCTGCGGTTTTTCCGGGCGTCGTGGCATACGCGCGCCATTTTAAGGGTTATGGAAATATGGTGGTACTGGACCACGGAAACAATGTGTATTCGTTGGTTGCGGGCCTTGGTACAATTCACGTTCGAGTCGATCAACGCGTCACAATGGGAATGCGCCTGGGGCTTGCATCGCCTTCCAAAGAGGGCGGCAATGTCTATCTCGAGTTCCGTGTCGGTGAAAAGCCGCAAGACCCGCGGCGTTGGTTGCAGTTGAAAGGGGAGTCTTCGTCACAATGAAACGCACCCGCATTGTGTTTTTGTCCGCGTCGATCGGAGCGGTCCTGCTCTTTGCCGGTGTTTTGATGGCAAACCGCAGCAACCAGGACGTGTTGTTTCGTGCGCTGGGGAATCTGGCCGAGGTGGTGCACCTGGTGGAAACCGAGTATGTGGACGAACTCAACCACGAGGCTCTGTCGATGTCGCTCGACGCCGGTCTGGTGGAGCCGCTGGACCGGTCGGCAGCGGTTCTTCCCAGCGACCGGATCAACGAGTATCTGGAGTTTGTCGGATCGCCACCGGCCTTCGGTCTGGGTCTGGCCACCCGACTCGGTTCGGCCTCGGTGTACTTTGTCCTCCAGGGATCACCCGCCGAAACAGCCGGGCTTGCGAGATGGGAAGTTATCGAATTGGTGGAGGGCGTCAACAGCCGTGGGCGGCCCCTATGGCAGATTCGACTGGATTTGATGGAGCGCGAGAGACTCGGAGAAACAGTGCGTCTTGCGGTATTTGATCGCGAGGTCGACGAGCGGCGCGAGGTGATTCTCGAGCCTGCACAATGGACGGTGCGACCGGCAACTGTCGAAGTGCTGAATGAGGCGACGGTCATCCGGATTGAAGCATTGCCCGAGAACGGCGTTTCTTCGGTGGTTGAGCTCGTCCCAGCCGTTGGACCTCTCGTACTGGATCTCCGGGAGCTGCGCTGGGGGACCGAAGACGCGGCCATCGCCCTGGCCGACGCCTTTGTTGAGGCGGGTGTCCTCGGTGGATGGCAGGGGCGCAGGGCGGGGTCCAAGACCTTCGCAGCGACACAGGGCAGCATCGTTGCGTCTGCGCCGGTGGTGCTGGTTGACCACACCACACAGGGCATCGCCGAGATTCTGGCCGAGGCCCTGCAGCGCAATGGCGCCGTCGTGGTGGGCGAAAAGACTGTTGGCCACGCGTCCTACATGAGTCTGGTCCGAGATGGTGATGTTGCGGTGTGGATGCCGGTGGGTCAGTGGCTCCGGGCGGATGACGAGCCGATCAACGGCAACGGCGTCGAGCCCGACGAACTGGTGGAGGTTGCCGATCCGGACGCCGACGAGGATCCCGTGCTTGCGCGCGCTCTCGAGGTCCTGAGTCGAGCGCTTCCCGAGGCGGCCTGATCGATGCCATCTCGCGCATCAAAAAAGAAAAAGGGCGGACGCTTTGCCGACAGCTATCGGTCGACCGTGCCGTGGATCCTCGTGGCTCTCGCCGCCCTGGTCGTCGCTCTGCTGTTTTTCTTTCGTTCAGGACCCGAGGGCAAGGATTCGCCGATCGAGGTGCGTTTTCTGGATTTGGCGGGAGCGCGTGGAGTCGCGCGGGACTCGGTGGTGGTCGACGATCTCATCATCAAGAAAGACGACGTATTTATTCGCACGTGGCGTTTCGACTTTAGCGACCGCGCGGCACGCGACGGCTTTATCGGCGACCTCGAGATTGAAGCGGTGGCACGACACGCCACTGTTGAGCTGCCTCCCGACCTCGGCGCAAAAGCGATCGCCGTGCTCATGGATTTCGGGCCGGAGGCCTTCAATCTCGAGCTGACGGTGGCAGCGCCGAAAGTCGCCGTGGTTCCGCCGACGCCCGTACCGACGAAGAAACCAACGGCGACCCCGCGCCCGAAGCCGGCCCCCGGCGCCCGCGGGAGGCTGGCGATATTGCTCGACGACGCAGGCCAGAACGATGACCTCGTGCCTGCCGCGGCGGCTCTGCCGAAACAGGTGGGCATCGCGGTGCTGCCCTTTCTCCCGAGATCGGCGGAGACCGCGACGGCGATGCACGAGGCCGGTCACGAGGTGTGGTTGCACCTGCCCATGGAACCGGAAAACTACCCTGCCGATAACCCAGGCCCGGGAGCGGTGTTGGTGAGTATGACGACTGGAGAGCTCCGGACCACGGTGCACACCGCCATCAACAACATTCCCTTCGCGGTCGGGGTCAACAATCACATGGGTTCGAGAGCCACCGCGAATCTCAAGACGATGACCTGGATCATGCAGGAGCTCTCGGCGCGGGGCATGGCATTCATCGACTCACGCACCACGACCAAAACGGTGGCTGAGAGGGCTGCCCGTGCCCAGGGTGTGCCCACCAACCGTCGCCACGTCTTTCTCGACAATGAACGCAACCCTGCTGCCATCCGCAAGCAGCTCGAGGAAGCCGTCTACCGGTGTCGGCTCGACGGCGAAGCCATCGCCATCGGCCACCTGGATCGGGTCACCGTGCAAGTCTTGGCCGAGGAACTGCCGGGTCTCGCCGCCCGCGGCGCCGACCTGGCGAAGCCAAGTGATCTGGTGCGGTAGATATTTCGGATTTCGGATTTCGGAATTTTCACTACTCCATCCCCGGAAATTTCACTGTCATTTCGAGCGGAACACCCGCAGGGTGAGTAGTCGAGAAATCTGGGTGGGACAAGAGGCAGGGACAGGGCGCCCTTCCTGGCGTGGTTCGGCGAGATTTCTCCGCTCACTCGTAGGACTCGCTCGGTCGAAATGACAGGTTTTTGGGTGGGTTGAAGTCTTCCGGCTGAATCGGCAGGGTCGGGGGGGTGGTTCAATCGCGGGCAACCTGGCTTCACTATCGGAATCACCTTGCCCGCGCCGAAAAATCCGAAATCCGAAATCCGAAATTCCTAATTCTTCCTGTGCCAAACCGCTCCGTGCGGAGTGTCCTCGACGACGATGCCCATCTCGGTCAGCCGGTCGCGAATCTCGTCGGCGCGGGCAAAGTCGCGATCGGCGCGTGCTGCCGTGCGTTGCTCGACCAGCTGCTGAATCTCCTCATCGGCCGCCCTGTCGTCGTCACCGCCGGGACTGATGGCCAGCACCGCCTGCACCAGGGCGAAGGCGCCATCGATCGCAACGAGCACCTCCTCCGAGATGCCGTTTCCGTCGAGAGCGGTGTTGATTCGGCGCAGCAGGGTGTGAAGGGCCCCGAGCGCGCGGGCGGTATTGAGATCGTCGGCCAAAGCATCGCGGTAGTCGCGGACGAACTCCTCCACCATCTCGAGCGCCAGATCGCCGGGACCGTCGGCCGGTGGGGTGTTGGCGAGACGCCGTAAGGTATTGGCGATGCGATCGATCGCCTGGGCCGCGGCGTGGAGGCCGTCCATGGTGAAGTTGAGCTTCTGGCGGTAGGGCACCGAGATCAAGAGGTAGCGGATAGCCAGGGGGTCATGGCCCTGTTCGATGAGGTCACGCAGGGTGAAGAAGTTGCCCTTGGACTTGGCCATCTTCTCGCCCTCGACTACGAGGTGCTCGGCGTGCAGCCAGAAGTGTACAAACGGCTCGCCGGTGGCCCCCTCGGACTGGGCGATCTCGTTCTCGTGGTGTGGAAAGATATTGTCGACGCCGCCGGTGTGGATGTCGAAGCGCTCGCCCAACAGAGCCATGGACATCGCGGAGCACTCGAGGTGCCATCCCGGCCGCCCGGGCCCGACCGCCGTCTCCCACACCGGTTCGCCTTCACGGGCGCCCTTCCACAAAACGAAATCGCGGGCGTCGTCCTTTTCGTACTCTTCGTTGTCCACCCGGGCCCCGACCAGGTTTTGTTCCGGTCGGACTCCCGACAGCTTGCCGTATGAGGGGAAGCTGGAGATGCTGTAGTAGATCGAGCCGTCGCTTCGATAGGCGTGCCCGGCGGCTTCGAGGCGTTCGACGAGCTCCACCATCTGCGGGATGTAGTCGGTGGCCCGCGGGTAGTGCTCGGCACGTTCCACCCGGAGGGTGTCGAGGTCTTCAAAAAAGGCCTCGACGAACTTCTCGGTATAGTCGCGGAGTGCGAGGCCGGCGGCGTTGGACTCGCGGATCGTCTTGTCATCGACGTCGGTCAGATTCATGACCTGGGTGACGCGCAGCCCGGTGAGCTCGAGGGTTCGCCGCAAGACATCCTCGAACAGAAAAGTGCGCAGGTTGCCGATGTGAGAGTAATCGTAGACGGTGGGACCGCAGGTGTAGAGACGCACGTGGTCCGGCTCGATCGGCACAAATTCTTCGAGTCGGCGCGTCAGCGTGTTGTAGAGGCGCAGGGGATTCTCGACCATCGGTCCTCCGGAGAGTGGATTGTACCGCGGGTTGAATTCTCAGTTTTGAGTTTTTAGTTTTGAGTTCTCGCCCCTCCACTCCTGAATGCCCTTTCGGAGCAACGTAGGGGCGGGGTTTATGCCCGCCCGCGGTCACCTTTTGGAACGGAATCGAATGAGGGGGTGGGGGCTGCGTTGTGCTCGCTCGTTCGACAAGGCAGGATCAACTCTGTAGAACTCGATCAACACTCTGAGCTGGGAGCGGAGCGATCGGAACTAAGAACTAAGAACTCAAAATTCAAAACTAGAAAATCTGTTGGAGTGATCGCCCTAGGCGTCACTCCAATAGATTTTCGCGAATGTAGGTGAATTTCCCTTTGTTGACGAGCCCGAAGCCCTCCTCGAACTCGTTGATGAGGCGGGAGACGGTTTCGCGGCTGGTGCCGATCGAGTGGGCGATGTCGGAGTGGGTCGGTCGTTTCACGACCACCCAGCCGTTGCCGAGCCGCTGACCGTGATCAAGCGCCATGTCGAGCAGATAGCGAGCGAGGCGGCCCGCGACATCCATGTAGGCCAGCGACTCCATCTTCGAATTGGCGCGCCTGAGCCTGCGCGATAGGATGGCCATCAACTTGCGCGAAATGGTCGGACGGGTTTCGATGAGGCGATCAAAATCGTCGCGCTTGATCACTATCAACTTGACCTCGGTGATGGTGATCACCGCCGCGGAGCGGGGCGCAGTCTCGAGCAGGCCCATTTCTCCAAAGACCTGGCCGGCGCCGAGCACCGTGAGGATGAACTCTTTTCCGTCTGACGAGGTCGTGACGACCTTCACCCGCCCGTTGACCACCACGAAAACGGCATCCGCGGGGTCGCCTTCGCAGAAGATGGTGGTATCAGTCGCAACCTTTTTGACCTGGGCGTGGGCGGCGACTTCCTGCAGCTCACCTTCGTTGAGCTCCGAAAAGAGCTCGATCTCGGAAAGCAGGTTCGGCGCCTTGCCGCTCATTGCGTCCCCTTCACCACCATGTCGATGATGACGTCAGCCACCTGGTCCCCTGTGACCGGCTGGGCGAAGGCAACACAGGGCTCCGTGGTGCCGGCATTGCAAAATTGAGGCGGTGGAATCTCCAACAGTTGTCCGAGAACAGTGATCGCAGAGCGAATTTCCCGTTCGATCGCGATTCTGAGAGGCCGAAAGCGGTGTTCGAGCCGATCGACGTCGATCAGTCCGAGTCGGGCTGCGGTGATGATCTCTCGTTGGGATGGCATGTCAACAATATCCGATAACAATGGTACCTGTTTGGACGGCAATGTTTCCACTATTGGCGCCAAAGTGACGACGACAACCGCCAAATCCGAACGATTCATCTCGTTGTTGGAAAGGGCTTCGCGGACGTATGCGGGCATCACCGAAACCCGCCATCGAAGTTTCGCAGCCCTGAGACCGCTCGCTTTTTCGGGGTGATCATCCGGGAGTGAGGCGTAGAGATCCATGGCGGTCTGCCAGCTCTCGGTCTCCTCTGCCAGGGCGATCGCCATGAGAATGGCCTCGGGATCATCTCGCAGCGACGAGTAGATGCGGATGGCGGCGCCGGTGTCGCCACGGCTCTCGGCGATGCTCCCCGACACCATCACGACGTCGCCGTCTCTTGGAAGCCCGGCAAGAACCGCCTCGGCTTGATCGAGCACGCCCAGTGCGATGAGCGACCGGGCCTGCAGCAGGACCGCGTCCCGGTTGTCCGGTTCGAGGGCCAGTGCAAGTGCCAGGGAAGTGAGCGACCCGCTCGGGTCGCCCTCGTCATAGAGAGTGCCCGCGGCTGCGATCCGGTCGTCGATCCATCGCTGATGCAGCGACTGCGATCGGTCGACCCACCGCGTGTCAGGCCACAGACCGGCTCCGTATTCGGCCGTCTCGAGGGCCAGCGCCTCGTCTCCGGCTCCTTCAGCCGCCACCGACAACGTCAGCCAGGCGGCCGCGTAGCCGGGGTCGCGGTGGGCGAGTTCTTCGAGCCCCTCAACAGGATGTTCTCCTGCAACGATCTCCGATTGGAGTTCGAGGAGCTTTGATGCGGAGTTCGCGCCGGCTTGGGTCGCGCTGGTTCGGGCAGCAGTTGGGGCATTTCTGAGAAGCGCCTGCCAGCCGTCGTCGATATGGCGCTGGGAAGCCTTTTCAAGTGCCGGTCGACCGGGCCCCGAGTTCGGCGACGGAAAGTCGAGCTGCACCGTTGCCACATCTGCCGGCGCAGTCGCGCAGCCGCCGAGGCCGAATATTGCAGCCAAAGCCGCTATCGACGCTGCCGCGACCGCCGCTCGCCCGAACCGCGCCGAGAGTCTGCGTTGTGGGGGCCTATTCATCATCCTGTTGTGCTTTGCCCTCGAAGCCGGTCAACGGGGCGATGCTGGCGATGGCGTGCTTGTACACCAGCTGCTCCTGACCGTGGTTTTCGAGAATGATGGAGTAGCGGTCAAATCTCCGGATGACGCCGGTGAGCCGTTTGCCGCTGACCAGGTACACGTGGACAGTTTTGGAGTCCTTGCGAAGCTGATAGAAGAATGGATCTTGGATGTTGATAGTACCGCTCGCAGGCTTGTTCATTGGTCTTTTCTTTCCTTGGTGTGTTGATGCCATAATCCGATGACTGCCGACGCACCACCCTCACCGGCCGGCGCCACCTGGTGGACCGTGCCCTCACGCAGCCTCCTCAACCACGTGAGCTGGCGTTTCGCAAAGTTACGGCTCGATTTTTTGGTTTTTTCGATGGCTGTTGCCATATCGCACTGCCCCCGCAGCATTTCCACCACCTCCCGGTAGCCGATCGCCTTGAGAGCATGGGCGTCATGAGGAACACCGGAGGCCAGAATCTGCTCAACCTCCTTCACGAGTCCGGTCAAAAAAAGATGATCTGCGCGCGCGTCGATTTTAGCATAAAGCTCGTGTCGATTGAGGTTCGGTACAACATACAGTGGGTCGTACCGCGCGCTGGACCGGTGTCGGCGCCAGTGGCTGGTCAAGGGTTCACCGGTGAGGTCGAAAACCTCGAGTGCACGGATGATCCGCTGGCGGTCGTGGTGTCCGATCCGCAGTGCTGCGTCGGGGTCGACCTCCTGGAGGCGGCGAACCACCGATTGCGGGTCGGTGTTCCATTGAGCGGCCAGCGCGGCGCCGATTTCAGGGTCCCGTGGAGGCGAGGGAAACAGACCGACCACCAAAGCGCGGATCCAGAAATGGGTGCCACCGGCTACGACTGCGGTCTTGCCTCTGTCTTCGCTCTCGGTGATGGCGTCCCGTGCGGCATCTGCAAAGGCTCCGGCCGAGAAGGTGTCACTCGGATCGGCGATGTCGATGAGGTGGTGGCGGATGCGCTGCCTGTCCTCCAGCGACGGCTTATCGGTCCCGATGTCCATCCCACGGTAGACCGCGAAGGCGTCGGCGGAAACGATCTCGCCGTCGAGTCGTTCGGCGACTCTCATGGCCAGCCGCGACTTTCCCGAGGCCGTAGGCCCGGCGATGATCAATAACGGCGGCAGTTGCGGTTCATTCACGGTGATGAGAGTAGTGCGGCCTCGGTGAGATGCGCAACGAAGGCAGAATTAGGAATGAGGAATTAGGAATGAGGAATGAGGAATGAGGAATTAGGAATTAGGAATTCGGAATTGACGGCGCGGGGCGAGGTGGTTCCGGTAGTGAGGCCAGGCTACCCGCGATTGAAACGACCCCCCAACCCTGTCATTTCGACCGAGCGAGTGAAACGAGCGAGCGGAGAAATCTGTTGAGGCGTAGCTCTTTTTTGTACGCCCCTGCGCCCTAAACCAGGTTTCTCGACGTCGCGCCCTGCGGGCGCTGCGCTCGAATTGACAGTCGGTTGCGGTGGGAGGTCTGGCGAGAATTCAGAATTCAAAATTCAAAATTGAGAATTCAGCTCGATCGGACGCGGCGTCAGCCGCGGTAGATCGAGCTGCCGACCATCTGTGGCGGCTTTTCCACCCCGAAGAACTCGAGGATCGACACCGGGAGATCGAGGATGTTGGCATTGCCCTTGGCGACCTTCTTCGACGACAACAGGGTGCCGGGCACCAGGTCGTGGGCCATGGAGTGGTCACCCGACCACGCCCACGGGTTGAGGTTGATGGTGGGTTTCCCCGTAGAACCGAGAACCGAGGCCGAGGCGTTTCGGTAGCCGGGGGTGTAGCCCACCAGCAGTTCCGGCATCATCGGAGTCGATGGCCCGGTGTACATGTCCTCGCGCCGGTAGACCTTTGCGATGGGGCGCTCACCGGTCTCGAGGTCGACAACGGCCTCGAGCTCGCGGATGAGGCGGGCGCTGATTTCCTCGACCTTTTCCGGGGTGACGATGCCGTCGCGCTCGCGTCCCTTGAGGTTCATATAGAGCCCGTTGAAGCCGACCCCGTAGGCCACGGTCCGGTTCCAGTTGACATCGAAGATGGAGGTCTCCTCCTTCTTTTCTGCACCGTCTTTGAGCACCAGGTAGCCGTTGTCACGCAGCCAGGTGTTGAGGTGGAACTGGCGGGCAAACTGGGCAAAGCCGTGGTCTGAGCAGACCAGGACAAGGGTGTTGTCGTCAACCGCCGGAAGAACCTTGCCCACCAGCTTGTCCATCTCTTCGTAGAGGTGGGGGATCCAGCCGGCGAAGCGGATATCCGATTCGGCGTGCATGGGATGGGTCGGGTCCATGTTGCGCCACAGCATGTGCGCGTCCTGGTCGGTGGAGGAGACGTAAAAGTAGAAGAGACCGTTCTCGAAGCGAGACCACTGAGCGTCGAACAGCGCCATCCGTTCCTGCAGGATCAGCTCGGCCTGGCCGACGTACTCCTCGTCGTTGATCACCTTGTGGTCGAAGGCCTTAACGTCGGCCGGCAGACCCTTTGTCCAGAAGGCGCCCATATCGCGGGCGATCTCCGCCCCGAAATCGGCAGGGTAGGTGACCGGCGCCGCCTGCGCACGGGGATCGATGTTGATCGGAGTGACGTAGAGCTGGAAGTGGGGGGCGACGCCCTTCAAGAGAAAGCGCGCAATGCCCTGCACCGAACCGATGACCGGCAGCAGGTCGAAGGTGACGGTGACCCAGGGGGAGTACTCGCCACGTTTGAGGAGGATGCTCTGGCCCTGGATGTCGAGGCGGGCCCCGTCGGCCTTAGGATCGAGATACACGGTGAAGGGGATCTTCGTGGTGTTGGCGTAGGGGTCGGAACTCGTGTCTTTCTGCGTCACCAGCGAGTTGACGGGACCCAGAAGGTTCGAACGGACGACGTTCTTGTTGACATCGACGTAGAGGATTTCGCCGCCCTCGAGGTTGGGGTAGTCCTCGAAGGGATCCGATGTGTAGTAGGAGAACGCGCCGTACGAGTCGACCAGGTCGGGTGTGCCCATCCCGGCGATGGCCTTGGTGGCGGTCTCCTCGACCGGGAAGTTGGTCGGGATCTTGGAGATCCAGGCCGGGATGTCGCGTTCGGTGAGATAGGCCCAGAAGGGTTTTCCCTGGCGGTTGTTGACGGGGCCGCCGCCCTTGATCGGCAGATGCACGTCGCCAACCGAGATCGTCATGTCGGGCTCGGTGTTTTCGTAAATGGAAAAGATCGGCGTGTAGCTTTCGGGGTCCCGCGCGACGAAATCGGCGATCCCGTGGCCTCCCGGCGTCATGCCGGTGATAAAGCTCGACCACGCCACCGGGCTGAGGGCCGGCATGGTGGTGCCGAGGGGCTGCAGAGAGCCCATGTCGGCGAGCTTTTTGAAATTGGGCAGTCGCCCCAGCTCCATCAGCGCGCCGAGGATCTTCGGGTCGAGCCCGTCGAGGCCGAGAACGATGACCTTCTTGTCTGTCGACGAGCCGCCGCAGGACGCCAGCGGCAGCGACATTCCCGCCGTGGCGGCTGTCCCCGCCAACATTCTCATAAAGTCGCGTCGGTCGACGCCGTTTCCGAATTCTGGTTTTCTGGGCACTGAATCTGCTCCCTGCGTTCGGCTCAACACGTGGCCTGGAGACCACGCACCTCGCACTACGAATTGAGACAACATTTGAGGGTGATCTATTCCAACATCCGCTCGGATTCGATTTTCGAGCGCAGACCGTTCCAGGTCTCGACGTACTCCTCGATGTGGTGTCGGCCGCCCCGGGCAATTTCCGATTGCAGAAGATCGGCAACCAATTGCTGTTCGTTGTTGTAGGACGCCGGATCCAGGTGACCCGCAAAATGGGCGAGTCGGAGCCACACCAGATACGTGGTGACCGCGTCGCACTCGTTGTACCTGACGATCTCGTCAAGCCGACCCTCGAGCCATAGGGGCGCGACGTCGTTGCCGTCGACGCCCATCTTGCCAGGGATGCCGGATTGCACCGCGATCTCGTGCAGGCTGGGGCTGGACAGACCCCAACCGCCGACGATGTCCTTGAGATCGACATTCCAATCGCTGCCGCGTGCGAAGTAGTCGATGCCCTCCCACGGTTTGTCGGGGCGCTCACAAAACCCGGGTGCGGAGAGACCGAGAATGATGCCGCGTTGGATCAGGATCTTGAGGTCCGACTGCAGCGAGTTAAAGCCGACCAGCTGCGGCCGGTTCTTTCCGAGAGCCTCGAGAAAGGTACCGACGACGTTTGCCTCGGTGGCCTCCTCGTCGTTTGAGGGGTCGTGGGGAAGAGACATCAGGGCGAGCTTGACCGACCCGTCGGGGAGCTGCCGCCGTTCGAGTGCCGCCACCGAGACGACGCGGCACAGGGCAGTCTTCAAAAAGGGGGTCGGGTCCTCGTCGGTGGCGCCTCCGCGCTCCCACATCGACCGCATGATTTCGGCTGGATCGGTGACATCCTCCGGGAGCGAATAGACAAGGCGGCCGGCCAGGGGGTCCGGCACCCACTCGAGATCGAAGGCCCACACGCGGTGTTTGACGTCTTTGATCATCCGCCCCCCCATGAACCCAATACAAAAAAGATGATGAGGCCGAAGATCACGCCGAGCACCGGCATGAGAATGGTGAAGAACTCTGCCAACATGGTGCCACGGAGGCTGCCGGCGACCGCCGGGTCAAAAGCCTCGCCGAACCCGTATCGATTGGCGATGTAGCCGAGAGCGATCACCATCATCAGAGCGAGGATCCAAAGCCCCCTGTTGGTGGAGGCGCCCTGCAACCGGACAGCGAGCAGGGCGGGCCACAGGACGGCCCACGCGATGAGATCGGCGAGACCGACCCAGACAAAGGTGCGGAGACCCGGGCGGTGGTCGCGGAAACGCGGCCGCGACAGCACGGCGCGTTTGATGGCGCCGGCGGCCAGCGCGCCGAGGATTGCCGCCGGTACCGCCACCCACACCAGCAGCCGACCGATGCCGGCAGACGGTGCCGGTTCAGCCGAAGCGAGCAGCAGGGTGGCGAGTGAAAACGCACTCATGGTCGCGACCGTATCATTTCAGCGGTTTCTGTGCCGCAGACGGTGGATGAGCTCGACGGATCCGATACCCGATACGAGGAGGGCCACCACCCAGAGGGTGATTCGACCGGTGGCCGAAAAGTCTTGCGGCGCAGCGATCAGCAGGGGACGGATCGTTGTTCCGGGATCGTCCGAACTCATGAGGGGTCAGTTCGGGTCGATCCGGATGGACCCGTCAGGATTGACATCCACAACCAGCCGCGACTCGGCGTCGTGGGACCGGGCGATGACCGTGAGGCGTGACGGTTCGGGCAGCATGAGAGTCACCACGACGTGCCCGCCGTTGGTCTGGGCTTCAATTCGGGGGCCGTAGTCTTCAAAAACGCCGAGTGAGGTCTCCAATACAACCATAGTGCCATCCGGCGCCATCTTGGAGAAGTCCGACCCGGTGCGAACCTCGAGTTCGATCTCCGCCCGGTCGCGGGCGTCGGTCGCAAGCGTCACGCGTTTGAAGAGCACCAGGTGGTCGGCATCGTGCTTGATAAAGCCGGGTCCGCCGTCACCGCACGCGGCAAGGGTGATGACTGCCACACCGACGAGAAAAACCGGCCATCGGATCTTCATGTCTGGCCTCCCGGGATCGGTGGGTTATACGTCATCTCTCGAAAGATGTTCGAGGACGTGGGCGTGCTCTTCCCAGTTGCGGCCGTCGAAGTTCTTGATGTGGATCCCGGTGATGGTGTCGGGCTCGAGGCAGCGGGCGTTGACGCTGACGCCTTCGGGGTTCGACCGCGGCACGTAGAAGGACTTGATGCCGCAGGTGGTGCAGAAGAAATGCTGCGCGATACCTGTGTTGAAGGTGTAGGTGGAGAGGTGTTCCTCGCCGCAAAGAAGTCGAAACCGCGATCTCGGCACGACCAGATGGAGGTAGGCGGTCACGGCGCAGATGGAGCAGTTGCACAGCTGTACCTCGAGCTCGGCCGGTGCCTCAACCTCAAAACGGACCCGACCGCAGTGACA
>JASJGQ010000379.1:0-4611 GCA_033791425.1 Acidobacteriota bacterium
TTCCGTCTCGGTGACTGGCGGGTGGAGCCCGCCGCGAACACCCTCATGCGGGTTGAAGAGGAGATCCACCTCGAACCCAAGGTGATGGAGGTTCTGAGCTGTCTTGCGGAACACGCCGGCGAGGTGGTCTCAAAGCGCGAGCTCATCGACGCCGTGTGGCAGACCGAGTTCATAGCCGAGAACACATTGACCCGCGCCATCGCCGAGATCCGCCGCGCCCTGGGGGACGATGCCCGGGACCCGACGTACATCCAGACCATCCCCAAGCGGGGTTACCGGCTTCTGCCGGAGGTGGTTCGCGACCAGGTGGCCTCGGCCGGGTTCTCCGTCGAGGAATTCGTCGAACCCGAACGGCCGGTCTTCGTTGCCCGCGAAGCAGAGCTTGCCAAGCTCGATGGCCTGCTCGATGCCGCACTCGATGGCGCCGGCACCGTCGCCTTCGTCGCCGGCGAGGCCGGCACCGGTAAGACCGCGCTGGTGGAGGAGTTCTGCCGCAGAGCTCTGGAGCGGCATTCGGACCTGGTTGTGACGTGGGGCGCATGCAACGCCACCACCGGCGCCGGTGATCCTTACGGCCCCTGGCGACAGGTGCTGTCGCAGCTCACCGGTGACATTGAAACAGGAACCACCGGTGGAGTCCTCGGGCGGGTTCAAACTCAGAGATTGTGGACAATCGCCCCCGAGGGTGGACGAGCGATAGCTGATCACGGCATCGATCTGGTGGAAACGATGGTCTCCGGCCAAGGGTTGGTCGAACGTTTGACTGCGACAGCAACCGACGAGCGTGTGTGGCTGGAGGTCCTCCGGCAGCAGGTAGAGTTTCGAGTGGCGGTGCCGGCGGTTGCCGACATTCGCCAGGGCGCTCTCTTCGAGCAGTTCTCACGGGTCGTGCGGCAACTCTCGTCGGGGCGACCGCTCCTGCTCGTGGTCGAAGATCTCCACTGGGCGGACGCGGGTTCTGCCAACCTCCTTTTCCACCTCGGGCGACGGCTGGCGGGGAGCCGGGTCATGGTCGTCGGCACCCATCGGCCGTCTGAGGTCGCCCTCGGTCGAAACGGCGGGCGCCATCCGGTCGAGCACGTGCTCCACGAGCTCAAACGGGAGCACGGCGACACCGTCGTCAAGCTTGCCCAGACCGGGGACCTCGGTTTCGTCGAGGCTCTTGTAGATTCCGAATCAAACCATCTCGGACCTTCGTTTCGGGAGGCCCTGTACGAGCAAACCCGAGGCCACGCGCTGTTCACGGTGGAGCTTCTGCGAGCCATGCAGGATCGCGGCGAGCTGGTAAAAGGCGAGGATGATGCATGGGTTGAAAGCGCAGATCTTGATTGGCAGATCCTGCCGGCAAGGGTCGAAGGGGCGCTCGAGGAACGCATCAGTCGCCTCCCCGATAAGCTCCGTGATCTGCTGACGGTGGCCGCGATCGAGGGGGAGGAGTTCACCGCGGAGATTGTGGCCAGGGTTCGGAATCTCCCGGATCGAGACGTCGTCAAGACCCTCGGCCGGGATCTCGAGCGCCGGCACAGGCTGGTGGCAGGTCGAGGACTCCGGCACATGTCCGGGTCGAGACTGTCGCGATACCGTTTCGGACACAGCCTGTTTTCGAGCTATCTCTACGAAACGCTCGACGAGGCCGAGCGAGCCTACCTGCACCACGACGTCGGATCGGCCCTCGAAGAGTTGTACGGCGAGAATGTCGGCCAGATCGCGGCCGAGCTTGCCCGCCACTTCGAGCGGGCGGGCCACATCGAAAAGGCCGTGAGCTATCTCGGCCTGGCGGCCGGCCGGGCGACAATGGTGTCGGCGTTTTCCGAGGCAGCGGCTCTCAACCGACGAGCGCTCTGCCTGCTGCGCTCATCGCCCGAGTCGCCCGAGCGCGAACGCGCGTCCATCGAGCATCTCCGGATGCTGGTCACCGCGGTCGCCGCGTCGAAGGGGTGGTCGCATCCGGAGGTGCTGGAGATCGCTGAGGAGCTAAGACAGCGGTGCACCGATGCCGGAGATGTCGAGGGCCGCAGCTGGGCCCTGTTTCTCATCATCTACTACCTTGGAAACCGCCCCGACTTCCGAAGCCAGGTGCCGCTGTTGACCGAAAGCCTCAAGCTGGCAGAAGCCTCCGGAAATCCCCTTCTCCTGATGGCGGCGCACTGGTCCCACCTTTACTACATCTGGGCTGGGGAACCCGCGCGAGCGCTCGAACACCTCGAACAGGCGGCGTCGCTGCTCAACGACGAGATCGCCGAGCGTTACTTGCGACTCACCGGTTTCGACGCCAGAGCCATCCTGCCGATGTGGATCGGGATGGCGCTGCTGTTCCTCGGCCATGCCGACCGGGCCATGCTCAAGCTCTTCCAGGCGGTGGCGGATGCCGACGAACTGGGAAACCCATTTTCGCGGGCCTTCGTCAGGGGGCTCGTGGGACCGATCCTCGCCCATTCCGGTGTGGAGGCGGGGCTCGTTCTTTCGGAGGAGTGTATTGCAATCGCGTCCGAGCGCGGTTTCGATGACGTCGTGTTGTACGGGATGTTGGGCCGGGTCTTCGAGGCGGCGGCGCGGGGTGACGGGGAACCCAACGAGCGGTGCCTCGCGATGATGGAGGCTTCGACCTTTCGACAGGCTTACCCGTGGTGCCTCCGCATCCGCTGCGCAATGCTCGTGGCTGCCGGCCGGGCCGAAAAGGCGATGTCGGAGATTCGCCGGACACGCGATTTCATGGACGAGTCTTGGGTGCGTTTCGATGAGTCCGGGATCGACCGGCTCGAGGGAGATGCCCTCGCGCTGCTCGACGACTTCGCCGGGGCAGAACAAGCCTATTTGCGGGCCATTGAGGTCGCCCGCCGCCGGCAGATGAAGCCTTTCGAACTGGAGGCGGCGTCCGCCCTCGCCCGTCTTTGGCAGGCCCAGGGAAAGGCAGCCGAGGCCCGTGAAGTACTCCAGCCGGTATACGACTGGTTCACCGAGGGGCTCAACTCGCGACCGCTGCTCGAGGCCCGGAAGTTGCTGGATCAACTCGAAGTCTGAGGCGCCCGTTGGGAAACCAAATCCACCAACAAAAGGAGCCCGGTGGCCGGGGCCACCGGGCTTTGATGGTCATTCAGATTGGGACACGGAGTCGAGCGGGACTCTGGTGAAGGTTGCGATCGCAGGGGGTGCGGTGGCTACCGGCTCGTCAACAAACGGGATCTGGCCCCAGGCATAGAATTCAGACGGCGCGAACTCGACCTCGGAATGATCACAGTCCAACATGGTCAATTCGCCCCGAATCCCGAAGATATCCGGAACACCTTCTCCCGGATCGGTGAACTGGCTTGGACCTGCGAATTTGATCTGCGCGAAGCTGAAGGTACGGTGGCCGGTCTTGCGGAGCACGCCGCGCCACGGGGTTGAAGACTCCCAGGGGGGAGTGTCGTCGATACCTTCGGCCACGATCGAATAACGTCCTCCGCCCATGGGTTCGACGGTCACTATGTACTCGAGCCCTAAGGTCTCGTTCTGCCCGATCCAGGTTCCAGTCGGTGTGCACCGCCGTTCAGGTTCCTGAACCGCGTCTTGGGCGGATACCGCACCCACCCACGCCATTGCCATCACCACCGCCACCACAATCATCCTGCTTGCTGTTTTCATCGTCCGAATCTCCCTTCCATTGGTTTCTTTCAATGTGGAATCCAAGGGACGAGGAGTCATGAAGGAAAGGTGGGGGATATGTGAGGATTCGTGGTAGGGAATAGATCAACACCTCCCCAGCAATAAGATCCGTAGGGGAGGGGTTGATCCCCTCCCGCGATGACGCTGGATCTTGCAGGCGGCTCCGATTAGAGCTGCCCGTCCTCACCCCACGACTCGACCCGCGCCAGATACTCCGGGTCTTCGTAACGCAGCAGGTCGAACGCAGGAGCGTAGTCGGGCAGGCCATCACCGGTGATGTGCGCCGCGCAGAGTTCTGCGGTGGCTGACGAGGCCATGAGGCCGTAGCCCGAAAGCGCGCCGTGGACAAAGGCGCCCTCGACCGGCAACGGACACGCCAACGGTCGGTTCTCGCGGGTCTTGGTGTAGTAGCCGCCGTCGACGAAGGGCTTTGGCAATCGTTCGACATAGGCTTCGAGCCCGGGCAGCACCCGCGTCAGCCCGCGCAGGCAGATCTCGGTGTACTCGTCGGGGATCTCCAGTGGAAAGGTCTCGGCCACCGCGCCGGTGTGGTACGGCCAGAGGAGCAACACGTGGCGCCGGCCTTCGGGTCGCATGTGGGCCCCGGCGGGCAGGGTCTTCGTCAACCAGCGGGTGGTTTCGTTTTCGGCGAGAGCCTCACGCTCCTCCGGTGTCCAGTCAAGCCGCTGCGAATCATCCCAGATCAGGAACGGGAGATCGCGGGGCACGACCCCAAGGTGGTCTTCGAAGCTCGTTTTGAGGTGGAGTTCCGAGAAGACCGGAAGCTCCACATCGAGCAGCCGTGCGACCTCGGCGAGCATGGGCCCCGCAGCATCGACAAAGCGGCCGGTGGTGAAGCTGCGGTTACCGCTCCTGCCGCTGATCCGTACGCCAGTCACCCTGCCGCCGGTGGTCTCCACCGCCTCGACACGCCCCGCGATGATCTCGAGGCCCGCCGCGCGCGCC
>JASJGQ010000380.1:0-6992 GCA_033791425.1 Acidobacteriota bacterium
TCCTGCGCGGCTTCGACGACGACGTTCGCAACACCCTCGCGGCTGAAATGAGAAAACGGGGCATCGATCTTCGCTTCGACACAGTGATCGATGGCATCCACAGGAAGAATGGGCGGATTGCGGCGGCCTTGAACACCGGCGACACCGTCGAGGCCGATCTGATGCTGTGTGCCACGGGGCGGGTGCCGAACACCGCCGGTATCGGTCTCGAAGAGATCGGGGTCGACCTCGACGCCCGCGGCGCGATCATCGTCGACGACTTTCTCGAATCCAGCGTCCCCGGGATTTACGCGCTCGGCGACGTGATCGACCGCATTGCCCTGACCCCGGTCGCACTTGCCGAAGGCATGGCATTCGTCGAGACCGCCATCAAGAACAACCCCACCGTCATCGACTACACCAACGTCCCGTCGGCAGTCTTCAGCCAACCCCCGATCGGCACGGTCGGTCTGACCGAGTTCGAAGCCCGCAGCGAAGGCTTTGATGTGGTGATTTACCGGTCGACCTTCCGGCCGATGGCCCACACCATGTCGGGCCGCGACGAGAAAACCATGATGAAACTGGTGGTGGACGGCCCATCCGACCGCGTCCTCGGCATCCACATGGTCGGGCCCGACGCCGGCGAGATCATCCAGGGAATCGCCATCGCCCTCAAGGCCGGCGCGACCAAGGAGACCTTCGACCGCACCATCGGCATCCACCCGACCGCGGCGGAAGAATTCGTCACGATGCGAACCCCGGTCGGACAACAGTTTTGAGTTGTGAGTTTTTAGTTTTTAGTTTTCGCCACCCCCCGGATCAAGGTCGAAATTCGGGTCAACTCAAAACTAAAAACTAAGAACTAAAAACTGCCACGGCGTGCCAGCGCCGCGCTGAGCGCGGCGGGCGTGTTGCAGTTGGCCACTACGCCGGGGTCGTCGACCTCGAGGTCGGTCGCACCTACCGCCCGCAGCACCTCGCGCATCGTGGGACCGCTCAGATCGCCGCGAATGATGGACAACGCGACCTCACGGGCGATGACGATCGGGTGGCCATGTTTGCCGCGGTAGGAAGGGATGACCGCCCGCTCCGCCGCGGCGGCCAGGGCCCCGACGGTCCCGGCGGCAACCAATGGGTGGTCCACCGGCAACACCGCGAGGGACCGCCAGTCGTCGCCCTGGATGAGGTGTTCGAGGCCGAAACGCAACGAGGCGAACATGTCGAGGCCGGTCTCGGGCAGTGGCAGCGCCAGCAGACCGGGAATCTCCGGAGCCAACGACTCCGGCGGCAGGGTGGCCGCCACTCGAACAGCCCCGGCCTCGAGAAGCGCTGACACGCAGGCCTCGAGAAAGGACCGCCCGTCCGGCAGCTGAGCCCACGCCTTCGGCCCACCAAAACGCCGCCCCTCGCCACCAGCCAGAATTAGCCCCGCGAGCAAAGAAAACTCCCAAGCAGATCGAGTCGAAGAAACTCAACGCAAAGACGCAAAGACGCGAAGGCGCAAAGGCGCAGAGGAGCAAAGGCGCAGAGGGGCAGAGGCGCAGAGGGGCAAAGGGGCAAATGGGCGGACTCGCAGAAGCGGTGGTGCCCAATGAAACTGTCATCCCGAGCGAGCGAAGAATGAGCGAGCGGAGGGATCTCAGCCCCGCGTCGAAAAACAGCCTCAGTGCCAAACCCACTCACAGATCCCTCCGCTACGGTCCTCCGTCCCTCCGGTCGGGATGACAGATAATTCACGGCACACCCTCCTCCGCGTCTCCTCGTCTCCGCGTCTCTGCGTTCATTTCCTACGCCTTCCACAGACTAACCCTCCTCACACCCTTGATCTGTGACGTCACGGCGCCTTCTCCGGCTGCTTTCAGGACCGACTCCGGGTCTTCGACGACGGTGCCGCAGAGGATGTCGAAACCAAATTCGAAGAGCGCGGGGGTGAGGGGTGTCGAGGGGCCCAACATCATCAGGAAGGCGTCGGGTCGCGCGCAGGCGAGCACACCCGGCAGGGTTCGATTGAGCAGGGTCGTGGCGGTCACCGCCACCACCTCGGCCTGTGGCAACAACTGTTCCATGGCCTCTTCGCCAAAGTCTCCCTCACGGCGGTCGAGACCGCGCTCAAAGACCCAGAGCTGGGCGCAGTGTTCGCGGAGGCGCTCGGCGAAGGGGAATCGTCCGATCATCGCCACCCTTTGCCCGGCGCAACGTTTTTCGAGCACCGCCAACGCTTTCTCCACGGACAGGTCCCGGGCCGAAGCCGAGAGCAGGGCGTTGGCAGCCGCCAGTCCAACCGCGGCCTCGGGGGCGGAACCGGACCGCAGGAGGGCCGCGAGCTCGACCGGCGTCGACTCGGCGAGAGAGCCGGCTCCGGCGATCGCCACCGCCCCGTGGACGTGGGTCTGCGACCGCATGGTCGAGGCCATCCCCGCGCCCACCGACGTGTTCACGACCGACCAGAAGGGGCCTATTCGAACATCCAATGTTTGCGTGGACCGGTACTGATTGACGGCGGTGAGGATCGATTCGATCATCGGGTTGGACGAAGTTTGTTGCTCTTTCATCGCGACACTCTAGCACCGGTGGGACAGTCCGTGCAGACACCTGTATACTCACCATGTGCTTCTATTAGAGCAACTTAGTCTCAATATTATTGAGTACATCTTCACAGGGAGGCAGTGATGTCTGACACGCGAGATCCTAAGAAGAACACTGGAGGCGGCGTCACCCGACGCGGCTTCCTCGGCTCGGTCGGAGCCGGCGCCGCCGCTGTCGCGACCGGCGTTGCACGCCGGGCCGAATCGATACCGGAGATCACCAACCCCGACGAAATGATGCAGGTTGCGCTTTCGATTAACGGACGGCTCCACCGGCTGTTGGTCGAGCCCCGCTGGACCCTGCTCTTCGTTCTACGTGAGCGGCTTGGTATCAACGGCACCAAGGCCGGTTGCGAGCGCGGCGAGTGCGGCAGTTGCACTGTCCTCATCGACGGCACGGCCCGCTACGCGTGCATGACGCTTGCGATGGAGGCCGAAGGCACCGAGATCACGACTGTCGAAGGTCTGCTCGATGGCGAGGAGCTCGGGACGGTCCAACAGGCCTTTGTCACCCATGACGGCTTCCAGTGCGGCTACTGCACCTCAGGCCAGATCGTGGCCGCCGAGAGTCTGCTGCGAGCCAACCCCGCACCGAGTTCCGAAGAGATCCGACGCGGGATGAGCGGCAACCTCTGCCGGTGCGGCGCCTACGCTCATATCGAGAACGCGGTGGCCGGGGCCGCAGAGCTCAAGAAGGGAGAACGGTCATGAAACACGAATCTCCCTACTGGCTCAACGGTCGCGAACCCGAAACACCGGAGCCGAGTGACGAGCTCGCACCCTGGACCACGACCGAGATCGTCGGCACGCGGGTGCCCCGCGTCGATGCCTACGAACGGGTCAGCGGAACTGCCGTCTACCCCCAAGATGTGACCCTGCCCGATATGCTCCACGGCGCCATTCTCCGGTGCCCGCACGCGAACGCCATCGTCAAGAAGATCGACACGAGCAAGGCCGAGAAGATGCCCGGCGTCCGCGCGGTCCTCACCGCGCAGTCACCAGGCACCGACATCCCCTGGTACCAGCGCCGCGGCACCTCATACAGCAGCCTTTTCGACACCCACTGCCGGTGCGAGGGTGAGGAGGTGGCGGCGGTGGCGGCGGAAACCCCGCTGCAAGCCGCCGATGCCATCCGCGCGATCGAAGTCGAGTACGAGGTGCTGCCGTTCGTCGTCGACGACGCGGCGGCGCTGGAGCCGTCGGCACCGGCCGTACACGAGAGCGGCAACCTCGTCGGCAAGCCGTCGGTGCGCGAACGCGGCGATATCTCGGCCGGATTTGCCGAGGCGGATGTTGTGGTCGAACGCACCTTCCAGACGCCGTGTGAGATCCAGGCTCCGATGGAGCCCCACGGCTCCGTCGCGAAGTGGGACGGCAACCGGCTCACGGTCTGGGACAGCACCCAGGGCGTGTACAGGATCCAGGAGGGTCTCGCCGAGAACCTCGGTCTGCCAATGGCCAACGTCCGAGTCATCGGTCACTACATGGGCGGCGGCTTCGGCGCCAAGCTCGAGCTCGGAAAGTACACCGTCATCGCCGCCCTGATGTCGCGCACCACCGGACGCCCGGTCAAGATCTTTCTCCCGCGCGAGGACTGCTTCCGCATCACGGGCAACCGGCCCGGCAACACCATCACTCTCAAGATCGGCGCCAAGAAAGACGGCACCCTGACGGCCATCGACTACAAGAGCCTCGGATCCGGCGGAGCGTACCCCTCCGGCGCTTCCACGAGCACGATGGCGGCGTATCTCTACAGGTGTCAGAACCTCCGCGCCGAGGACACGACGGTCTGCATCAACGCCGGCAAGGCTCGGCCGATGCGCGCTCCCGGCTTCCCGCAGTGCGCGTGGGCGCTGGAACAGGTGATCGACGAACTCGCCATAAAACTCGACGTCGATCCCATCGCATTCCGCCTGCAGAATCTGGCCGACAACGTACAGGCCGAGGGCGGCGTCCCGTTCACCTCGAATCAACTGGCAGCCTGTTTGGAGGTGGGCGCCGAGGCCTTTGGTTGGAAGGACGCCCGGGCACGGGCCGACGATGAGGGCGTCTCGCGTCGAGGCGTCGGCGTGGCCGCGTGCTTCTGGGGCTACTCCGGTGGGCCGCCGTCGACGGTGATCGTCAAGCTCTACTCGGACGGCAGCGCCAACCTCAATATGGGCGCCTCGGATATCGGCACCGGCACCAAGACGTGGGCCGCAATGATCGTCGCCGAGGAGCTCGGTATCGCCATCGATCGTATCCAGATCGAGCACGCCGACACCGCCACCACCCAGTACGCCACCTCGTCGGGAGGCAGCAAGACCGTGCCCTCCGATTCACCCGCCGTGCGCGCCGCTGCCTTCGAGGTCAAAAAGCAACTGTTGCGGATGGCTGCGGAACAGCTCGAGACCGATGCCTCCGACCTAGAGCTGCGCGGCGCCGACGTCGTCAGCCGGTCAGACAGCGCCAAAAGCGTCGCCATCACCGATCTCGAACGCCTCGGCCGCCAGGGCGTTGTGGTCGGCACCGGCTATCGCGAACCCAATCCCGAGGACAAGGCCACCTGGCCGTTTGCGGCCCAGTTCTGCGAGGTCGAGGTCAATACCCGCACCGGCGAGACCCGGCTGCTGCGATTCCTCGGTGCGCACGACTCCGGACGCGTACTCAACTCCCTGACCTACGACAACCAGGTCTTCGGCGGCATCGCCATGGGGGTCGGCTTCGGCATGACCGAGGAGCGTGTTCTCGACCGGCAGACCGGGAAGATGGTCAACGCCAATTTCCATGACTACAAGATCCCGACCATGATGGACATCGCCGCGTCCCACCAGTCAACGCCGATCGATCACCCCGACAACGCATTCAACAACACCGGCACCAAGGGCCTCGGAGAACCGGCGACCATCCCGACCGCGGCGGCGATCGCCAACGCGGTGGCCGACGCGATCGGTATCAGAGTCACCCACACCCCGCTCAACCCGACCCAGCTGGCGCAGCTGCTGGCCGACGATAAGAAGGAGGCCTGAGATGCTTCCGAAATTCACCTACGCCCGCCCTTCAACGCTCGACGAAGTGCTCGCTGTCCTCGACGACCGGCCGGCGTTGATCCACGCCGGCGGCACCGACCTCATCGGGTGTCTTCGCGACCGGATCCTGTTGGCCGATACTGTGGTCTCGCTGTCGGCCATCGACAACCTCCGCGGAATTCGCACGGCAGCCGACGGCAACCTTCACATCGGCGCCCTGACGACGATCGCGGAGGTGGCTTCAGATCCCACCGTGGGAACCCGCTACCCCGGCCTCGCGGAGGCGGCGGCCTCGGTGGCCAGCCCGCAGCTCAGAAACCAGGGCACCCTCGCCGGCAACCTGTGCCAGAAGCCGCGCTGCTGGTACTACCGAGGTGACTTCGACTGTCTGCGCAAGGGCGGAGAGATGTGCTACGCCTACGAGGGCGAGAACCAGTACCACTGCATCTTCGGCGGCGACCTCTGTTACATCGTCCACCCGTCGGACACCGCACCGATGCTGGCCGCGCTCGGAGCGGTGTGCCGGATCTCCGGGGGGCGCTCCAATCGTTCGGTGGCTGTGGAGGCTTTCCACGTACCTGCCACAGACGACCCGAGACGCGAGACCGTTCTCGAGGGCGACGAGATCGTCACCGAGATCGTGATTCCGCCGCCCGCCAAGGGCGCGCGCTCGTCCTACCGCAAGGTACGGACTCGGCAGGTGTGGGACTTCGCCCTGTCGGGCGTCGCCCTCGCCCTGGTCTTTGATGGCGACACCGTCACCTCCGCGAATGTCTTTCTCTCCGGCGTTGCACCGGTTCCGTGGCGCGCCTCCGGAGTCGAGGCTGCCATCACCGGGAAGACACTCGACACGGCGACGATCGCGGCCGCGGCTGCGGCCGCCGTTGTTGGCGCGGAACCGCTTTCGGAAAACGGCTACAAGCTGCCGCTCGTCAAGGGCCTGGTCACGGAGCAGCTGGAGGCGATCAGGCAGAATTAGGAATTAGGAATTAGGAATTAGGAATTAGGAATTAGGAATTCGAATTTCGAATTTCGAATTTCGGAATTGTCACCCTTCCTCCCCTGAGGGGCTCGGAGAAACCGCAGATGTTCGCGTGCGGTGGAGGTGCCATCTTTTGCATTGTTTGGCGCCCCTAGTTTCAGCAGACCCCCATGGGCGTCTCAGGCAATCAATGCTAAAGGTGGCTCCTCTCGGGAAACGCGCGCTGAATGGCGGGTTCACTCGACCGCCCGAAAACGGCGCGCCCTGTAATGGAGGTCTTCCCTTCAAGAGATTTCTCCACTCGCTACGCTCGGTCGAAATGACAGTCCTTGAAGCGGAACATGATAAGGAGGGAGTCTCCCCTGCTCCCCTGCTCCCCTGCTCCCCTGCTCCCCTGCTCCCCTGCCCGTCCCTGAAGGTGGGCCAAGGCCCACCCTA
>JASJGQ010000381.1:0-6750 GCA_033791425.1 Acidobacteriota bacterium
GTGACACGTCCGCATGGTCCGGCCAGTTTCCGTAGACAGGTGGGAGTTCGCGACAAAGACAAGTGCCTCGGTAAAGGCCCAAACCCCACGGGAAGGCGGCCGCAGCCCAACTGTCCGTTGGCCGCAATTCTCACCGGCACCGAAAGCAAATCACCGCCGAGAGATTCGAGCTGTCTTCTCGGTGATCACGATGGGCGAGCATTCAGAACCCCGGTTTTGTAGAGGCTCCATGCCCGACCGATGAGATGACGAAGGATTTTCCTGCGTCGAGGGAGTAGGGGAGCCCGACTCAGGGTGGGTGCCACGTGTGCGCCAGGCAAAGCCTGGGGAAAGGGGGAAGAGATGACGTGAGTCAGAGATGACAGCGAAGTCTTGGAAACCACTCCGAAAGGACCTTGCGGGTATGAGTCACGGCAGGCCTTGCGGTGGCCGCCATCCGGAAGCGAGTCTTGCGCCGTGGGGGTGACCGAAGCGGTGAAGCGTAGACAGCGAGGTCGTAGGCTGTGTGGAGAGCTCCGAAATCACCTTTTGTGGACGCCGACCCTGTACGTGGAAAGGGAAGGCAACATCGCCGATGCTGGAATGGCCTGGCACCCTTACCCATCATAGTTGAGATTCCTGAGCTGAGAGGCTCTGCGCACAGGTACCATGGACGGGCACCCGGAAAAAGGAGTCTGCCGTGGTAGGGCGAAAGATTCTTGCAGCAGTGATCTTCATGGTTTCAATCTGCCTCGTCGCCGCAGCGGGAGAGGTGACCGTGCCTTTGGAGCTCGACGCCTGGCGCGGCTGGGTACTCGACGAGCAGGAACACCTGCAGTGCCCCTTCTATGTGGCTGGCGCGTTCGGCTCTGCCGATCGCCACCCCTGCGCCTGGCCCGGGCTTCTGGCGTTCACGGCCCGCGAAGACGGCGGGCGGTTTTCGATCAGCTGGAGAGCCTACGCCGAGACCTGGCTGCCGCTGCCCGGCGGCTCGGACCACTGGCCCCTCGCGGTCACGGTCAATCGCGCCGCCTCCCCGGTTGTGAGCCACAACGGTGTGCCGGCGGTTCTGGTCGGCCCCGGCGATAACCGGGTCCGAGGGCTCCTTGCCTGGGAGCGCCGGCCCGAGGCGATTCCTGTTCCGGCCGGCATCGGCCGCATCCAGCTCACCATCGACGGCCAGACCGTCTTTCCCCTGCAGCGTTCAGGGACTTCGTTGTGGCTCGGCCGTGCCGCCACCGACAGTGGTGAAGCCGATACCCTCGCCGTGGAGGTCCGTCGCCGCCTCACCGACGGCGTGCCGGCTCTGCTCGAGACTCGCCTCCGCCTCGATGTTTCCGGTCAGGGCCGCGAAGCGGTTCTCGGTCCGGTGTTGCCCTCGGGTTTCGTCCCCGTGTCGATATTCTCAGACGTTCAGGCCTTGCTCGATGGTGATGGCAATGCCCGCCTGCAGCTTCGGCCCGGACAGTGGCAGGTGGTGGTGACGGCCCGCGCAGCCGGACCACTCACGCAGGTCGAGCTCTCGGCCCTCAAATCGCCGTGGCCCGAGCGCGAGATCTGGAGCTATCAGGCCGTTCCCCGGCTCAGAATCACCGGCGCTTCAGGCGGTGTCGCCGTGGATCCCTCGCAGGTTGATGTGCCTCAGGAGTGGAACCAACTTCCGGCATTCAGCCTCGGGGCCGGCGAGACCCTGGCGATCGAGGAGCGCAGCCGCGGCATGGCCGACGACTCGAACCGCCTCCACCTCGCGCGCCAGATCTGGATCGATTTCGACGGTGAGGGCATGACTGCGCGCGATCAACTCAGCGGCCGTTTGGTCAAGAGCTTCCGGCTCGACATGGCTCCGCCGCTGGTCCTTTCCCGAGCTCAGGCCGACGGCCAACCGCTGTTGGTCACCTCGGGCTCTGATGCCGATCTCACCGGCGTCGAGCTTCGCAACCCGGTGGTGCAACTCGAGGCCACCTCTCGTCTCGAGGTTCGAGGTGGCGCGATCCCCGTGACCGGTTGGTCGGAGAGCTTCGAATCGGTCGCCACCACCGTGCACCTTCCACCGGGCCGGGAGCTGGTGGCGGCACTGGGCGCCGACTCCAGCCCGGATGCCTGGATCGATCGCTGGAGTTTGCTCGACGTCTTCCTGCTCATGATCACCACCCTGCTCGTCAATCGGCTTCTCGGACGTCGTTGGGCTGTGGCCATGGCCGCCTTCCTGGCTCTGAGCTACCACGAGTCCGTGGGCCCCCTTTGGCTGCTCCTGATCGTCGTCGGTCTGAGCCTCATTCGCCAGGCCCTGCCCGAGGGCCAGCTCGCAAACATCGTGCGGGGCGGTGTTTTTCTTGCGATTCTGATCATGGCCTTCGTCATCCTGCCCTTCGTCGCCGAGGAACTGCGCCTCGCCCTCTACCCGCAGCTGGAACGTCACCAGGTGGGCGAGTGGTCCGAGTACGGCGGCTCAAACTATGGGCTGACCAACCCAGCGGCTGCTTCCGCCCCACTCGAGCAGGTCATGGACGAGGCGCAGCAGGGGGCGCGGAAGATGGGCTACCTGGCCAGTAGCGGATCCCAGATGAGGAACGCCCAGCGCCTCGAACGCTATGCCTCCTCCAACGTCTTCCAGTCCGGCGGCGGTGAACCGGCGTGGGAGTGGCGCCGGGCCAACCTCTCGTGGGCCGGACCGGTGCATCCCGACCAGCGGGTGCGGCTCGTGATCACCCCTGTGTGGCTCACCCGCCTGCTCAGAATTCTCATGGTCGCCCTCCTGGCCGCCGTGGTGGCAAGGATCCTGACCACTCTGCGCGCCGAACACGATTCGCGAGAGGGCAACAGCGCCGTGGCCCTCACGGTAGTTCTGCTGACGATCCTCGGATCGGTCACCGCAAACGCCCAATCCACGCCCGATCCGACCCTGCTGACTCAGCTCGGTGAGCGCCTGGCGCGGGCGCCCGACTGTGGTCCCCAGTGCGGCCACCTCGAGCTGGCAGCGGTGATGGCGACAGATCGTCATCTGGAGGTATCCCTCACCGTGCACGCCGCGGCATTCGTGGCCGTGCCCATCCCCTCCAGCGCCATGGCCTGGAACCTGACCGAGATCGAGGTTGACGGTCGTCCGCGAGGTCCTGCGTTGGCCTCCGGCGGGCGCCTGTGGCTCGCCCTGGATAGGGGAGTGCACCGCATCCGACTGGCAGGACCCCTGGCGGCGGTTGACTCCGCTGAAATCGCGTTCCCCATGTCTCCTGCCCGCATCGTGGCCGGGGCCGAGGGTTGGAGCGTGAGCGGGGTGCGCGAGGGGAACCTGGTGACCGATACTCTGACTCTGGTTCGCGTGCGCGACAGCGTCGGCAGCCAGGGCTCGGAGGTGGTCGCCATCAAGGTGCCCCCCTTTGTGCGTGTCGAGCGAACCCTCGACCTCGATCTCGACTGGACCGTCACCACCACGGTCACCCGTCTCGCCCCCACCACCGGCAGCCTGGCGGTCGAGGTTCCCCTTCTAGCCGGTGAAAGCGTGCTCAGCCCCGGTTTCGAGGCTTCGGACGGCACAGTCACGGCGGCACTGCCGACCGGGCTCGCCGCGACCAGCTGGCAATCACGGATCGAGCCCCAGGACCGTCTCGAGATCTCCGCTCCCGACCTCGAGCAAAGGGCGGAGGTTTGGCAGGTTGTGGTCTCTCACCAGTGGAACGCCGGTTTCTCGGGACCACCACCCACCCTGTCGGATGACAGCGACGATTTCTGGGTTCACGAGTTCCACCCCCTGCCATCGGAAACCCTTCTGATCACCATCGGCCAGCCCGAGCCGGTGGCCGGCGTGACCCTGGCTATCGACGAGGCCACCCTCACCACCCGGACCGGACGCCGATCACGCGAACACAATCTCGGCCTACGCTTTCGTAGCACCCGAGGTGGCCAGCACACGATCGGCCTGCCGACTTCGGCCGAGGTCCTGGAGGTCAACCTCGACGGCGCCTCCCTGAATATCCGGCCCGATGAAGGCCGGCTGACCGTGCCGATCCACCCGGGCGAGCAGAGCCTGTCCGTCCGCTTTCGCGACCAGTCCGCCGCCACCTGGTGGCAGCGCAGCCCCGCCGTCGACCTCGGCGCCTCGGCCTCAAACCTGCAGGTGGTGGTCAATCTTGCTGCCCATCGCTGGGTGCTGATGACCGGCGGCCCGCGCGTGGGTCCGGCCGTGCTCTACTGGGGCGAGCTGGCGGTGATGATGCTCGTGGCGCTGCTGCTGGCCCGCCTCGGTCGCACGCGTCTGAAGCTCCGCCACTGGGTGCTGCTTGGCCTCGGTTTCTCCACCTTCTCGTGGATAGCCCTGGGCATCGTGGTGGCCTGGCTCTTCGCCCTCGACGCCCGCCAGCGGCTCGACCGGGAACTTCCGTGGTGGCGCTTTGATTTCATCCAGATAGCTCTGGTGGGTCTTACGGCGGTAGCCCTGGTTTGCCTGGTGGTGGCCATTCCTTTCGGCCTGCTCGGAAGCCCCGATATGCACGTCTCGGGGAACGGCTCATCGGCCTACCATCTGGCCTGGTTTGACGACCTCTCCGACGGACCAATGCCCGAGGTGACCACCCTTTCCCTGCCACTGTGGGTCTACCGGGTGGTGATGCTGGTGTGGGCCCTGTGGTTGGCTGCTGCGGTCATCACGTGGCTGCGCTGGGGTTGGGAGTGTCTGACCACCGGCGGCGGCTGGTTGAAGCCGCCACCAAAGATGAAAAAGGAGGAGGCGCCGACAGCGTCCGCATCGACCTAGCTGTCGATTCCTACAGCGTTGATCAGATGGGTGCCACTGATCACAACCTCACAACGTCTTTGAACCAGGCGAGATCGTGAGAATGTGATCAGTGGCACCTATCCTGCGGTGGTTGCCATCCGTTGGGACCCATTCGGCGTCCCGTTAGTTTCACGACCACGGGGTTTGACGCTCCCAAGTTGCGGGTCGCGTAGGATGCTCAGATGAACGACATCGGACCCACCGTGGACAAGCCGGTATGGCTGTTCGGATACGGATCGCTGATATGGCGCGTGGATTTTCCCTTTCTCGAGGTTCAGCGCGCATCGATCGAAGGTTGGGCACGACGATTCTGGCAGGGCTCGCACGACCACCGCGGCGTAGCGTCCGACCCCGGGAGGGTCTTGACCCTCATCGAAGCACCCGGGGAACGATGCGTCGGACGCGCCTACCTGGTCGAAACGGAGACTTTCGCGCACCTCGACCACCGTGAGAAGAACGGGTATGAGCGCCGTACCGTCGATCTCAGCTTGGATGGTGCCGCGGTCCCCGGGGTGGTCTATATCGGTCCGCCCACCAACCACGCGTTTCTCGGTGAGGCGCCGCTTGAAGAAATTGCCGCACAGATCCGGCGCAGCGCCGGGCCGAGCGGGACCAACCTCGAGTATCTCCTGGAGTTGGCGGCCGCCCTGAGGCGGTTCGACATTTCGGACCCGCACGTGTTCGAGCTGGAATCGATGGTGCGGGCCACGCGATGATCCACGGTCATCGAAATTGTGGCCACGCTTCCAGATCTGCCCGCGTAGTCGTCACCGGCGCCCTTGATGGGGGCCGCCATTCGCGTTCTTCGAATCGTGGATGGGAGTGGGTGCCTGTGCACACTTCCACTTGTCGATGTAATATGTTGCCAGATCAACACGTCATTGCACGAAAAACCTCATCGGCCCAGTACTGGGAAACATGCCGATTGAACGGAGGTAGTCGATGCGATATTCAATCTGCGCGACTCTTGGTTTGGTGGTCCTCATTTCGAGCCCGTGCGTCGTTGCTCAGAACCTGGCGGTCAACGGAGAGTTCGACACTGACATCTTAGGATGGACACCTCTCGGAGCAGACTTTACCGCCGAGTGGGATCCCTCCGATCACAATGCCAGCCCGGTCTCAGGCAGCCTTCTCGCCACCAACACTTCTCCGGTCAATGCATCCCTGGCTGTCGTCTACTGCGTGAACTCGATTCCCGACGACCAGCACTACAGATTCAGAGGCTGGGTCAATGTCCCGCCGGGCCAGACTGCCTCAGGCCAGTTCGAGATGTGGTGGGACTGGTTCAACAACCCATCCTGCGTGGGTAATCAGGTCTTTGCCGGGGGTACACCGATCATGGTGAGCACCAGCGGCTGGGAATTCTTCGACACCGGCTGGGAGGCCGCTCCGCCGGGGACGATGAGCGCCTGGCTGGTGCTCGGGAACCACAAGAACATGGTTGGTCCAGGATCGTACCAGACGTACTACGATGGTCTGGATTTCAGAGGTGACAGGATTTTTGTGGACGGTTTCGAGTCGGGCAATACCGGCGTCTGGTCAACCACGGTCGGTTTCTAGACTGCCTCTGGATGGGTGCCACGGACGGGCGCCCCCCTTCGCATTGTTCGCATTGTGAAAATCTCGTCACCTGAAAATGTAAGGAATGCGAAGGGAACCCACCCTGACAAGCTGGCCTGGTTGAAGGACGATCTGAGGTTTTGATCAGTGGCACCTGTCCATCATTACCCAGGATTTCACTGACCTCTCCCGCCCGCCGATCCCATCAAAAGTGCAACAATGCGGTACGTGGCACCGTAGCCCGTGTACCGTAGCCACCTGCACATTAAGGAGTCAATATGGATGTGCTCATGATTTTAGGCGACTATTGGCATGCCCCCGGTCCCTTGGAGCATGGGATCAAGGGGGCTCTCAAGGAGTTGGATCCAGTTTTTACCACCGTAATTGACCCGGCCGATCTCGAATTGAACAGTCTGGACGAGTTTGACCTTGTCATTCTC
>JASJGQ010000382.1:0-11002 GCA_033791425.1 Acidobacteriota bacterium
CACGAGGGCCGCAGAGCGCATTGCCAACCGGGTCGCTTCGAGGATGTTGATGCGGTCAATGACTTCGGGGCCAATCTCGCACACAGCCCAACCAACACCACGCCGGTGCAGCCGTTCCAGAGCCGTATGCCGTTGATTCGCGCTCATCAGCTTGGAGTCACGAACGCCGCTGTCCACCGGAATCCTATCGAACCTGGCGGCGCACACAACCACGGGTCCGGCAAGCGCACCTCGCCCGACCTCGTCGACGCCGATGACGGCGTCAGCATCCTTGAGTAAACGGCGATCCCTGGCACCCAGGGCGAACCCGCCGGGCATGATTCACCGCCGGAACATTCGATCGGTGTGGAGAATCGCGCAGCGAAGGGTCAGCGTGCGCGGTCCCGTTCCTTGATTCGAGCGGCCTTGCCGCGCAGATTGCGTATGTAGTACAGCTTTGCGCGCCGAACCCGCCCGCGCCGCGAAACCTCGATCTGCGAGACCGAAGGAGAATGCAACGGAAATGTGCGCTCGACACCGATCCCAGATGAGATCTTGCGAACCGTAAAGGTCTCCGACACGCCGCCGTGCTTGCGGGCAATCACCAGACCCTCGAAGATCTGAATGCGCTCTTTTTCGCCTTCTTTGAGACGCACGTGGACCTTGACGTTATCGCCGGGTCGAAAATCTGGCATATCTGTTCTCAGATATTCCTGTGTCACTTCACGAATGAGGTCCATCGTCCTAGCCTCCAACCGATACCGGGAGCCGCTGACCGGTCCCAGGGGCGGGGAGTATACACGCCTTCTATCGAGAGAACAAGGGGATACGCCTTGAGTCTAGCCCACATCCGGGTGCACCGGAAGCCCGTTGGGGTCGCCGTCATTCTGCTCTTCGTTCCAGCCTGTCGGCGCCGGGATTCCGAATGCGTGGACAACGCCTCCGAACGGCACCAGCACCACCCTCCCATGAAGATCGAGGACCGCATTGTCCGGCCAGGCCTCGCCACCGGCGGCGTCGAACGACCTGAACCCAAAGGGCACTTCAGATCCATCGGGCGCCAACCAATCCGGGATCACGAGATCCCAACGTTCCTCGTCCTCGGCAACGGCTCGAAAGACCAGATCGCCAGTGGGTCTCGAAGCGATCTCCACCCGTTGATCGACCGCCTCAGTTGCTTCGTCGACCAATCCTTCGAGCATCTCCTCTGCGAAGGCCTGAATCATCTCGCGGTTGTCCGAGCCCGCGACCTCCGCCGAAAGCAACAGCTGGTAGGTCTCACCCTCGAGTTCGTCGCCGGCCGTGAAGTCCAGCGCCAGTTCACTGCCATCCTCGAGAGCCTCGACGTCGAAGGATGCACCGTGGACCAGGTCGCGGACCACCAGGGCCACCAACAACTCGTCCATCGTCGCCGCGGGAAACCCGATCTCCCACCCTGCCTCGATCGATTCCATGGTCTTTCCTCCATCCTCCGACTCAGTCACCTGGAGCCGCCGTCAGTCATCGACCCGGCGCTTCTTACCAAAGATCGCCGCGACCCCGACACCCAATAGATAGAGCAGGATCATCGGCACCGCAAAAACCGTCTGAGTGGCTACATCCGGTGTCGGCGTAATGATGGCCGCTGTAACAAAGATCAGGAGCACGGCCCATCGGAACCAACGAATCAGCTGGCCCGCACTGACGATGCCCATTCGGGCGAGAAAGAAGATCAACATCGGCATCTCGAACACCAGCCCGAGTCCGAGGAGGATCTTCGACATCATCGAGAAGTAGGTGTCGATCGTGACAACCTGTCTGAAATTCTCACCCACTCCGAGCAGGAATTGAACCACCATGGGAAAGGCGATCCGATAGCCGAAATATCCCCCGGCGACAAAGAAAAGGGTCGTGAAGATGATGAAGGGAGCAGCCAGCCGCCGTTCCCGCGGGTACAGACCGGGCCGCAGGAACATCCACAACTGAAGCAAAAGAAACGGCGAAGCGGCAAAGATGGCGGTCAGCAGAGCCACCTTGATATAGAGCATGAACGGGCCCGAGAGATCGGTAAAGGCCAGCTGCTCGCCTGCGGGGAGAACGTCGAGGATCGGGCGCTCGAGCCACAGGAAGATGGTCGGAGCGAAGTACCAACTCGCAAGAAATCCCACGAACAGGGCGATGATGCTGTAGAGGATTCGGCGGCGCAGCTCGTCCAGGTGGTCGAGCAGGGTCATCCGCGGGAGTTCGTCGTCCGAAACTTCGTCGTCGCGATCCACTACGTCCGGCTCGACCGAGGTCACGGTGTTTCACTCTCCTCGGTCTTCACGTCGGTTGCCTCGTCGTCAGTCGGGGTCTCGAGTGCCTTTTTGATGGTGGTTTCGATCGGCTTTTCGATCGTCCGTTTGAGGTCCTTGATGTCGTTGCCGATATCGCGAAGGCCTTTGAGGTCCTTCCCGACATCTCGCAGGTCGTCGGACGCCACCTCGTCTTCAATGGTGCGCTTGAACTCGTTCGATGCGCGCCGGAACTCACCCAACGCCCGTCCCACGGACTTTCCGATCTGCGGCATCTTGCGTGGGCCGAACAGCAGCAGGGCCACCACGAAGATCAGAATAAGCTCGGGCATGCCGAGGGTTCCAAACACGACAACGACCTCCAGACCGCAGTATACCCATGATGAATTCGGAATTCTGAATTTTGAATTTTGAATTTCCGGGCAAAGCCCTGCCGACGACCAACGATCGAGTGCTCCCGGGAAGCGCGTTCGAATACGTACCACGTGCGGCGGAGGTGCCATTCTTTGCATTGTCTGACCCCCCGCACCCAAGCTCGCCACATCGTTCAGGGCAGACAATGCATAGGGTGGCTCCTCCCGGGAAGCGCCTCCGGATAGGTGCCTGGGGCGGTGGCGATACCTCCTCAGAAAACTCGAAGGCTGGACTATTCGTATCTCGAAGCAGGTTACACTGAGATACGGTCCCACCAACGTGGGGCCGAGACGCCAGATGGGAAAGATATGACTGCCAGAAAACGCCAATTCCATCCTACTGTGATTGCACTCGTGGTCCTCCTTACCGGCGCCACTGCAGGAGCGCTGTTCGGAGAACGTTCCGTGCCCGAAGAAGAGACCCAACTCATGATCCGCGCTTCTCGAGTCGTCAATCTGCTGGTCGAGTGGTTGCCGACCGAAGAGGACCCTGCTGATATCGTCTACGACGGCATCGGCGGCATGCTCGAGGTTCTGGATCCGCACTCCAATTTCCTCGACCCGCGCACTTTCGACAAGATGCGCTCTCGCCAGGAAGGTTCGTTTTTCGGCGTCGGCATCATCATTTCGAGACGAGACGGCAAGATCACCGTCATCGCTCCCATGGCGGGCACACCCGCGGCGGCAAAGGGGCTGCGAACGGGTGACATCATCTCTGCAATCGGCGAACAGGAAACCGAGGACATGAGCCTCGATGACGTGGTCGATCTCGTCCGGGGACCGGAGGGAACGGACGTCCAGCTGACGATTGCGCGCCCGGGCCTCAAAGAGACCTTTGGGGTGGCTATCACTCGCACGAGGATCCCCCAGACAACCGTTCGGTACGCTTTTATGGTTCGACCGAATGTCGGCTACGTTCGACTGTCGGAGTTTTCATCGAGCAGCACGCGCGAGGTACGCGAGGCTATCGAGCGTCTGCGAACCGAGGGCATGAAAGATCTCATTCTCGACCTTCGCAACAACCCCGGTGGTTCCCTGGATGCAGCGATCGGGGTCGCCGATCCCTTTCTCGCCGAGGACGATCTGATCGTCACAACCGGTGGCCGGACCCGATCGAGCCACTCCACCCTCACCGCTCCGGGCAACGGCGAGACCTTTGAGGGCAGCGTCATCGTCATCGTCAACGAAGGATCCGCATCGGCTTCCGAGATCGTTGCTGGGGCCATCCAGGACCACGATCGCGGTCTCGTCATCGGCGAGGTGACATGGGGCAAGGGGCTGGTGCAGACGGTATTCTCGGTTCGCGACGCCGGTCTCGCCCTCACGACCGCGCGGTATTACACGCCTTCCGGACGCTCGATCCAACGCGACTACGAGTCGTTTATCGACTACATCACGCATCGCAACGGCAACAGCGAAGGCAATGGAGACGCGATCTACGCGACCGATGCCGGCCGAACAGTGCTCGGCGGGGGGGGCATCACGCCCGATGTCACGGTCAGCCACCGGACTCTGTCGGAAAATCTGGCCCGGCTCTACGGGAATTCGGCGTTCTTCCGTTTTGCCATCGACGTGCTCAAAAACGTGCCGGACGAAGAACAGGCCGCGATGGGTCGAGGGTATTCGGTTGACGAGCAGGTGCTCGAGAACTTCTTCGATTTTGTCGAGGCGTCCGAGATCCTGCCGGCTGACAATCTTGCCGCTTTGAGAACCGACGAGCAGGACCTTACGGACGTCAAGCTCGGCATCCTGGTCGAGGTCCTCAATGCCACCCTCGGACTCGACGCCGGCTACCAGGCCGCCCTCGAAACCGACGAACAGTTCCTGGCCGCCATCGAACACCTCCCCGAAGGCCAGGATTTCTGGATTGCGTGGAAGGAATCCAATCTGGACTGATCGATAAGTTTTGAGTTGTGAGTTCTTAGTTTTGAGTTGTGCTCCGGACCCATGCGACGTGGATCGAGCCCTCCGTTCGAAAACTAAAAACTCAACACTGAGAACTCTGCGGCGGGTTGTCTTCCCAGATCAGGGTGACCGGGCCGTCGTTGACGAGTTCGACCTGCATGAGCGCCCCGAATCTGCCGGTCTCGACGGCCAATCCTTCTGCCCGGAGAAGCTTCAAGAAGGTCTCGAACAAGGGTTCGGCATCCTCACCCGGCATCGCTCGATCGAAACCCGGTCGACGGCCCTTCCGGATCGACCCGGCAAGGGTGAACTGCGACACCGCAAGCACACCCCCTCCGACCTCATCGAGCCCAAGGTTCATCCGGCCCTTGTCGTCCGAAAACACCCTCAGGGTCGCGAGCCGGCGCGCAGCCCGCTCGAGTTGCAGCACTCCGTCATCGCGCTCGAGCCCGACCAGAACCAGAAGGCCGATGCCGATCCGGCCGACCACCTCGCCATCGACCGTGACCCCGGCCCGCGACACCCTTTGAATCACCATCTTCACGAATGGTCTCCCGGTCTCAATGCCGATGCCAACAACCGGAGTTCCCGGCCGCCAAGAACGGTCACGATGCCGACATAGGCCGCCGCTACAGGCAACAGGACCGCCGCCAGGCGAAGACCGCCGTCGAGCGACGTATGGTCGATCGCGGTGAGCCAAGGTCGCACCAGCTGCAAGGCCACGGCTACGACTCCAGCTGCGACGACCTGGCGCCCGACTGCAGCCGCGGCCTGTCCGATTCGCGCGCCCCGGAAGCCGTATTTCCGGGCATACAGTGCGGTCAGAAAAATACCGAAAATCGCCATCGCCGCCGTATTTGCCCACCCCAACCCGGCAGTCCCGTAGGGGCCGACCATCGCAGCGCACATAGTCGTGAACACGACGAGAGCCACCAGGCTGCCCCACATCGGGGTCCGCGTGTTCTTCTGCGCAAAAAAAGCGCTTGCCATCACCTTGACGTGGCCGGTACCCACCAGCGAAAAGGCATACGCGGTCAGAGTCGCTCCGGTGAGTGCAACGTCCGTTGTGTCGAAACGCCCGCCACCAAAGAGAAAGCCGATGATCGGTTGCGACAACACCGCCATCACGGTCGCCGCCGGCAGCGTCACGAAACTCACCAGGGTGATTGTCCCGACCAGAGTTCCCGATGCCTTCTCGGGTTCGAGTCGAAGTTGGCGCGACAGAACGGGCAACAGGACGGTCGTCAACTGGACGACAATCGCGCCAAACACCAACTCGGTCACCCGATATGCACCGTAGGTGTAGCTCACACCGGAATCAATGAACGAGGCGAATCGATTGGAAATCAACTGGTTGATCTGGTTGATCCCGAGGACGGGAATTCCCGGCAGCATCAACAGGAGGACGCCCCGCACCTGAGGGTTGGTCATGGCGCCCCACACCGGCCGCAGTGAGTATCCGAGCTTGCGGACCGCCGGGATCTGGACGGCAAACTGGAGAAAGCCGCCGACCAACACCGCGATCGACAGGACGATCTCGGGTCGGGCCACCCTGGGCACCACGAACCAGGCCGTCCCGGCGATCACCAGGTTGAAAAAGATCGGTGTCGAAGCCGAAAGCAGAAAGCGCTCGTGGCTGTTGAGAACCGCCTGGAGCAGGGCCGCGACCGAGATCAACAGCAGGTACGGGAACATGATCCGATTCATGAGAACCGTGGTTTCGAGCATGCCCGGCGTGTTCGAAAAACCCTGTGCGTACAGTCTGACCAACCACGGTGAAATGAGGATCCCGAGACCGACCACGATCCCCACAATCAGCACAAGCACGGCCAGGAGACCGCGAAACAGCTCCACGGCCTCGCCCCGGTTCTCGTCCCGAGCGACCAGTTGCGACAGCGTCGGGACAAACGCGGCGTGCAACGTCCCTTCCGCAAAAAGACCCCGGAAGGCGTTTGGGATGCGGTTGGCGGTCCGATACATGTCGTTCAGGTAGCCGGCACCAATGACCGAAAACAATGCCTTGTCCCGCAGATACCCGGTGATCCGGCAGATCAGAGTCACCACCGCCATCTTCGAGGCAAAACGAACGACACGACGTTCCTCGCTCACGACCGACAAAGTACCACCTCTGACGGTGCAACGCGGTGGCCGCGGGGTGGCAATTCTGAGGCACCACCACCGCGCGCGGACCGTTTCCAGTCGCCCATCCCGAGAGGATGCCAGGCACGCGGCCCGTCGGACGGGCCGGATGCCAGGCACCTCCACCGCACGGCCCGTTTCCAAAAGACCTTCCCGAGAGGATGCCAGGCACGCGGCCCGTCGGACGGGCTGGATGCCAGGCACCTCCACCGCACGCGACTCGGCTCAGCGCCCTCCACCGACAAAAGCACTCGAACTTACTTGGAGGGTGGGCACCGCGATGGAAATTCCGAATTCCGAATTCCAAATTCCGAATTCGCGCCCGTCAGGGCGCCCACGATGTGTTACGATTTCGCCGTCCCGTCCACACGGAAAAGGAGCCAATCATGGGCGTCAACAAAGCCATCCTGTTAGGAAATGTCGGGAGGGATCCGGAAATCAAATCGCTCCCGAGCGGAATGCGTCTTGCCACTTTTTCGCTGGCCACCACAGACCGCCGGTCAAAGGACGAAAACGGCAACCCCCGCACCGAGTGGCACAACATCGTGGCCTGGGATCGCATGGTCGATGTGGTCGAAAACTACGTCACAAAAGGCAAACAGCTCTATATCGAGGGTCAGATCAGAACCCGGAAATACGAGGTCGAGGGCGTGACCAAATACCGCAGCGAGGTCCACATCCGCGAAATGGAGCTCCTCGGAGGCCGGTCCTCGTCCGGCGGAACGAGCCAGGGAACGCAGGATCACGGGGCAGTCGGCCAGAACTTCCCCGATGACGCCGACGACGTGCCCTTCTGATGTCCAATTGATGGACATTCTGATCGTCTCGACTCCCGCGGATTCCGCGGGAGTTTTTTTGATTCGTGGCTAAGCCTTGACAGGACATGAACTTCTCGGATAACTTCGCACTCCCCGCGTCTGGGGAAGGAGGAGTGGATGATCAAGTCGGATCTCGTCGAGCGGGTGATGCAGGCGACCGATCTTCCGAAGCCAAAAGCGAGCGAAGCCGTCAAGGCCCTGTTCGAGGGCATGAAGAGCGCGCTCCTTCGCGGTGACCGTATCGAGCTTCGAGGCTTTGGCGTTTTTCAGGTCAAGGATCGGAAGCGCGGTATCGGCCGCAACCCCAAGACCGGCCGCGAAGTCGAAATTCCGCCCGGCAAGACCATTCGCTTCAAACCCGGCAAGGCGCTCCGCGATATGAGCTGAGCGTGCGTCCGGACGAGCACCCGGAAATTCTGCGCCCCGACGGTTCGCCCGTCGGGGCTTTTCCGTACCCTCCAACACCATCCCCCTACCAGCCGCGATGGTGGCTCCACATCCTGTTGTTCGCTCTCACATTCGCCAGCACGACGATTGTCGGCGGTTTGGTTTGGGGCAGTCTGCCGCCCGAAGTGGCGCGCCTCGGTCTCGGCAGGATCTTTGCCGATCCCCGCTTCTACCTGACCGGGCTCAAGTTTTCGATTCCGCTGCTCACGATTCTCATGTGCCACGAGATGGGGCACTACGTGGCGGCCCGGCGCCACGGCCTTGCCGTTACGCCACCGTTCTTTATTCCCTTTCCGGTTCCATTCGGAGGCATCGGCACCCTCGGTGCGGTCATCCGCATCAAGGACCCCATTGCGAACAAACGACAGCTGCTGGACGTCGGCGCGGCGGGGCCCATCGCCGGATTCCTGGCGCTGTTGCCCTTCCTCGCGTACGGCATCGCGGCTTCCGAAATCGGCGAGAACATTGATGGCGGGGGAACGATTCACTTCGCCGAGCCTTTGATATGGGAGATCTTCGAAGCCGTGTTGCACCCGGGACTGTCCAACGACCTGGTCCTGTGGCTCCACCCGACCGGGGTCGCCGCGTGGTTCGGCATCTTCATCACGCTCCTCAACCTCCTGCCCCTCGCCCAACTCGACGGCGGTCACATCACCTACGCACTCTTCGGACGATGGCAGCGCGCGGCCGCCTGGCCGCTGGTTGGCGTCCTCGCCGGTCTCGGCTTTATCTGGCCCGGTTGGTGGGTGTGGGTCGTCATCGCACTCATCATGAAACCGGTTCACCCCCGGCTCTGGGACGAAAACGTCCCGCTAGATCCCTGGCGCCGGATGATCGGCTGGATCACCATCCTCATGTTCATCCTGTGCTTTGCGGTCGAACCGATTCGCATCGCGTTCTAACGAACGTCAGGCACCTCCACCGCACGCGACTCGTATCAGCGCGATCTTCCCAAGAGAAATCCGAAATCCGAATTCCCAATTCCTAATTCCTAATTCGACGAATGCTACCCTCTCCCGATGGAGACCGTGACTCGAGTCCTCGCCACCACGTCGGAGATCAGCCTCAAGGGCGGCAACCGGATGTGGTTCGAGCGCAGGCTGACCGACAACGTCAACAAGGCCCTGTCTGATCTTCCCGTCGCGTCGTTGGACCGGCCGGCGTGGAGAGTCCTCATAGATTTCTCGGAACCGGTTCCCTTTTCCGAAGTGGTGCGGAGACTGGGTACGGTGTTTGGTCTCGGCGCCATCATGCCGGTCGAGTACGGTGGCTCAACCCTCGAGTCTCTGAAAACCCACGTCGGCGAGAAGCTTCAGGGCCTCCAGGCAGAGAGCTTCGCCATCCGTTGTATGCGGTCGGACAAATGCTTCCCAATGAACTCGCCGGAGATCGAACGCGAGGTCGGACGATTTGTTCAAGACGCCACCGGATGGCCCGTCAATCTCTCATCACCCGATCTGACGCTGCACGTCCTGGTCGATAAAAAGGGCCTCTTTACCTGGACCCGGCGGGTTTGCGGACCGGGCGGTCTGCCGGTCGGTGTGGGCGGCAAGGCCACCTGCATGATATCGGGCGGGATCGACTCGCCGGTGGCCGCGTGGTTGATGATGAAGCGCGGGATGCGGCTCGACTTCGTCCATTTCCATTCGGTGCCGCGAACCGATCCTGCAAGTCTGGAAAAGGTGGTTGATCTCTTGAGAATCCTGATTCGCTATCAGGGCAAAGCCCGTCTGGCCATGGTGCCGTTGCTGCCCATTCAAGAGCAGATCGCCGCCCGGTGTCCGGCGGGGCTCAGGGTCCTGCTGTATCGGCGCTTCATGTTGCGTCTGGCGGAGCGGGCGGCGTACCGATTCAAATCCGACGCCCTCGTCACCGGCGAGTCGCTCGGACAGGTGGCTTCGCAGACCATTCAGAATCTGCGCGCAGTGGAGGCCGTGGCGACCCTGCCGGTCTTGCGCCCTCTCATCAGCCTGGACAAACCAGAGATCATCGTCCGCGCCCAACGCATCGGCACCTACGAGACCTCCATCCTCCCCCATTTCGACTGTTGTTCGTTTCTTCTGCCCGAGAAACCCGTCACCCGATCGACGGCGGCGGAGTTGGCCGAAGCCGAAACTGCCCTCGACATGCAGGAGCTGGTACAGGAGGCCATTCGCGGCACCGAGATTCGGAGAATCGACACTCCGGTGGCGTGGAGCAAAATGCCGCTGCTCCAAGGGGCGGTCGGATGAGCGGCCACCGCAATCGCTCACGGCGCGAGCTCTTCACCGGGTTCTTCGACGCGTTTCGCAGCACCACCAAGGTCGCAACCGGATCGACGAGCCCGGACCCGGCCAAAGTGTTGCGTCCCCCGGGCGCTCTCAAGCCGGATGCAGACTTTCTCGAGGCGTGCACCGGGTGCGGCGACTGTATCCCGGTGTGCCCGACCGCCAGCATTGTCAGCCTCGAGCGCGACGACGATCGGATGGTGCCGGTCATCGAACCGTCGGTGAAGCCCTGCTATCTGTGCGACGGACTGCCCTGTATCGCTGCCTGTGGTGAGGGCGCGCTGGTCGACCCCGGCGGCCCCGAACGGGTTCGTCTTGGCATCGCGAAGGTCGATCCGAAACGGTGCGTCACCTTTCGCGGCGAAACCTGCACCCGGTGCTACACGGCCTGCCCGTACCCGGACCAGGCGATCCTTATGATCGGTGGCCGCCCGCTCATCAGCAGCAGCGCGTGCACGGGATGCGGCCTCTGTGAACTGGCCTGCCCGGAATACCCCAAGGCGATCCGCGTCATCGCGGAACGGAATCTCGTGCCGGGCCTCCGGATCCCGAGAGACGAGCAGGGACCGGTGGGCTAACGCCCACAGGAATTTTGAGTTTTTAGTTTTTAGTTTTTAGTTCAGGTCACACCCAACCAAAACGTTTTTGCATCCCATGCTCACCGAAAATGGGTCATTACAGAAGATGTGGGGCTGCGCGAAACCCCTACGCAGAGGGCGACACCAGGCGATCTGAATGCGACAAGGCATGTCGCGATGCGG
>JASJGQ010000383.1:0-6465 GCA_033791425.1 Acidobacteriota bacterium
TCCGCCGACACCTTCAACGAGCTCGATCTGTCGAACTTTGTCTACAACATCGTCGCCAATCTGACCGGGCCTCTCTTCAGCGGCGGCCAACGCCGAGCGGATGTGGATGCCGCCAGGGCGCGCGCCGAACAGGCCGCGGCAGCCTATGCGGGAGCGGTTCTGAATGCCCTGCGCGAAGTGGAGGATGCTCTGGTTCTCGGTGAATCCTCCGTCCAGAGCTTCAATCTGACGACGGAACGGGTCGCCGAAGCCCGCGCTGCGGACGGTCTCGCCAAGCAGCGCTATCAGCGCGGCGTGGAGACCCTGCTCACGGTCCTCGAAACCGAGCGCCGCCTGCGTCTCGCCGAGCAGGCGATCATCACCAACACGACCGACGTGTGGAACGCCCGCATCGATCTCTTCCTCGCCCTCGGTGGCGACTGGGGCACCGATCCGGCGGATTCTGAATCCGAGCCTATCGTCCCCGCAGGCACCCAAGCCATGTCCGAAATTCAAAACTCAAAACTCAAAACTCAAAACTCTAGTGGAGTGCTCTGATGTCTTCCAAAACCCTCAAGCTCGTCGTTCCCGTCCTTGTCATTATCGCTGGATTTGCAGCAGCGGCAGTGATCACCTCTGCGCGCAAGGCGCCTCCCCGGGTGGATCGCCCAGCACTCGGTCCTCTGGTCGAGGTGTTGCCGGTCGAGATCACCGCTGTGCCGGTGGTGGTTGCCGGCCACGGCGAGGTCGTGGCCAAGGTCTCTGTCGATATCGTTCCGCAGGTGGCCGGCCAGGTGGTCAAGACCCACCGGTCTTTGGTTGCCGGCGGGTTCTTCAGTGCCGGTGAGGTGCTGGTGGAGATCGATCCGCGCGACTACGAGCTCGCGGTGGAACGAGGGCAGGCGGCCGTGGCGCGGGCCAAGGTGACGCTCGAGCGCGAACAGGCCGAAGCGGAGGTCGCTCGCGAGGAGTGGTACGGTTTGCACCCGGATGAGGAACCGACCGCGCTGGTGATCCGCGAGCCCCAGATCCGCCAGGCCGAAGCCGAGTATGCGGCGGCGGTGGCCGACCTCAGCGTCGCCAAGCTCGGCCTCGAGCGGACGCGGCTTTCGCTGCCCTTTGACGGAGTTGTTGTCTCCGAGAGCGTCGATGTCGGCCAGTTTGTCGGCAACGGCAGCCGTCTCGCCACAGTGTACGGGACGGATGTCGTCGAGGTTCGAGTTCCGTTGGACAGCAGCGAGATGGCGTGGTTCGACGTGCCCTCACGCCGGGGTGGAAAGGGCTCGACCGCAGAAGTGAGCGTCGGTTCCGGCGCTGCCCGCTCCGTTTGGGAGTGCAGGGTGACCCGCATGGAAGCGCAGGTCGACCAGATGTCGCGCATGGTCCACGTCGTGATCGAGGTGCCGCAACCCTATGAGACCTCCGCCGACCGCCCGGCGTTGCTGCCCGGGACCTTTGTCGATGTCCGCATCTTTGGACGCACGCTGGATGAGGTTGTTGCGGTACCCAGATACGCCATCCACGAAGACGACCGCGTGTGGGTGTTCGCCGATGGTGCGCTTGAAATCCGCGATGTCGAGGTCGTTCGTGCAGATCGCCAGCAGACGCTCCTGTCGTCGGGGCTGCAGGAAGGCGATCTCGTGATCGTGAGCTCGCTCGACGCCATCACCGAGGGCATGACCATCCGCCGAGCCGACGCCCCGAGCACGGCCGCGGCAGAGCCCGAGACAGGTGAGGCGGGAGGATCGGTATGAACGATAGTCGCAAGGGGCCTCTGGCCTGGTTTGCCGCCAACCACGTCGCGGCCAATATCCTGATGATCTTCATCCTGGTGTCGGGCGCGCTGTCCCTCGCGACGGGTGTCATCGAGGTCTTTCCGGAGATCGACACTGACACCGTCACGGTCAGGGTGCCCTATCGAGGAGCGTCCCCGGCCGAGGCGGAGGAGGGGGTGTGCATTCGCGTCGAAGAGGCCATCGCCTCGATCGAAGGTATCAAGCGCCTCCGTTCGTCGGCGCAGGAGAACCTGGGGACGGTGACCGCCGAGCTCGAAGAGGACGCCGACGACCGCAAGGTGCTCGACGACATCAAGGCGGCCGTCGACCGCATCGAGACCTTTCCGGTCGAGACTGAAAAACCGGTAGTCTCCGAAGTCGATACCCGCCGCCGCGTCATCACCATCGTGCTGTTTGGCGAGGCACCGGAGAAGACGCTGAAGGCCCTTGCCGAAAGGGTCCGTGACGAGGTCACTGCCCTGGAAGATATTTCGCAGGTCGAGATTGCCGGGGTCCGCAACTACGAGATCTCCATCGAGGTTTCGGAGGACGCCCTGCGCCGCTATGGTCTGAATTTTGAACAGGTGGCGAACGCTGTTTCGATGTCGTCGCTCGATCTCCCGGGCGGCGCGGTCAAGACCCAGGGTGGCGAGATCCTTCTGCGCACCAAGGGACAGCTCTATCGCGGCGCGGAGTTCGAGGACATTGTCGTCGTCACGCGACCGGACGGCACCAGGGTGGAGCTTTCCGACGTCGCCACCGTGATCGACGGGTTCGAGGACACCGACACCGCGACCCGTTTCGACGGCAAGCGCGCCGCTCTGATCCAGGTCTACCGGGTTGGTGACGAGGGTGCCCTGGAAGTGGCCCGGACCACCAAAGAGTACCTCGCCGATCTCGCGCCGGAACTGCCTGCAGGTGTGTCCGTCGAAACCTGGGACGACGACTCCATCATCCTCAAACAGCGTATTGGGCTGCTGCTGCGCAACGCCCGGCTCGGTCTGTTCCTGGTCTTTATCTGTCTGGCTCTCTTCCTCAACACGCGGCTCGCATTCTGGACCACGATGGGGATTCCGATCTCGTTCCTCGGCGGTCTCTGGCTGCTGCCCTACGCCGACGTCACCATCAACATGATCTCGCTCTTCGCCTTTATCGTCGTTCTCGGTATCGTGGTGGACGACGCCATTGTCGTCGGTGAGAACATCTTCAATTATCTGGAAACCGGGATGAAACCGCTCGACGCGGCCATTCTCGGCGTCCGCGAGATGGCGATGCCGGTGACCTTTGCCATCATCACAACGGTGGCGGCCTTTGCGCCGCTCCTCTTTGTGGCCGGCAACATGGGCAAGATCATGCGGCAGATCCCGGTGGTCGTGATCGCGGTCCTCCTGATGTCGCTGGTTGAGGCTTTGCTGATTCTCCCGGCTCATCTTTCCGGAGAGGGCCGGATCTTCAACCGGATCGTGGGGCCCTTTCTCGGCCCGGTCGAGAAGGTCCAGAACAGAGTCCAGGCAGGCCTCCAGTGGTTCATCAAGGGACCGTATCGGAAGACGCTCGGATTCGCCCTCGAGTGGCGCTACTTGACGTTGGCAGTGGCCGCGGTCTTTCTTATCCTCAGCGTTTCGCTGGTCGTCGGCGGCTTCCTCAAGTTCAGCTTCATGCCGCGGGTGGATTCGGACAATATGGTGGCGTCTCTGACCATGCCGCAGGGGACGCCCGTCTCGCAGACCGAGGCGGTCCTGGCGCGGGTCGAGGCAGCGGCGGAAGCTCTCGCGCGCGACCACGACGAAGCCCAGCCGGATGGATCGCCCTCGATCGTCCGCCATATCTCGACCACCGTCGGACAACTGCCCTCGTCCGGCGGCGGTGGACCGACGGCCCAACGATCGTCGGGTGGTGATTCGTCCCACGTTGGTGAGGTGAACGTCGAGTTGCTGGGGGCGGAGGACCGCGATAAGGGGTCCGCCGAGCTGGTCAGCCGTTGGCGGGAGATCGTCGGCGAGGTGCCGGGAGCGGTCTCGCTGACCTTCAAGGCAAACATGTTCTCGGCCGGCGACCCGGTCAGCGTGCAGCTGGCCCACCGCGACTTCGATACGCTGCTCGCAGCCGTCGAGCGGCTCAAAGTCATCATCGCCGAGTACCCCGGCACCAAGGACGTGGCGGACTCGTTCCTCCCTGGAAAGAAAGAGCTCAAACTCACGCTGACGCCCGAGGGCCGCGCGGCAGGTCTGACCTTGTCGGATCTCGCACGCCAGGTTCGTTCGGGTTTCTACGGCCGGGAGGTACAACGGATCCAACGCGGCCGCGACGACATCCGGGTCATGGTCCGCTACCCGGAGGCCGAACGGCAGTCGCTCGGCGATATCGACGAGATGCGGGTGCGGCTTCCCGGCGGTGCCGAGGTTCCGTTTACTACGGTGGCGTTGGTGGAAGAGGGCCGCGGTTATGCGGTCATCAACCGAACCGACCGCCGCCGGATTGTGACCGTCAGCTCCGATGTGGAGGAGGCGGTGGCCAACGCCAACGAGATCTCGAGCGACCTGCGCGCCGAGGTTTTGCCGGCACTGGCCAGGGAGTATCCCGGTCTGACTTTCGACTTCGAGGGTGAACAGCGGCAACAGAAGGAATCGCTCGACAGCATGAAGGTCAACTTCCTGGTCGCTCAGATGGCGATCTTCGCTCTGCTGGCGATTCCCTTCAAGTCCTACTCGCAGCCTTTGATCATCATGTCGGCCATCCCCTTCGGGCTCGTTGGCGCGGTCTTTGGCCACATGGTCATGGGTCTCGATCTGACCATGCTGTCGATGTTCGGGATGGTGGCCCTGACCGGGGTCGTGGTCAACGACTCGCTGATTCTGGTCGATCTCATCAACCGGATGCGGGCCGAGGGCGCGACGGTCGATCAGGCCATCCGCGAGGCCGGCGAACGCAGGTTCCGGCCGATCATGCTGACGACGGCGACGACCTTTCTCGGTCTGACCCCGATGATTTTCGAGACCAGCATGCAGGCCAAGTTCCTGATCCCGATGGCGGTGAGCCTGGGTTATGGCATCGTCTTTGCCACCGCGATCACCTTGATCCTGATTCCGACCCTGTACCGCATTCTCGAGGACCTGAAGGCGCTTTTCGGCGCCACGACCGAAGAGGTCAGGGTGAGCCGGCAGGTCTCGACGGTGGAGGCGTAATACTCGGAGAGTTAGGAATTAGGAATTAGGAATTTCGGATTTCGGATTTCGGATTTCGGATTTCGGAATTTCCGTTGGCACGCGGGACGCGTGCCCCACAACCGCCCCGGGAAAGTTGTGTGGGGCAGCCGTCCCGGCTGCCTGTGGTGGCGGCAAGGCTATGGCACCCCAATCATGGGATTCAACCGAGCGAGTGAAACGCTCCCCCCGCCCCTGTCATTTCGACCGAGCGAGTGGCCTGTCACGGCGTAGCCAAGGGCGAAGCCGGAAACGAGTGAGCGGAGAAATCTCATTGAACCAGGCCGAGGTTTCTCGACTGCGCACCCTTTGGGTGCTGCGCTCGAAATGACAGTCAGTTGGGTCGGGGGGTGAGGGTCGAGAAAAACGGGGACGCCTATATCCGCAACCGGATCGTCGTTTCTTCGTTCTTACGTTATAAAGGTGACCCTCATTGACGAGGTGATATTTCGGGAGGTGCGGTGCGACCTGACAAATTGAGTTTCTGTGTTCTGGCACTTGTGGTGGCCGCGTCGACCGCGGCAGGCGCCCCCTCCATCCTCACCGCCCCCGTGGGTCTGGTCAACGGTGAGCTCCAGGTCAAGGTCGACCTCGGCGTATCTTCAGCGGGTGCCGCCCTCTACCTCGACGGCGTCGAGGTGTGTTCTCCGACTCCGACGTCGACCACCTGTCCAGTCGATCTCGGCCCCGAACTCCACGTCCACCTGCTGGAGTTGGTGGTCACCGGGAGCGACGGGTCGGTCGAGCGCGCGGAACGCTGGCTCAACCGGCCGGGTCATGAGGCGGATCTCGAGATCGAGCTTGCCTCGCGTCCGATCGGCAATGTCTGCGGCGGGCGTCTTGCGTGGACCGACGTCCACGGTCAGCAACCGTCAGTGCTCGAGGTGGAGGCCGCCGGCGAGCACATCGTCGTGCTGACGAAGAACCGGACCTTCGGTTACCCCTGTGCCGCGATCGGCGGGACCGAGATCGTGGCTGCAGCGGCGGTGTTTCCGGACGGGCGTCGCGCGTCGTCGGTGGCTCTGACCGGCGATTCCGGGAGGTCGGCCGGCGCGGCCCCCCAGCCGGTGGTTCTCGAGCCGTCGTCTGCCGGGTCGAGCCCGTGCACGGATACCGAGAGTGAGGATTGGCAGGGTTTCGAGGTCGCGTTCGTGCTCGACCCATCGGTCGACTACGCCACCCTTGCGAGCCTCAGCGGCCGGTCGGGAGCAGCTTCAGAGACTGAGGATTCGGCCGGTCCCGCGTGGGATCGCGCATCGTGGGCCTTTTCCGATGCGGACCGCTTGTGGTACGTGCGGCCCGACTCCACCCTCCTCCGGCTCGATGGTTTTGCCGAGAGCAGAGAACTGTGGTTCGGCACGTTCTTCCAGATCGCTTCGAGTCCACTGAAGACCCCCCCACGCCTTGCCGATGCAGTGGCGACGGCGGGCCTTGCTGCCGGCGCCGCGCCGCGACGTCGCGCCGTCGTGCTGGTGCTCGGGGACGGTCCGGCAACCGACCGCAGCCGA
>JASJGQ010000384.1:0-5106 GCA_033791425.1 Acidobacteriota bacterium
TGCGGCCGGTACGGGTCCGGCGGTCGACTCTGCCCTACACCCACACCTTCGGTCTCGGCGGCAGTTCGCTGGTTCTGATCTCGCTCATGGTGGCCACCGGAACGCTGATGATGTTCGCCTACGAGCCGACCCCGGAACGGGCCTACCAATCGGTGGCGGCGCTCCAGGACGGCATCCTCTTCGGCGGTCTGGTCCGCAACATCCACCACTGGAGCGCCAATCTCCTGGTGGCGGTCGCGGTCGCCCATATGTTGAGGGTCTTCTTCACCGGCGGCTTTCACGGCGCCCGCCAGTTCAACTGGGTGATCGGTGTGGCGCTCCTGGCCGGTGTGCTGGCCGCCAATTTCACGGGGTATCTTCTGCCCTGGGACCAGCTCTCCTACTGGGCGGTAACAATCTGTACCGGCATGTTCAGCTACGTACCGGGGATCGGCGGGTGGTTGCAGGAGGTGGCGCGCGCGGGCCCCGAACTCGGCGCCTCGACCCTGATTCTCTTCTACACCCTCCACACCACCCTGCTTCCAGTCGCCCTGGTGCTGCTGATGGGCTTTCACTTCTGGAGGGTTCGTAAGGCCGGCGGTGTGGTTGACCCTCGCCCCCCGAGCGAGATCGAGGAGGAGTCCCCGGACTACGTGTCGACCCTGCCCAACCTCTTGATGCGGGAGCTGGCGGCGGCGCTGGCGCTGGTGGCCGTAGTCTTCGTCGTTGCGGTGTTTTTCGACGCGCCGCTCGGCGCGCCGGCCAACCCCGGCATGAGCACCAACCCGGCGAAATCTCCATGGTATTTCGTGGGTTTCCAGGAGCTGCAGCTCCACTTCCACCCGCTGATTGCGGTCGTGGTGATTCCCGTTCTGGCCGCGTTTGCGGTGCTCGCCATCCCGTACCTCCGGTATCCGAAGCCCCTGACCGGACCGTGGTTTCTGTCGGACACCGGCCGCCGCACCGGCCGCATGGCCGCTCTTGTCGCATTGGTAGCAATCCCGTTCCTGATCGTCGTCGATGAGTTCTTGTTGAAGCCCGGTGCGGGTCTGCCGTCCCTGGTGTGGCGGGGCGTTGTGCCGCTGCTGCTGTTGGGCGCCGCGGTGGCGGGTTTCAGGGTTCTTCTGGTCACAAGAATCAAATCGTCGATGTCGGAGGTGGTGCAGGCGTTGTTCATCCTGTTCTTTGTGGTTCTCGCCGTTCTGACGGTCGTGGGCGTCTGGTTCAGGGGACCCGGCATGGCCCTGGTTTGGCCGTGGGGGTGGTGATGCGAACCATAAAACACGAAAGGGAGAAAGGGAGAAAGGGAGAAAAGGGGCTCGTGCTCATGCCGATGTCGCCTTGCACCTGCGATCTCCCCCTTTCCCCCCGGCTCCCTTTCCCCCCTGCTTGTTTGCTCCCTCACCCCCTTGCAGCCGACAGCTGGCGTGGAGTATCAAGGTGAACGAACCTCAAGAACAGCCGACGCGGCGGGGTTTTCTCGGGCGCCTGTGGTTGCTGTTGGGTGGTGTGGCGTTGCTCGAGGCGGCGTGGGTGGTGGCCGAATTTCTCAAGCCCCGCCGCGGTCGTTCGGCCGCAGAGGACGATGCTGCAGTCTTTGTCGCCGGACCGATCGAGCGCTTTCAACCAGGTACCGTGACTGCATTCCCTGAGGGCCGGTTCTACCTCGCACGTCTCTCCGACGGCGGTTTTCTCGCCCTCAATCGCGAGTGCACCCACCTCGGCTGCACCGTGCCCTGGGTGGCCGATGAAGAGCGATTTATCTGTCCCTGCCACGCCTCATCGTTTGACATCATGGGTGATGTCTTGAGCCCGCCGGCACCGCGGCCGCTCGATATCTTCCCGGTTCGCATCGAAAACGACGTAGTCAAGGTCGAACTCGGCGAGCCCATTCGCCGCCAGACCGTTGACGGCGCGCGGACGGTGGGCTCGTGACGGCGGACCCGCTACGACGGTGGCGGTTGATCGGGGTCGTGGCGACCGCGGTCATCGTCCTCAGCGTCCCTGCGTGGGTGGTTCGGAGGGGGGTCGAAGGCGCCGGGGCAGCCGAGGTTCCCGAGACGGCCTCCTTTGTCGGTCGCGAGGCGTGCCTCCCCTGCCACCAGCAGGCGTATGACACCTGGCAGGGTTCGGACCATGATCTCGCCATGGATGTGGCTACCGACGAGACCGTGCTGGGTGATTTTGACGACTCGGTCTTTACCTCCAAGGGGAGCACCACCCGCTTCTTCCGGCGCGACGGGAAGTTCTTCGTCAACACCCAGGGCCCGGACGGCGACGCGGCGGACTTCGAGATCACCTACGTCTTCGGTTACGACCCCCTGCAACAATATCTGGTGCCGTTTCCCGGCGGCCGGTTGCAGTGTTTGACCGTGGCATGGGACTCTGACCTCGGGGCGTGGTTCGATCTCTATCCCGACCTCGAGATCCCGCCCACCGACTGGCTTCACTGGACCCGCGCGGCGCAAAACTGGAACGGGATGTGCGCGGAGTGCCACTCGACCAATCTGAAGAAGAACTACGACCCCGAGACGCGGACCTATTCGACCACCTGGTCGGAGATCGACGTCAGCTGCGAGGCCTGCCACGGACCGGGCTCCCGGCACGTGGCGTGGGCCGGGATCCAGCCGATGGCGAGACCGGTGGTCGACAATTTCGCCCTTGTCGTGGCGACAGGCGGCATCACGTCAGAGCGCCAGGTCGAACTCTGCGCCCCCTGCCACTCACGACGCGGGGAGCTCGGTGACTATGACCACACCGGGGTCCCGTTGCTCGACGGCCTGAGGCCGTCCATCCTCGAAGAAGGGCTCTACCACGCAGACGGCCAGATCATCGTCGAGGTCTACGTCTGGGGGTCGTTCACCCAGTCCAAGATGTACGCCAATGACATCCGCTGCTCGGACTGCCACGACGTTCACAGCCTGAAGCTCAAGTTCGATGGCAACGACTTGTGCCTGCAGTGTCACCGTGCCGAGGCCTACGACACACCGGACCATCATTTCCACAAGAAGGTCTATGAGGGCCGCCCGTCAGACGGCGCCTTGTGCATCAAGTGCCACATGCCCGAGCAGCCCTACATGGTGATCGACGAACGTGCCGACCATTCGTTGCGGATCCCCCGCCCGGACCTCAGCCTTACACTCGGCACCCCCAACGCCTGTTCGCAGGCGGGGTGCCATGCCGACAAATCGCTCCAGTGGTCGGTGGACGCCTACACGAAGTGGTATGGCCAGGCCAAGAAGCCGCACCACGGGACGATCCTGGCCGCCGGTCGCGAGGGCCGACCCGAGGCCCTCGACCAGCTGATCCGTCTCGCCGGCGATCCGCTGTACCCCGCCATCGTCCGCGCCACGGCCCTCTCGCTTCTCCGCAACTACCCTGTTGAGGCCGGCGCTCGTGCCGTGGCCCTCGCGCTCGCCGACCCCGAGGGCTTGGTGCGAAACACCGCGGTCACCAATCTGGTGGCAGGCGACCAGGCCGAGCTGGTCAAGCTGGTGTCACCGCTCTTGCTCGATCCGCTGCGGGCGGTGCGGATGCAGGCGGCGGTCATGTTGGCGGACATCCCCGATAATCAGCTCGAGCCCTACCAGCGGGAGGCCCGTGCCGAGGGTCTTGCGGAGTACCGGCGCGCCATGGCCCATGTCCTCGACTTCGCTTTTGCCGGGCACAATCTGGGAAACCTCGCCGCGCGTCTGGGTGACGCGGCGACTGCCGAGACGTACTACCGGACCGCCATTGCGATCGACGACCTCTTCTATCCGGCCAAGGCCAACCTGGCGATCATCCTCAACGCCGAGGGCCGCAACGACGAGGCCGAGGCCCTGCTGCGGTCGATCCTCGAGAGCGATCCGAATCAGTACGACGCGGCCTATTCGCTGGGGCTGCTGCTCGCCGAAATGGGCCGTTACCCCGAGGCGGAGTCGTTTCTCGCCGCTGCGGCGGCCGGCATGCCGGGCCACCCGGGCGCCGGGCGCAACCTGCAGGCGATCCGCCAATATCTCGCGCAGGTCGGCGGCGACCCAGCTGCTCGTTGAGAGATTCTGGAATATTCGCACCGTCTCGAGGTTTCCCAAGATGGCGCCCATGGTTGAATACGGTCGCCTTTACGACCTATAATCCCGCCTCAACGTTGAAGAAAAATGTTGAGAAACTCGTTGAACAGACAAAAAGGAGAAAGAATATGAAAAAGACGCTCGGATTGATTTTTGTTTTGGCACTCGTGGCGACCCCTGCGCTGGCACAGAAGGTAACCATCGACTACGCCCACGATTTCGACTTTGCGGCTGTCAAGACCTTTCAGTATATGTCGACGGAGAAGAGCGACCCCAGCGACTCGCTGATGGCCAGCCGCGCCATCTCGATGTTCAAGCAGGAGCTCACACAGGGCGGCCTCAAGGAAGTGTCCGAGAACCCGGATATCTACGTGACCATGCACTACACCTCGCAGGAGAACAAGAGCTACAACACCACCTCGATGGGCTACGGCGGCTACGGCGGCTTCTACGGAGGCTGGGGCGGCTGGGGCATGGGGGGCATGGGCTCCTCGACCACGACGGAGTCGACCTACACCGAAGGCACCCTCATTTTCGATGCCTACGAGCCCAGCGACAAAAAAATGGTGTTTCGCGGGTCCGGCACGGTGACGGTCAAGGCCAAAGCCCAGAAGCAGACCCAGCAGGTGCAAAACATCCTCAACAAACTCGGCAAGAAGTGGGACAAGATGCTTGCCGGCAAGGGCAAGTAATTCCGTTCACGACGACATCAAAAACCGGAGCTGAACAACGGCTGATCAGCGGTCCAGGTGCGATGTGTCAGTAAAGGAAAAGGAGAAAACATGAAGAAAGTACTCGGCCTGATTTTTGTAATGGCTCTCATTGCGACCCCCGCCATGGCGCAGAAAGTGACCATCGACTACGCCCACGATTTTGACTTCACGTCCGCCAAGACCTTTCAGTACGTGGAAACCAAGGACAGCAACGTCAAAAACCAGCTGATGGCGGATCGCGTCACCACGATGTTCAAGAAAGAGCTGATCGAGGGTGGGCTCAAAGAGGTCACCGACAATCCGGACATGTACGTGACCTATCATTTCACCTCGCAGGAGAACACCTCCTACAACACCACCAG
>JASJGQ010000385.1:0-39520 GCA_033791425.1 Acidobacteriota bacterium
GACGCCGACGATCACGTCGACGCCGACGATTACGCCGACACCGACCACAACCGGAACTTCGACCCGGACTCAGACCCCGTCGACAACTCCGACCAGAACTCAGACTCAGACCCCGTCACTGACGCCGACGATTACGCGGACGCCGACGATTACGCCGACGCCGACGATTACGCCGACACCGACCAGCACCGGAACTTCGACCCGGACTCAGACCCCGTCGACAACTCCGACCAGAACTCAGACTCGGACCCCGTCACTGACGCCGACCATCACCCAGACCCCGTCGTGGACGCCGACCAGACTTCCCACGGCGACCCTCACCCCGATGCCGGTGCCCACCAGTACACCGGCGCCGACGGCGACGGAGATCCAGTAATGGGCCGGCAGGAGGTAGTCATGAATCGTCATTTGCGACCCAACCGATCAGACCGGTTCTCCTGCGGGGTCTTCGCGTGCGGACTGTTTCTCGTTCTCGCGAGTGGGCCTGCGGTGTGGGCCCAGGTTTTTCCGTCGACGCCGCCGAACCCGGTGATGGCCGACGACTTCGAAACCACGACCCCGCCGCGTCCCCCCGACGATCCGCTCGACGGCAGCGGCGCGATCTGGGACGAGTGGACGCCGTCGGGCAGCCGGGCCAACTTCAGGATCCGTAATACGGTGCCGGCCCAGGTCCGGGGCGGTGTGTGGGGCGCCCGTTGCACCAGGGAGACCGGAGTCTGGAGCAACCAGGAGGGTTTCCTGGTGGCCAAACAATCCATGCCCGGCCATCCGGGCTACGATCCTTCGCAGTGGACCAACATCCGCGTCGAAGTCGATGTAAATCTGGACCGGACCGGCGACGGTTTCCCGGGTATCGTCTGGGGTGTCCACGACCCGGACAACGACGGGATCCCCGATTCGGGTTACCGGATGACCTTCGAAGATTTTCCGAGAAACCTCAACCGCGCGACCAGGCGCGGCGATCGGGCGATCTGGAAGCTCAGCCGCATCGACGGCGAGGGCAGCTCGACGGTGGTCGAGCTGGGAGCCGTCGACCTGCCGGCGGCCGATGTCTATACCAAATACATGATCCCTTTCCGGGCCTACCGGTTGCGGCTGGAGTGGAACTGCGGCGACCTGCGGGTGCGGGTGCAGCGGATCATCAACACGCTGACTCAGCCCCTCGAGTTCTATGGCTGCGGCGGCCCCTCCTGCGGCACGGGCGAAACCGACCCTGAGGCCTGTTGGTGCACGCTCACCGAGTGGAGCGACAGCGGCGCGAGCCTGACGCCAGGCATCACCGGTCTCTATCACACCGGACGCAAAACCTCAGGAACTGAGAACACTACCGATTTCGACAACTTCAGTGTGTCGGCCTGGGACCCCGCCTGCAGTTCCGGCTGCGATCCATGGAGCCCGTGGACCGAGACATCGAGCGAGCTACTCCCCTTCAAGATGCTATATGAGAGCGGCCTGCTGGATTACTCGGCAGGGCGCAACGTAACGGGCCGCAAGATCGACGTCAACTCGTCGGCGCCCGACACCACCACGGCCAACAACTCTGCCACCACCAACTACTGCAACGGCTGGAACCTACTGGTTGACCTCCCGGCGCCGACGCTCAACACTGACATTGACGACATGCGGGCCTTCCTGCAGCCCATGGCAACCGCCGTGGACTATGTCGACGAGGGCAGCGGGTCGTTCACCTGGCAGGACAACTTCGACAACAACCCGGCAAGCGCGACTTACAACCCCGTGCCGTTGATCGCCGACGGTGCGACTCCGATCAACAACTCACTCCTCGACGCTTTCGACTGGTATGTCGATCAGGTGACAGTCGGTGAGTGGGCCAACGATCCGCTCAAGGAATGCCGCGAGTGGTACGTTGTGCTGATCACGGACGGCGCCGAAAGCTGTGCCTCGCCGGACCAATATGCCTGCGACCCCGGCCAGGCCGCCGCCAAATTCGCCAACCCCGGGATCGAAGGCGTGGATCCCTTGCCCGTCTTCACCATCGGGTTCTCGGAGTCGGTGGCCGACGCGCCGCCTGAGCTCACCTGCATCTCGGACGAAACCGGCGGTTTGTACTATGGCGCCAAAAACGCTGCCGAGCTCAGCGACGCGCTGTACGAGGTCTTTTACCAGCTGCAGACCGAGGCCCGTTCTTTCACCCCCTTCAAGGTGTCGCCGCCGCCGTCTGTCAGTAGCTCGACCGGCCAGGCCAGGGACGCGCTGGTGGTCTATCCGATCTTTCAGGCGGCGCCGAAGAAGTCTGTTTGGAACGGAAACCTGTACGGTTTTCTTTTCAATAAGGACAACAGTTCAATCCCGAACACAGGCAGCTGCTCGATTGATTTCACCCAACTGGTGGTGGAGGAGGTCACCGGCCACACCTGGGACGCCAACCAACGGCTGACGGACCAGTTGGCGGCCTTTACCGAGGCCAATCCGACCCGCTACGCTTTCATGGGCAGCGATCTCACGGGCGACTGGGCGAGGCACGACCTTGCGTCGATACCGACCAACACCGCCCTGCAGACCGAGTTCAAGGGATTGCTCGACGAAACCGCCGGCGTCACCAACCTCGAGGCCCAGGAGATCGTCAATTTCGTTCGTGACGTGTGGATGGATGATGATACGTCGGCCTCTCCCGATCCGAACCCCAGCCCGCGACCGGCCGGCTACTCCTCGTTGGGTGATATCTACCACTCGCAGCCGGTGATCGTGAGCCCCCCCAGCCGGTCCATGTTCTTCTTCGACTACGGCCTGAGCGCGGAGGGCGAACAGGGGGCGCACGACTATACGAATTTCATGCGCAAACACGCAAAGCGGCGTCGGGTGGTGTTCGCCGGCGCAAATGACGGACTGTTGCACGCCTTCAACGGCGGCATCTGGGACCGCGACCGGATCGGCACCGACGAGCTCTACGACGAGATCCACGACCTCGGCGACGGTACCGAGCTCTTCGCCTACCTGCCGCAGGCGGTGATGCCGAGCCTCTACGGGATGACCTACGGTTTAGAACAACAGTACATGGTGGACGGCCTCCTCGAGGTCAGTGATGCCTTTATCGACCATGACGGCGACTCCACGCGCGAGTGGCGGACGGTGGCCATCGCCACGATGCGTCGCGGCGGGCGCGGCATGGTGGCCCTCGACATCACGCAGCCAGACCCGATTTCGAGCTCGCCTGATTTCATCCCCGCGATCTCAGAGTTGCCGGGGTGTATCGACGGGACCACCACGGGATGCGGTGGCGACGAGTATCCGAAGGTGTTGTGGGAGTTCACCGACACCGACGACGCGGAGCCCAATTGCACCGTCGGCCTTTCGGGTGATGACTGTGCGCCGTGGTGGGACCTTGGGTGGACCTGGTCCAAACCCGCCATCGCCCGCATCGCGGTCTACAACTCGACGGAGCCGAGCGAACCCGACGACATCTTTGTGGCATTCTTCGGGGGTGGCTGGGACGAAAGCGGGTTCGACAGAACGGGTCGTCACTTTTACGGCGTCAACGTCGAGACCGGCGAGGTGATTTTCAAGGAACTCATCGGTGTCCCAATGCCGGGGAGCCCGACGGCGCTCGACACCGACGACGACGGCTTTCACGATCGAATCTACTTCGGCGATTCTGACGGCAGCCTGTGGCGTCTCCAGTACCCCGAGCCGACCTCGTCCAGCGCCACTGGTGCGGAGGCCGGCGGTGACTCGGATCCGGGCACTTTTACTAGGATCTGGGACTTCCGCACCAGTTTCCCGGACCGCCAAATGTTCTTCCACCGGCCGGTCGCGGTCGCGACGGTGGCGGAAAATGATCAGAAATACTGGGCAGTCACGTTGGGCAGCGGGAATCGCGCCAACCTAGGTGAGACCATCGACGCGGTCGATCATTTTTTCTTCGTGTTGGACGTCGGTGACGACGCGACTCGGGACGCCAGCAACCTGCTTCCCGTCGGATATGCGGAGCTTGTAGGCAGCTTCACCTGTGCAACCAGTGGGCTGGACCCAGTGGCAGGATTGTACGGCTGGTATCTCAGCCTGCGACCCAACGAAAAGGTGATGTGGGAAGCACCGGTGATCGATGGCTACGTTGAGTTTCCCACCTTCGATCCGACCGAAGGTGTGGTGGCTGTGCACAACGTCCCAGACCAATGCGGCAGCGATCCACCGCCGGACGATGGTGACGGTGACACGCCGGAGGTGATCTGCACGTCTTCCGGACTCGGTCGCGTCTACACGTTGTGGTACAAGTGCGGATTGGGTGACTACACCGAGACCCCCGAACCGATTATGGGGGGCGCAGTCTGGACCGACGGCAACACGACTAAGACCTACTATCCGCCGATCGATCCTGACAAGGAAGCGGAAGAACATGAGTACACGACAACCGGAAGCTTCGTGGTGACAAACTGGAGACAATACTGAGTATTGCATTCCGAAAGGGCCGGGTAGGGCGACCACCGTCGCCCTACGCGATCCGGTCGATAGACAACGCAGACCTTCTAGCCTGCATATCTCACTGCCTGTCATCGCGAAGGCGGCGAGGTACCTTACCCAGTGGAGGTTGTGACCTGAGGGGTGCGGACGCGCACGCTCCAGGACCTGGAGCACTCCAAGACGAGAAGACGCCGCGAGGTGGGGTGCATCGTGCCCCGCAGCAAGAAGTTGGTGAGATATGCAGGCTAGGCTAAAGTAGAAACCATGCTGGGACGCTATCGCTGGTTTGTGCTCGCCGCCGCCGTTATCGCGGTAGCAGTGGCCTTTGTGCTCTGGCGCGGGCGCCGATTGGAGCCGAGTGCCGACCCAGATGCCAAAACCACGTTTGCCGTCAACAATGTGCCGGTGGTGTCACCCGACCTCAACATCGATGTGGGCACCGTGAAATGGACGTACCACCCGGACTACACCGACTGGGCATGCCTGGTCGAGTGCCGTGAGGGTGACGGATGCCATGCCGAGGTCCAGCTGGTCATGGAATACATCTCGTTGGGCAAACCCCAACGGCTAACCCTCGGCGACCGCCTGGATGCTGTTTACGGTGAGACCGTACGCATCGGAAGGGCGCAACGCCCCTCCGTGAAGGTGGACCGGATTGAGCGCGTGACGGTTGAAGTTCTCGCGGCCTTTTTCCGCGGCGACCCCACCCCAACACCCATGGAGTAACGGCCGATCCGGCGACCGCCGCCCTTCAATCTTGACGTGCTACCGTGCAGCAGATGGAGAGCGGATGAATCATGATTTCGAGGGAGTAGAGCGTGTCGGAGGTGTCGGCGAGTGGCGGCACCGCAGCAATGGTCTGACGGCGCTGGTGTGTCCGACACCGGTGGCGCCGGTGGTGGGTTTCGGGGTGGTTTACCGGGTGGGGTCGCGGCACGAGGTCTCGGGCCATACCGGGGCGACCCACATCCTCGAACACCTGATGTTCAAGGGGACCGATCGCTACAACCGGGACCGGGGATGCGAAATCGCTCGTGAGCTGCACCGCGTCGGCGCGATGTTCAACGCCTCGACCTGGCTCGACCGCACCAACTACTACGAGGTGCTGCCTCCGGAACATCTGGCGTTGGCCGTCGACATCGAGTCGGATCGCATGCGCGGCGCACTGGTCCGCGACGCGGACCTCGAGAGCGAACGCACGGTTGTTCTCAACGAGCTCGATGCCGGTGAAAACGAGCCATTCGACCTCCTCATGAAATCGTCCTTCGCCCACGCCTACCTCGAACACCCCTACCACCATCCGACCATCGGTTGGCGCAGCGACGTTGAAGGGATGAAAGGTGACGTGCTGCGTGGCTTCTATGACACCTTCTACCACCCCGACAACGCGACCGTCATCGTGGTCGGAGACATCGACGAGCCGACCGCGCTGGCGGAGGTCGAACGGGGATTCGGTGCCATTCCGCGGGCCACCCTGCCGTTCCCGCAGGTTTCGGCTCGGGAGGGCGCTCAGCGCGGCGAGCGGCGTTTCAAGGTCCATCGCGCGGGTGAACTGGCGTGCCTCGCCCTGACCTGGCACATTCCCCGCGGTCTCGATGCCGACCTGCCGGCCCTGTCGGTCCTCACTCAGATCCTCGGCGACGGCGTCACCTCCAGGCTGTATCAGCGATTGGTGGAGACCAACCTCTGCCTCGGCGTCCACGCCTATGCCATGGAGCTGCACGATCCCGGTGTTTTTCAGGTCTTTGCCACGGTGGCGCCGGGTGGCGACTGCGAGAAAGTGGAGGCGGCCATTCGCGCCGAGGTTGCGGCCCTCGCGGCGCAGCCCCCGTCGACTTCTGAGATGGCGCGGGCGCTGGTCCAGACCCGGACCGATCTCGCGTTTCATCGTGAGTCGCCGGGTCAGATCATGAGTGGGCTGACCGAAGCCGTGGCGATGGGGGACTGGCGGCGCTTCGTGAGCGAACTGGAGCTGGTGGAGGCTGTGACCGCGGCCGACCTGAGCCGGGTGGCCACGACCTATCTCAGCGAGCGCAACCTCACCGTCGGCTGGTTCATCCCCGACAACCCGGATGGACCACCGGGGGCCGTTCGAGCGCCGATCGATCCGGCGCCGAGACCGTGTTTTCTGCGGCGGCCCTTTGCAGAGAGGGTCCAGACCACGGAACTGCCGGGGGGCGCCAGGTTGGCCGTACTCGACAACCCTCACGCCCCGACGGTGACGGTAGCCGGGACGTTGCGGGCGGGGCCGGCGTTGGCGCTCGACGGGCGGTTCTCGGTCCCCGGCATCACGGCGGCGATGCTCGATCGTGGCACTGAAAGTCACGATCGAATGCAACTCGCCAGCGAGCTCGAGGATCACGGCCTGCAACTCAGTATTCGGGCCTCGGCCGCCATGCCTGCCGTCATTTCGTTTTCTGCACAGGGTCTGGTCGAGGAGTTGCCGCGGCTGGTGGCCCTGCTGATGGAGGTGTTGCGGAGACCGACCTTTCCGGCCGACGAACTGGAGAAGCTCCGGGAGCAGGTGTTGGGAGGGCTGGTCCGGGAACGCGAGGAAACCCACGCGAGCGCCTATGCCGCCTTGACCCGGGCCCTCTATCCGGAGGGTTACGCGCTCCGGCGGCGGCCCGTCGCCGAGCGGGAACGCGAGGTCGCACAGCTGACCGCAGCGGACCTCGCGGCTTTCCACGCCTCGGCCTACAGCCCCGTCGGCATGGTGGTCGCGGTGGTGGGGCAGGTGGATGAGATGTCCGCGACGTCGCTCCTGGAAGAGGCGATGCAGGGATGGGTCGGTGGTCAATCGATCGAGCTCCTGGCGCCGCACCTCGGCGACGAACCGCCGCCCGGGGAGGAGAGGGTCCAGATCGACGATCGCCCCAACCTGGATGTTTTTCTCGGCCACCGCGGTGAGCTGTGCCGTGGAGCACAGGACTTCGCGGCGGCGATGATCGCCAACTCGTGTCTCGGTCAATCCACCCTGACGTCGAGGCTCGGCCTCGCAGTTCGTGATGATGCCGGTCTGACCTACGGCATCTACAGCCGGTTCTTCGGGACCCTGCAGATGCCGGGGCCGTGGGCGACCGCCCTCGGGGTGGCTGCAGCCAACCTCGACCAGGCCGTCGAACTCAGCCGGTCAGTGATCACGCGTTACACCAACGAGGGGCCGACGGCGGATGAGTTGGCCGATGAACGCACGGCGTTGGCGGGGTCCTACAATGTCGGTCTCGCCACCAATGGCGGCGTTGCGCGTGAGTTGGTGACGACGCTCGCGGCCGGCGAAGAGATCAGCCGCCTCGACACTTATCCTGCGGATCTCCTGTCCGTCGACCGCGACCAGGTCATGGCGGCCATCGCTCGCTACCTCCACCCCGAGCGGCTGGTCGTGACTGCAGCCGGCGACTTCCGGGGAGATCATTGACCCCTTTTCTCATTGGGAGGAGAAAGTCAGTTTTGAGTTCTTAGTTCTTAGTTTTCCCGTCACCCCCCAGGTGGGCGCGTGGATCGCGATCAACTCAAAATTCAAACGTGCGTCTCCGGTTCGCTCAGGTTGTGCCTCTGCTGGTTCCGAAACGCCAGTGGTGGCGGGCCGTAAACGACCCGCCTACGGCCTTCAGATCCTGGCGCAGCCCTGCACTAACTGTAGGCGGGTCCTTCAGGGCCCGCCATCACCAATTTTCAGTTTCTCCCCGTTGTTCGGTCAGTCTGACTCAAACGGAGACGCAGGAATTCAAAATTCAAAACTCAAAACTGAGAACTGAGAAACGTGCTTCAGTCCCAATCGATCATCAGGTGATGCAGCGAGCACTCCAGGACGGGATCGAGGCGCTCGTGGAGAAGCTCCTCGACCTCCCGGAGCCGGTGACGTCGCGACGCGTGGAGCAGGACCAGGTGTCGGCACCGCAGGCGTTCGATCCTTGCCAGGATGTCATCGAGGTGCAGGTGTCCAAAGCGAGTTGCGCGCTCGCGGTCGGTGGAACGAAAGAAAGAGCACTCCAGGAGCAGCACCTCGGACTCAAGGGCCGGTGAGTCTGCTGCCAGGACTCCGGGGCCGGAGTCGGCGCAGTAGGCCAACAGGTCGGTTTCGATCTCTGCGGTGACCCGTTCGCCGTCGCGGCGGCGGCGCGCGATCTCGTCCCCCGCGAGGCCGGAGAATTCCGGCAGCAGGTGGTGGCGCCGCCACACCAGGCGCGAACCCAAGGTGGGAACCCAGTGGTCGGTGGCGAAGAACTCAACGGTCATGTCCCTCCGCAGGGTGAGAGCCTGGCCGGAATCCACCGCCACCACCTCGATGTCGTAGGGCGAGCCGCCTTCGAGCCGTGCGTGGGTCGAGAGCAGGTCCTCGACATCGGGTGCGATCTGGTGGGGAACGGCCAGCCGGGCCGGTCCCATTGACTGCAGCTGCCGTTGGCTGGCCCAGAATCCCAGTCCGCCGAGGTGATCCATGTGACCGTGGCTGACCAGGACGGTTTTCATGGGTGGCAGCGAGCGGTGGGGGCGCCCGGCGTCGAGGGCGAGGTGCAGTTGGGGTAGCAGAATGAGAGTGCCCTCCCCGGCTCGTGAGCCACCGGCGAGTGTCAGCGGCCCCCAGGATGTCTCGAGTTGCAGTTGTCGAATCACCGGGCGGACTTCACGAGAAAGAAGTTTGGTTGGGCCTTTTCCGAGGGCAGGTCGACGCGAAGGGTCCACTCGCTGTCGGGTTCGAGGAGGCGGACGAATGTCGATGAGCCGAGGACGCCCCGCCGTTTGTCCCGCAGCTCTGCGCCGATGGTATGATTTCCGGAAGGCGTCAGAATCACCCGACGGACGGTGCCGCGGCCCTTCTTTTTGAATCCGAGAATGGCGCTGGTCGAAAAATCAAACGGCACGTCGGCCAGCGACTCGCCGTCGAACGTCACTGCCACCGTCCCTTCGCTGATTGGTGAGTCGAAGGAAAGGGTGATGCGGGAGACCCCTGACTTCGGCGTGACGGGTTGTAGGGGCTTGGCAGAATCCGGGGCCGGCCGGGCGGTCGCCGAGACGGCCGTTGCCGGCGAGGTTCGGATCGACCTCATGCGTTCCTCGGCGAGCTCCGAATACGACGCGGCGATCTCGTTTTGGGGATCGAGTTCGAGGGCCTGTCTGAAGTGAATCAATGCGTTGGCGTAGTCGCCGCCCCGGTAAAGGCTGCGTCCATCAGTCACCAGTTGACGTACCCGCTGCTGGTTTTCGGCGCTGGTGCGTTCGGCTTCGAGACCGCGTCGAATATCGGCCGCAAGTCGGCGAGCTGCCGGCGACGTCGGGGCCTGGTCGAGGGCGGCGAGGATGGCGTCTTCCGCCGAAGCCAGATCGCCTTGCTGCAAGCGAACCTGCGCCGTATGCAGGGACTCGACCACGAGATGGAGGTTTCTGGTGGAGCCCGCGGTCGGGCTTGGAAACGGTCCACGGTCTATTTGGGACCGCAGTCCGATGATCGAGATGAGCGCTACCAGGAGCGCTGCGGCTATCACAGCCAGGGCCCACGATGTCCGGACCTCCCACTTCAGCCACTCGGGGAGTGCGAGTTCGGCGACGCGAGGAAGCCTCGTCTTCACCCAGAGCTTTGCCTGTGAGACCTTAGAGGTGGGTGGCGGGGAGGCGGAAGGCGGCACGCTCCCGGCGTGAATCCTGGTTTCGAGGCCGGGTTGAAAGACGCCGGTGCTTGCGTTGTCCGTCGGCTCGCGGTCGATCAGCGATCGCGCGAGGGCCGCAAGGACCCGCGCGACCTCGGCGCCGGTCTGGAAACGCCGGTCGGGACTTTTTTCGAGACACTTGAGGACGATCGGGTTGAATGCGGGTGGGAGCTGGTCTGAGAGGGTCGAAGGGATGGGGCACGGTTCCTGGACGATTCGAAGCGTGACCTCGTGCATGGTGCCGCCGTTAAAGGGCCTCTTCTTTGTCAGGAGGTTGAACAACACCACCCCGAGCGAAAAAATGTCGGATCGGCCGTCGACCGGGTTTCCGGTGATCTGTTCCGGCGACATGAAGTTGGGTGTGCCGATGAACTGACCGTCCACGGTGAGGTTGGACGTCTCGAGGCGGGCGATGCCGAAATCGGTGATTTTGGCCGTGCCGTCAAGGGTCAGGATGATATTCGCCGGTTTGATGTCGCGGTGGACGACACCGAGAGAGTGTGCATAGCCGAGCGCTGTCGCGACGTCGGCCGTGATGCGAGCGGCCTCGGAGGGTCGAAAACGGTGGCCGGAGGCGAGCATCTGCTTGAGGTCCCGGCCTTCCACGTACTCCATCGCGATATAGACGAGACCCGACTCGGGGTCTTCCCCAACATCGTGGACCGTGACGATACCGGGATGGTTGAGGCGGCCCGCGGCCTGAGCCTCGCGAACGAAGCGCTCGCGAAACTCTTCGGCGTGCTCGGCGTCGAGATCGACGCGCATGGTCTTCAACGCGACCTGACGATCGATGATTGGATCTCGGGCGCGGTACACCACACCCATGGCGCCCCGCCCCAGCGTTTCCTCGATCTGATAGCGGCCTATCCGCTGTATCGACATTAAAATATTGTAACGGACCGGGGTCCGAAAACGGGTTCTCCATGCCGATCTGGCGTTGTCCGGTCGTTTCGGCGCGCCGGCAGTGCCGTACGGGGGCATGAAACGTGGGCACGATCCTTGCTTTATTTGATTCAGGCCGAATGGCTTACGGGGGAAAAATGGAATCACGACCTGCAGATATTCAGATTGACCGTGCAGCGGCGCGCCTGGGCGAGATTCAGCGAGCGGTGTCCGAGGTCGTTGTCGGACAGGACCGCCTGGTGGAATCGCTGCTTGTGGCCATGCTGTGTCGCGGCCACGTCCTGCTCGAGGGTGTGCCGGGTCTTGCCAAGACACTCACGGTACGGACCCTCGCCGGCGTCATCGGTGGCGACTTCCAGCGCCTTCAGTTCACCCCTGATCTCTTGCCGGCCGACGTGACGGGGACCCAGATCTTCGATCCGCGGACCTCGCAGTTCGTGCCCCACCGGGGCCCGGTGTTCTGCAACCTGGTGCTCGCCGACGAAATCAACCGCGCGCCGGCAAAGGTCCAGTCCGCCCTTCTCGAAGCCATGGAGGAACGGCAGGTGACGATCGGCGATACAACCCACCCCCTGCCGAACCCGTTTGTGGTGTTGGCCACCCAGAACCCGATCGAGCAGGAAGGAACCTACCCTTTGCCGGAGGCGCAGCTCGATCGTTTCCTGTTCAAGGTGCTGGTGGGCTACCCGGCACCGGAAGATGAACGCCGGGTTCTCGAATACCACCTTGCCGAGTCGTTTCCAAAACCGCAGAGGTTGAGTTCGGTCGAGGAGTTGTCGGAGCTCGAGGCGGTGGTGCGAGAGGTCTACCTCGACGAGCGGATCCGGGCCTACATCGTGGCTCTGGTGACGGCGAGCCGTCGTCCCGACGACGTGGGTCTCGGTGATCTCGTGCCGCTGCTCGAATTTGGCGCGTCACCTCGAGCCTCGATCGCGCTCGCGGTGGGATCCAGGGCTCTGGCGCTGGTTCGCGGCCGCTCATATGTGTCGCCCGAGGATGTCAAGGAGTTGGCGCCGGCCGTGCTGCGCCATCGTCTGGTGCTCACGTACGAGGCCGAAGCTGAGGGAGCGACGGCGGAGGAGATCATCGATCGCCTCCTGCTGGCGGTGGAAGTTCCGTGATCAACCCGTGCCCGTGTCCGTGCCCGACGACCGGGTGCGCGCCATGACGGGCGCATCCTTCGGCTGTGGTTGGCCGGTCGGTGTTTTCCGGGTCTGTGTCAACAGATGAGCCATGCGGTTTAAGAAGAAGCTCGCCGCCTACCTCGGCCGCCCGCGCCCGGTGCCACCGGTTCGTGAGGCCGGCGCAGAGCTGAGGGCCCAGGTTCGCCGGCTCGAAATCCGCGCCCGTCAGGCGATGGAAAGCGGTCTCGCCGGCCAGTATCAGAGTGCCTTTCGGGGGCTCGGGCTCGAGTTTGAGGAGGTGCGAGAGTACCAGGCGGGCGATGATGTCCGGACCATCGACTGGAACGTCACTGCGCGCTCCGGATTCCTCCACGTCAAACGCTACCGCGAAGAACGTGATCTCAACGTGCTGTTGCTGGTCGACCTCTCCTCCTCGACCCGATTCGGTTCGGGGGTGATGACGGTGCACGACCTCATCACCGAGGTGGCGGGGTTGTTCGCTCTCGCGGCCGCCCGGCGCGACCGCATCGGGGCGGTGTTGTTTGACGACGAAGTGCGGACGGTGATTCCTCCGAGACTCGGCTGGCGACACGGGCTTCGGGTGGTGCGTGAGGTGCTGGCCGCCGAACCGGGCGGTTCCGGCACCGCCCTCGCCGAGGCCGTTCGCGCGGCGGGACGGCTGCTGCGGCGGCGGGGTGTGGTGATTGTCCTGGTTGATGAGACCTGTGTCGTGCCGAGGCGTCAATTGGTGGCTCTGGCTGGGCGCCACGAAGTGGTCGTTGTGCGGGTCGGAGACAATCTTCTCGCTGATGGTCTCGCCGGAGCGGATCTACCGGTGGTGGATCCTGAAGGGGGCCGCCGCGGGGTGATCGGTGGTTCGGGCGCGGTGCGGCAGGAAGCTGTTGCGCCGGGAATCGATGTTGTCGAGCTCCACACCGGTGAGGACTACCTGCCCAAGGTGCGGGCGATGCTGGAGAAGAGGGAGCGGCGTCGTGCGCTTCATTGATGCCGTGGTGATCGCCGGCGTGCTGAGTCTCGCGGTCGGCCCGGCCGCTGCGGCCGGCCCCGCCACCCTCGACGTGACGGTGCCTGACGAGGCCGTTCGCGTCGGTGACCGGGTCCTTGTTCGGGTCACGGCGAGAGGCGGCGACGACCTCCTGTGGGGAGAGCTTCGGGTTGCTGTCGACCCGGAGGGTCCCTGGGTCATGGTCGAGGCGCCGCACGAGATAGCAGGCGCGCGGCCGCCGGTGTGGGAGATGATGCTGGCACCGATGGAGGTTGCCGATCTCGATCTGCCGCCGATCACGGCGGCGGTGCGCGAACCGGCTGGCGCTGTTGCCGAGATCACGGTGGGGGAGGCGCGGTCAGTCGAGGTGGGTTCGGTACTCCCGGAAGGTGATGAGGTCGAGCCTGTGCCGCTGCGGGACCCGGTCGGAGTGAGCGGGTTTCCGTGGGAGTGGGTCGTTCCGCTGTCGGTGCCGGTGCTGATCGCTGCTGCTGCCCTCGGGTGGTGGAGCCGGCGACGGCGACCGGCGGGTGCACAGGGAGAGATCCCGACGCAGCCGCCGCTGGCGGAGATCGAGGCCCTGCTCGATCGGCTCGGGGAGCGTCTTGGCCGCGAGCCGGCCGAAGGCATGTGTGATCGCCTCGCGGCCGGGATGCGCCGCTACCTCGAACGGCAGAGCAACCAACCAGCCGAGGACATGACGTCATTCGAGCTTCGTCTCCTGGCGCGCCGGCTTGGGTGGCCGGAAAACGTGCAGCGGGGCATCCAGGAGGTCATGGCGATTGCCGACAGCGTGCGGTTCGGCCGTGTTCCCATCGATGAAGCGCGCCTGCGACGGATCCTGGATCTGGCACGCGAAGTGGCGCGCAAACTCAACGCGCGCGTGATCGCACAGGCGGCGGCGGATGAGGCTGTGGAGGCGGCGGGATGATCCGGTTGGCAGCACCGCTATGGCTGGCCCTGGGGGGAGTCGGTGTCCTCGCAGTGACCCTCTGGGTCATCCGGCGCCGATGGCAGCGCTACCCATTCCCGGTGGGGGCGCGGACGACGGCACCACGACGCCGGCTGCCGTCGTGGACGGCGATCGCAGGGATCCTTGCCGGTTTGGTCTTTGTTCCGTTGTCGATTTCCCTGGCGCGACCGCAGGAGGTGCTGGCACGCAACCTCGAGCATGCGGAAGGCGTTGACATGGTGATCGCTCTCGACGTCTCCGGTTCGATGGCCGCACTCGACTTCCAGCCCAGCGACCGGCTCGGCGTCGCCAAAGAGATGATCGGCCAGTTCATCGCCGGCCGGCCCCACGACCGAATCGGTCTCGTGGTCTTTGCCGGTGCTGCGGTGACGATCTGTCCCCTGACTCTTGACCACGATGTCGCGCTCCACCTGCTCGATCAGGTTCAGCTTCACACCCTGCCCGATGGGACCGCCATCGGCCTCGGCCTCGGCACCGCGGTCAATCGGCTTCGCACGTCGACCGCAGATTCCAAGGTGGCGGTGTTGGTCACCGACGGGTCGAACAACGCCGGCCAATTGGATCCCGCGACAGCCGCCGAGTTGGCGGCGGCTGAGGACGTCACCGTTCACACGGTCCTGGTGGGGCGTGGCGGCAAGGTGCCGATCCCGGTGCGCCTTCGCGACCCGCGCAGCGGCCGCGAGTACTCACAGATCCAGAACGTGGAGGTCGAGATCAATCCCGAACTGTTGGCGGAGATCGCGCGTACCACGGGCGGCACCTCGTTCCGGGCGCGCGACGCCGAGGCGCTCGAAGAGGTGTTTTCGGAGATCGATCGCATGGAAACCACGGTCTTTACCTCGACCCGTCTGGTGCGGTACCGGGAGGAGTTCGAGCCCTGGGCCTTTGCCGCCCTGGCGCTGCTCCTGCTGGGAACCGGTTTGGAAGGCGTGGCGGGGAGGATGCCGTGGTGACGTTTGCTGAACCCTCCCGGTTGGCCCTCCTGGTGCTCCCGGCAGCGGCCGCCCTGCTCGCCCTGTACCGGCACCGGCGACGGCGGGGACAGCAGCGCCGATTGGCGTCGCCTGGAGTGTGGGTCCGGCTGCTCGGCGGCATTCCAGCGACGGGGCTGGCGCGTCTCCTCCTCTGGTGTGCTGCGGCGGCGATGATTGCGCTGGCTCTCGCCAGACCACAGTGGGGCGATCAACCACACGAGGAGTCGGTGCGGACGCGGGACCTGGTGGTGGCGCTGGACGTGTCGGCATCGATGCGGTGCGAAGACGTCCGCCCATCGCGGTTGACGCGCAGCATCGAGACCATTCTGCGTCTCTTGCCGCACCTCGAGGGGAACCGTGTAGCGGTCGTGGTCTTTGCCGGCGACGCCTACCCGCTGGTGCCCTTGACGACCGATCTGAGCGCGGTGGGAGTATTTCTCGAGGGCGTCGAGGCAGGCATGGTGGCCCTGCCCGGTTCAAACCTCCAGCGAGCTGTGAATGCGTCCCTCGAGTTGTTGCCGGACGAGGGTGAGGGGCGGGTATTGATGCTGTTCACCGACGGGGAAAACCTGCAGGGAGATGTCGCATCGGCCACCGAAATCCTCGCTGCCGCTGGAGTTGGTCTGGTCGGCATCGTGGCCGGGACCGAAGGCGGCGGCCCGATTCCGGAGCCGGGCCGGGACGGCGGGGTGCACTACAAGCGGGACTCGGGCGGTCAACCGGTCGTGACGCGGGCACACCCCGAGGTTCTCGAGGCAATCGTCGACGACCTGGAGGGCGAGGTCGTGAGCCTCTCAGACACCGATGTTGTTCACGAGGTAGCCGCCGCCATCGACCAGGTCCGGACCCGTGAGGTGATCGCGACCCAGACCGTTCGACGCATCGAGCGATTCCCGCTCTTTCTGGCGGCGTCCGCAGCAATGTTGTTCCTCGGTTTCGTGCTGTCGCCGTGGCGGCGATTGGCCGCTGCCTCCTTCGCGCTGGTGATCGCGCTGCCTGGAACTGTCGCCGCGCAGTCGGTGGTGCCGGCCGCCGGGGCCCCCGGGGCGCAGTCGTCGCAGCAGACTGGTGAGAGCGCGGAGGCGCCGTTGCCGAAGGCCCCGTGGTGGCAACGGTTGGTTCCAGGTGGTGTGAGGCGTCTCGCGCGCAGCGGAATCGCCCAATGGAGCGTTGGTGATACGGAGGGCGCGACGGCAGCTTTTGCCGGCGCTGCCGATCTCGACCCCGAAGCGCCGGACAGGTTGTACGATCTCGGTACGGCCCTGGCGACCACGGGGCAGCTCGAGACCGCACACGAACTGCTCGCCAAAGCGGCGGACGGGGGTGCGCGTGATGCCGCCTTCAACTCGGGCACGGCGGCACTGGAACAGGCCCAAGCGGAGGCGGCTCTCGAGTGGCTCAAAAGGGCGATGATTGCGAACCCTGAAGATCTCGACGCCAAGCATAACTACGAGCTCGCATTGAAGATGCTGGAGCAGCAGCAGAAGCAGCAAGAGCAGGAGCAACAACAAGAACAAGAGCAGCAGGACGAAGAGGATCAGCAAGACCAGCAGGATCAGCAGAAGAACGACGACCAGCAGCAGCCGACGCCGACCCCGTCGGCCGGCCAGGGTGCGATGCCGACGCCCACGCCCACCCCGAATCCCAACCAGCCCCTGTTTGCAGCACTCGATCGCGCCGAAGCCGACGCCCGTGAGGCGATGCGGTCGCCCACTCCACAGGCCGGCAAGGTGGAGAAGGACTGGTGAAGACCGTGCTTTGGTCGACTGCGATGCTGGGCCGGCTCCTCCCTGCGTTGGTAGTTGGTGTCGCCGCGTTGGCGTCGGCCTCTGACCCCGGTCTCGAAGTAACGCTCGAGCCGCGCCGGTTTGGTATCGAGGATGCGGCCAGGTTGGAGATCCGGGTTCTCGAGCCCACCGGCACTCCGAGCGTGGACCTCGGTCCTCTGACCAATCTCCAGGTCGCGGGCGCGCCGTCGACGGGGACCGAGCTTTCGTGGAGCAATGGTGCCGCGAGTCGAGCGACCACATTCAACTATATTGTGCAGGGCGTCGAGGTGGGTCCGGCCGCCATCGGGCCGGTCACAGTCCGCATGGGGACCGTCGAGTTGAGTTCGCAACGGATTGAAGCGGAGGTGGTTCCCGGCAGCGTCGTGTCGCGACAGCCTGCGGGTCGGCGATCGGCGTTTCCGGCGGATCCCTTTGGCGACTTCTTTCAGCGGCGGCAACCGACGCGGGCTGCCCGGGTCGAATTGCGGCAGCTGGTGGACAGTGACCGGATTGTTCTCGGGCAGCCCGTCCTCACTCGCGTGGTGTTGGACACCACGGCCGGCGGAATCGATGGTTTCGAGTGGATCGACACGCCTTCGTATCCGGGTTGGTGGGCGCAGCGGGTGGAGCCCCCGGAGCGGATCGCCGGTGAAGTGGTGGAGATCGAGGGCGTGCGCTATAACCGGTTCGTGGTCGCGCGGCACGTTCTGGTGCCGCTCAAGACCGGGTCGTTGGCAGTGCCCGCGGTCGGGGCGCGTATCGGTTTTCGGTCCGGGAGTCTCTTCGCACCACAACAGGTCGTGGAGAGAACGACCCGTGAGCAGGTGGTCGAGGTCGCACCGCGACCGCGGGCGCCGGAGGGTTTTGCGGGCGCCGTCGGTGATTTGCGATACAAGGCCAGTTTGCATCCAGAACGAGTCGAATTCGGTGAGTCGGCGGTGCTTTCGATCGAACTCAAGGGTAGCGGCAATCTTCCCCTGGTCGAGGCGCCTGCCCTGTGGCCCGTCTGTGAGGACTGCGAGGGCTATCCCCCCGAGGAGGAGAGTTCCTTCACAGTCGACGGTCGAGGCATCCACGGGACGCGCATCTGGCGGAAAACCCTGGTACCACGCAGCTCGGGTGAACTCGAACTGGCGCCGGTAGAACTCGCGGTGTTCGACCCGGCGGCCGGGACCTACCGCAAACAGATCCTCGGCCCGATGAAGTTGTTTGTGGAGCCGCCGCCGGTAACACCGACTCCGGTCGCAGAACCGGTGACGACGGTCGACGAGGGCGTACCACCAAAGATCGCTGAGAACTCCCCGGAGGCTTCGAATTCGAGGTTGCCGCAGTGGGTGTGGATCCTCGGTGCCCTGGCGGTTGGGCTTTTGGCCGGTGGTATCGCGACCTTCCTGGTGGCGCGCCGCCGTCACGTGGCATTGCCACCTCGACGAGATGGAGAAAGCCCCGCCGAACGCGCGCGCCACCTCCAGGTCGCCCTCGAGCGATGGTGGCTCGATGTTCGGACCAAACCCAGATCCGAAGCTCTCGAAGGCAAGATGCAGGCCCTGCGGCGGGAGCTCGAGGCTGTGCGCTTCGCTCCGGGTCGCGCCGACCACTCCGAAACGGTGAGCGGCCTCGAGGACCGTGTCAGGAGCCTGATGCGACGTGCGTGTTAACATTATTTGATGGGCCCACCAGAGGTCTTCAGCCTTCCCGTCGGTGATCTCGAACCATTTCTTGATCGCAAACGCTATTCGGCGTTCGCTATGGCTCAGCTCCAGCTGCCGTCGTTCCTCGGTGAGGTTCTGAGAAAGGCGAACGACTTCGTTCCATCGGTCGCGGGTTCAATTCTCATGGACCGACCGGTCGAGCGCGGGGACACGCCGGCCGACACAAATCTCTACTTTTTGGCCGCCTTTGGCCCGTCGGCCTCCGCCCTGTTGGGGAAGAATCTTTGTGCCGACCGGGGGGTTGTCGGTCACGTGTATCGGACCGGCGAACCCTACCTGATGGCTGATCCCGAATCAGACCCCAATTTCTATCCCAAGTTCGATGAAGACCACGAGTTCCAGACGACCGGCGTGGTTGCTGTGCCGGTGCGGATCGAACGCACGGTGTGCGGTGTGCTCGAACTCCTCAACCGCTCGGACGGCAAACACTACACCGAACGCAACATGCAGATGCTCGAGATCTTCGCGCGCTACACGTCGATCTCCATCGAGAACCTGCTCGACGCGCAGCGCGCAACCGAGATGGCGCGACGCGACGATCTCACCGGGTTGTACAACGACCGGTTCTTCCACCACCGGTTGAGTGAAGATCTGATCCGCGCAGACGTCACCCGCTCGACGGTCGCGCTTCTCTTTCTCGACATCGACAATTTCAAGAGTGTGAACGATACCCATGGCCATCTCGCGGGGTCGCAGGTGCTCAAGGAATTCGGCTACCTCCTGGCAACCGCCGTGACGGCCGAAGGAGCGACCCTCGCCCGGTATGGAGGCGACGAGTTCGTGATCATTCTGCCCGACCACGACCTCGAAATGGCGTGCGCGGTCGGCACCGCGATCCAAAAATCGCTTGCGGCCACGAGGTTCCTGCAGGGGAACTTCTCGTGGTCTGAGGGACCGGTCTACTGGCGTCAGCCGCTGACGACGTCGATCGGGGTCGCCGTGTATCCGCACCACCTGCCGCGGCAGGGCACGACGGACATGAAGAAGAACCTGTTGCTCCGTGCGGCCGACCTCGCCATGTACCGCGGCAAGGAGAACGGCAAGGACCAGATTCGTATCGCCGACTGATCCGGCGACCGTCACCACCACGCCAAAATGGCAGACGTGCCCGGAGATTCGCGGCGTCGTTTTTCAGGTGATTCGCAGAATCGTGCAATAAACTCACCGAAATCGAGATTGAATGGGATGGTACGGGCCGCAGGTCCTCGGTAGTGACGGCGGTGAGTTGGCAGGCATCTTGCTACAGCCACCGCGTGTGACCGACGCCTGCGAGGCGCCGGCATTGGAGGTTGATCAATGAAGAACGATGCTCAGAAGATTTTTTCTCTCGCGGCCGTGATCGTCGCCGCGACTCTTTTCGGTATGGTGCTTTCCGGAGGTTTTAACATCACGCAGAGGGCTGATGCCGACCTTCCGGATCCGGCACCGGCGGCACAAGTCGGTGAGATGGTGCTGCCGGATTTCGTCGCCCTTGCGGACCACGTGGTGCCGTCGGTCGTATCGGTGTATTCCGATGACGTCCAGGACCCGTCGGAAAGAAGCCAGCGGATGCCCAATGATCCGTTCCACTTCTTTTTCGGCCCCCGAGATGACGGCGCGGAGCGTGAGCCACAGGTTCGCAGATCGTCAGGCTCCGGGTTCTTCATTAGTTCATCGGGAGAGATCCTCACCAACCACCACGTGATCGAAGACGCGGATAGCATCAAGGTTCGTCTGAGCGACGAAACAGAGTATCGAGTCGAGGTCGTCGGTATCGACCCGGCCACCGATATCGCGCTCCTGAGAGTCGTTGATCCGGATCGCGATTTCTCGGCTCTGGCCCTTGGCGACTCGGCGGCTGTCCGAGTCGGCCAGTGGGTGATGGCTGCGGGCAACCCACTCGATATGGCGCACTCCGTCACCGTGGGCGTGGTCTCCGCCAAGGGACGGTCGCTGGGTCTGTCGGCTGCGTCGTCATCATTCGAGAACTTCATCCAGACCGACGCGGCGATCAACTTCGGAAATTCCGGCGGTCCGCTGGTCAATCTCAAAGGCAATGTGATCGGCATCAACACGGCGATCAACGCAGCCGGACAGAATATCGGGTTTGCGGTTCCGATCGATGTGGCACGGCGCATCCTCCCGCAGCTGCGTGAGAACGGTCGCGTGGTGCGCGGGTATCTCGGAGTTTCGATCGGCAACCTCACCAAGGATGATGCGGAGGCCTTCGGTCTCGAAAACACCAATGGTGCCCTGGTCGAAGAGGTTGTCGAAGGCCACGCCGCGGCCAAAGCGGGCATTCGCCACGGCGATGTCCTCGTTTCGGTCGACGGTGCGAGCATTGAAGACACCCGCGAGTTGATCGACACAATTTCCGCCAAGCCGCCGGGTACCCGAGTCGAACTCGGCGTGATCCGCAACGGCAAGAAAACCACGATCGAGGTGACGCTCGAGGAGCGTGAGGCAGATGCCACACCGGAGGAAGCTGGAGATGATTCGAACTCCGAGGGTGACGTCTTCGAACGCGTCGGTGTGACGGTGATCGAGCTTTCACCGATGGTCCGCGAGAAATACCGAATTGAAACCGAGGTCGAAGGCGTGGTCGTGACCCGGGTGCGTCCATTGTCGCCGGCGAGTGAGGAAGGGATGGCGCCCGGTCTGCTGATCACCGAGGCCAACGGCCAGCCGATCGACAGTCCTGCAGAACTGCGAAAGGTGGTCGAGGAAATCGATGCCGGCGGCTATCTGCGGCTTTACGTCTACATGCCGCGCGCTGACCGCTACCGATTTGTCATTCTCAAGCTCGAGGAGTGACGGTTTTTGAAACCGAAATAGTGAGGCGCACCTTCGGGTGCGCCTTTTTTTTAGATATTCGAGTGCGCCCGCTTCTCTCCGCTCGCTTTCCGAGAGGAGCCACCCGTCGCATTGTCTGCCCGAAGCGCGGGGCCTATTGGTGAGTCGATCTCCGACAATGCGATAAATGGCACCTCCACCGCACGAGCCATTTCGTCAACCCGATCGCACCAGTCGTGAAGCCACGACCTTCGCTGAGGTTTGGGCGGTTGGGTGGGTGGTCCCCCTTTCTCCCTTTCCCCCCAGCTCCCTTTCCTCTCTGCTTTGGTTCAGTTCGTCTCGGAGGTTCCGGGTGCGGCGGCTTGTGGCGGGTCCGCGATCGGGCCGAAGCTCCGCTCATACATCTGGACGTTGTGGGTCAGTGCGCGGAGCAGCTGTTTTGCCTGGAAGGGGTTCATGATGATGCGTGCCACCACCGGTATGTCATCCCGGCCGGGCAGAGTCCTGCCGAAGTCGAGCAATACCTCGGAATAGTTGTGCGCGATGCTGACGAAGTTGGAGTACTCGCCCATGCCAACTTCCGCGTCGATGGTCAGACGGGGGGGCTTGACGGCTTTTCGGGGTTCATCGCTCATGCTGCCTCCCACCCACCGTTTCACGGCGGGTCGGGAGAACGTTAGCACGTCACCACCATGAGTGTCCGCAGGTGTGAGTCGTTCGACCGGTCTTGCGCAAGCAGACGTGGCAAAATCGTCAGATGGCTGATGAAGAGGTTCTCGAGGTCATCCGTCGTGCGGCCCGCGACCGGATACACGGCGCTACTGAAATCGAGGAGGGTCTGATCAAGGCTTTGCTCACCTTGCGGGCTTCATGGACTGCGACGCAGCTGTCGGTGGGCGCCCGATTGCTGGCAGGCGGGCAGCCCACGATGGCGCCACTGGCCCGGCTCGCTCAAAGCCTCGGCACCAGCGATCTCGACGACCTCCAGTCGTTGCTCGAAACTAGGTTGAGTGCCCTGAGGGACGCTCCCGAGATCCTCGTCGCCAATGCTCTGCCGTGGATCGAGCGCGCCGTGCGAGTCGTCAGTATTTCGCGTTCCTCCGCGGTGGCTGCGGCCGTGGAGGCCGCGTGGAGCAACGGCTGGAAAGGAACTGCTGTGGTCCTTGATGGGTCCAGTGCCGGACGCGGCATGGATCAGACCGAGAGATTGAAGCGCCACGGTCAAGCGGTATCGCATCCGGACGCCTCCGCGCCGCGCTGGCTCGATCTCCCTGACACGATGGTCGCGGTGGGCGCGGACGCGGTCGCCCCCAGCCGCTTCGTCAACTGTATAGGCACGCTGATGTTGCTGGAACTGGCTGCTGCACGTAACGTTCCGGCGATTGTGATCGCTGACGGCGGCAAGGACGTTTCCGACGAGATTCTCGATCGGATCATCGAGACCATGCCGCTGCATCACGACAACTCCGGGCGCGAGTGGAGCTTGTTTGAAGTGGTCCCTATGGGCCTGGTCACAGCGCGAATCTCGGATTGAACATCGCGCAGCAACGATTGCGTGGGCGGCCTGTACGCCGCCCCCTTCTGTTTTGGTAGGGGCGGGCATGCCCCGCCCGATTGATTTCGACAGCTGCAACAGGCTCAACTCAGGGTTGAGTGCTCATAACTCGGCATTGCCTGGTCTGTTTTGTATGTTAGAGTTCACGCCGTGCGAGTACTGAAATCATTGCTGTTGTTCCTCTTGGTTGGGTGCGTCACCGTTGCGGTGGCCGGACCACCGCCGAAGGATTCCATCGACATGCTCGAAGGAAGCGCGAAGCTCGACGCTCTGATTGCACGGGTGGTCGAGCAACAGCACGCGCTTCGTTCTCTTCGAGCCGACTTCGTACAGCTCAAGAGGAGCGACCTGCTTCTCGAGGCTGTTGAATCGTCGGGTGAATTTCAATTCCAGGCCCCCGACAAGGTCCGATGGGACTACCGGCGGCCCGATCCCATGGTGGTGGTCTTCACCGACGACACCGTGACCACGTTCTTACCTCTCCAAGCACGAGCGGAGCGGGTCAAGGTGTCCAAAAAACAACAGCGGTTCGTGCGGGTGCTCGCAGGTACTCAACCGTTGGACGACCTCACCTCCAATTTCAGCGTAATGCTCGCCGATCCGGGCGGCAAGGCGCCCTACCGGCTGACCTTGCGACCGGTCGGCACCATGATGAAAAAGAGACTGCGCTCGGTCGAGATCGAGATCGACCGAACGATGTTTCTGCCGGTCATGGTCGAGTACAACGAGGCCGATGGCGATACCACCAGGTACGAGTTCAAGGATCTGGTGCTCAACCCGGATATCGACGCGGCCACCTTCCGACTCGAGCTTGGCGCGGACGTCAAACTGCAGACCATCGATGCCTCGGCGGGTGGCGGCTGATCCGGGCTTGTCGAGCCGCAAGAGCATGAAAAAGTCAGCCTTTTCAATCGTTTCTGAAGAACCGCAGAGCGCTGCGCGAGCCGGCGACCTCGGGACACCCCACGGCGTGGTGAGAACGCCGGCTTTCATGCCGGTCGGCACCGCCGGCACGGTCAAGGGCGTGGCGGCCTGGGAGCTCGAGCGGCTCGCCCCGGAAATAGTCCTCGCCAATACCTACCACCTCCTGTTGCGGCTGGGCGTCGATCGCATCTCCCGTCTCGGAGGGCTGCACCGGGTGATGGGCTGGAACGGCCCGATTCTCACCGATTCCGGCGGCTATCAGGTGTTTTCACTTTCCAAGCGCCGCCGTCTGGATGCGGACGGCGCGACCTTTCGTTCACATATCGACGGCAGCGAACACCGTCTGACGCCCGAGAACGTCATCGAGACCCAGGCGGCGTTCGGCGTCGATGTGGCGATGGTCCTCGATGAGTGCCTGCCCTATCCGGTGGAGCACGCCGAGGCCGAACGATCCACGATGTTGAGTATGGAGTGGGCCCGCCGCGGTCTCGCCCGTGCGCAGGAACTTTGGTCAGGTGACGGCAACTGGGAAGGCGCGGTATTCGGCATTCAACAAGGCTCTCTGGACGAAGGTCTTCGGCGACGTTCGAGTGACTCGCTGGCGGAGCTTGATTTTGACGGTTTCGCGATTGGCGGGATGGCGGTCGGCGAGCCCAGCCAGGCCCTCCACGATGGAGTGTCCATGGCCGCGCCCATGCTTCCGGGTGAACGACCCCGCTATCTGATGGGTGTCGGATATCCAGAGGACCTTTTGCACGCCATTGCCTGTGGGGTCGATCTCTTTGACTGCGTACTGCCGACTCGGTCGGCGCGGACCGGCAAGGTCTTCACATCACAGGGTGATTTCGCGATCAAAAACGCCTGTTTTGCGGATGACCCCGAGCCTCTCGACCCCGACTGTGGGTGTCCCACCTGCAGGGTGTACTCCCGGGCCGTGCTGCGACACCTCTTTGTGGCCAACGAGGCCACATCGGTGGTTTTGCTCACGATCCACAATCTCTCTTTCTTTTTGAGCTTGATGCGTCAGGCGCGGGAAGCTATCATGGCGGGCCGCTATTTGAGGTTCCGCAGCGCCGTCGAGACCGCGCGGAAAACGCGGCAGTCGAAATTGTGAGGTGATTCATGGAAAGTGCAGCTGGAGGGGGCGGTCCCCTGTCAATGATGGTGATGTTCGCCCTGATCTTCGGGGTCTTCTATTTCCTCGTCATCATGCCGGCGAAGAAACAGCAGAAGAAGAAGGAAGCGATGATTGGCGCCCTCAAGAAGGGCGACAAGGTCGTGACCTCGGGTGGCATCTTCGGCACGGTCGCGACGGTCGAGGAGCAAACGTTGTTGCTCAAGATTTCTGAGAACACCAAGATCAGAATCACAAAGAGCGCGATCAGCGGACCGGTCGGTTCGGACGGAACACCGTCCGAGCCCGCATAGAGCGGAGGCGAGCGTGGATAAGAAGATCCTGTGGCGCGTAATTCTGATTGTGGTTGTGGTGGGGCTCAGCCTGTGGTCGTTGTACCCGCCGGGCGAGAAGATCCACTATGGACTCGACCTTTCGGGCGGAATCCACCTGGTGTTGCAGGTTCAGACCGATGACGCCATCAAGGCAGAGCTCGACGACTCTGCGCAGCGTTTGGTGAGCCGCGCCCGGGAAGAGGGCGTCGAGCTTACGCAGGGCGAGTCCAAAATCAAAGACCTGAGTTTCTCGGTCAACGTGCCGGCGGACACCGATACCGTCAAGTTGCGCGAGGTTGCCAGCAACTGGGTTCCGGGCTACACCGCAAACCCGGGAGCCGGCACCTGGACGTTCGAGCTGCCGCCCAATATGGACCGAACTGTTCGGGATATGGCGGTGCGTTCGTCGCTGGAGACCATCTGGAATCGCGTTGACCAGTTCGGTGTCGCCGAACCCGTCATTCAGCGTCAGGGCATCGACAGCGACCGCATTCTGGTCCAGCTGCCCGGAGTCGATGACCCGGCCCGGGTCAAAGATCTGATCTCCTCGACTGCGTTCCTCGAGTTCCAGGAGGTTGTCGGCGGCCCGATGCCGGATCGGCAAACCCTGCTGACCTCCATCGGCGGCATCGTTCCGTCGGACTCCGAGATTGTTGCGGGCGACCGCGAGGGGATCGATGGCGCGGTCATCGGCACCGACTATTACCTTCTCAAAAAAGCGGCCATCATCTCCGGCCAGGAGCTGCGCTCGGCGCGTCGGAGCCAGGATGAGTACGGCCAACCGGTGGTCAACTTTGCCACCCAGCCCCACGCCGCCGACAAGTTCGGTCAGTACACCGGTTCCCACATCGGTACCCGGATGGCCATCGTTCTCGACCAACGGGTGATCTCGGCACCGGTGATCGAGTCGCGCATCCCGGGCGAAGGCCGCATCACCGGCAACTTCACCATCGAAGAAGCGGAAGACCTCGGCCTCAAGTTACGGGCCGGCGCTTTGCCCGCAACCATCACCTACCTCGAGGAACGCACGGTCGGCCCGTCATTGGGCCGTGACTCGGTGGTACGCGGCGTGCGCGCGGCAGTGGCGGGACTGCTGGTCGTGATGCTGTTCATGCTGGTCTACTACCGCATGTCGGGCCTCAATGCCAACGTCGCCCTGGTATTGAACATCGTCATCCTGCTCGGGGCCATGGCTTACTTCGGCGCCACCCTCACCTTGCCTGGAATCGCGGGCGTGATCCTCACGATCGGCATGGCCGTCGATGCCAACGTGCTCATCTTCGAGCGCATCCGTGAAGAGCTCAAGGTCGGGAAGACTGTACGCGCGGCCATCGATACCGGGTTCGCACGCGCCTTCGGTACCATCCTCGACGCCAACCTCACAACGCTCATCGCCGCCCTCTTCCTGTTCAACTTCGGGACCGGGCCGGTCAAGGGTTTTGCCGTCACGTTGTCCATCGGCATTCTGGCGAGCGTATTCACCGCCGTATTTGTCTCGCGAACCGTGTACATGATCGCGCTTGGCGGTCGTGACCGGGTCGAGTCGCTGAGTATCTGATTGGAAACAAGCATGCGAATTATCGGTGACACCAACATTCCGTTTCTTTCCTACCGGCGGATCGCCATGGTGCTTTCTGCGGTCGTCATTGTCGCCGGTCTGGCCTTTGAGTTTCTCGGCCCCGGTCTCAACCTCGGCATCGACTTCGTCGGCGGCACTCAGGTCACAGCCAAATTTACCGAAACGCCGGATCTCGGCGAACTGCGGTCGGCGATCTCCGAACTCAACGTCGGAACCCCGCTCATCCAGCGATTCGATGAGGCCGAAAAGAACGAGGTCTTGATCCGGGTGGAAAACCCGGGCGGTGAGGAGGGCGACTTCACGAGCCCGATCGTCGAGCTTTTGCGCGCGAGGTTCAATTCGGACCTCGGCGACCGGTTCGATCTCAACACCAGGGGCTCCATTGCCCTGGTGGATCACCTCGCCTCGGCCGATCCAGACGGTGTCAGCGGTGACGTGGAAGGGCGCAGCGCCTACTACGAGCCGATGGCGGAGGCGGTTCTCGACTATCGCAAGGAACAGGGGATCTTCACCTCTCTCGACAACCTCGATTTGGTCGTCGAGTTGAGCGATCCGACCCGGGCCTACCTCCAGGACACCGCGGGAGTCGGTGCATTCGCCCTTCTCGGGGCAGAGAGTGTGGGGCCCGCGGTCGGCAAGGACCTGCAGCGCAAGGCACAACTGGCCATCCTCTTCTCGATCCTCGGGATGCTGATCTATATCTGGATCCGCTTCCAGCTGCCGTACGGTATCGGTGCGGTGGTGGCGATCTTCCACGACGTGCTGATCACCTTGACAGCCCTCGCCGTGACCCAACGGGAGTTCAATTTGCCCACTGTGGCGGCTCTTCTGACCCTGGTCGGCTACTCCGTGAACGACACGGTGGTGGTCTTCGATCGGGTGCGTGAGAATCTCCGCCTCCACCGTGGTGAGGACCTCGAGAAGCTGATGAACACCTCGATCAACCAGACTCTGTCGCGGACCTTCATCACCTCCGGTACCACCTTGATGGTGGTCATCAGCCTGTTCATCTTCGGCGGTGATGTGATCAATACTTTCGCGTTCGTTCTGCTGATCGGCATCATCGTCGGTACCTATTCATCGATCTTCATCGCGGCACCGGTGGCCCTCTTTGTCAACAAGCTGATGGTGCAGCGGCGCGCACGCCGGCGCGCAGCAGGAAAACGCTAGTTAGAATTAGGAATTAGGAATTTCATCCCGCCTGTCCCACTTTCCGGGGCGGGCGGGTTTTTTCGTCCATACGAAGGCCAGACGTCGGTTAGCGAGAGCGTCGACCGGAAGGAAATGTGGTGCGGGTGCCGGCATTCCTAATTCCTCATTCCTAATTTGATCTAGTCAGCTCGTTCGTGGCTCGTGACGCCTGATCCAGAGATCCTCTCCGAAGTTCTCGCAGGGCCTCTTCCTTGACCCCGAAAGATAGAATAGATGGATGGTCGCGGGAACCGCCTCGGCGAAGATTCGTATTGAAGACATCCTCAACCGGATGGAGCGGTATCGTCCGGATCTCGATGAGGATCTGATCCGCCACGCCTATGTTTTCGCTGCCAACCGTCACCAGGGTCAGATTCGCCGTTCTGGTGAGCCCTACTTCACCCACCCGCTGGCCGTGGCCTGGATCCTCGCGGATATGGAACTCGACGAGGAAGCGGTCTCTGCCGGCCTTCTCCATGATCTCCTGGAGGACACGGACACCACGGTCGAAGAGATCGAGGAAGAGTTCGGGCCCGAAGTCGCGCGTCTGGTGGCTGCCCTGACCAAGATGGCGGATTTCGAAAGCTCGTACTCGAGCCGGGAGGCCAACGAAGCGGAGAACTTTCGTCGATTGCTGTTGGCCTCGATGGACGACGTCAGGGTCATTCTCGTCAAGCTGGCGGATCGCCTGCACAATATGCGAACCCTCGGCTTTCTCCGCCGCGAACGCCAGGTTGCGATTGCCCGGGAAACTCTCGAGATCTTTGCCCCAATCGCCAACCGTTTGGGCATCGGAAGTATCAAGACCGAGATGGAGGACCTCTGCTTTCGCTATCTCCACCCCAAGGATGCCGAGAAGCTCAATCACGAAATCGAGGAACGGAAGGAGGCGGCCGATCGGTGGTTTGCCGAAATCCAGGGGATTCTCGAGGGCCTCCTCGAACACAACGGTATCGAGGGCACCGTCCAGGGCCGGATCAAGCACCTCTACTCGATATTCGAGAAACTCAAACGTCAGGGCGTCGATGTCGCCAACGTGTTCGACTTCCTCGCCTTTAGGATCATCGTGTCGTCGGTGGCCGACTGCTACGCGACCCTGGGGCTCATCCACCAACAGTGGCCGCCGGTCCCGGGCCGTCTCAAGGACCACCTCGCTATCCCCAAACCAAACGCCTACCAATCGCTCCACACGACGGTCGTCGGGCCGGAGGGCCACCCGTTCGAGATCCAGATCCGAACCGAGGACATGCACAAGATCGCCGAGTACGGCATTGCCGCGCACTGGAGTTACAAGGAAAAGGGATCGAACGCGTCGGCGGAGGACTCCCGGGTTGCCTGGCTGCGGGCACTGCTCGATAACTCCGAAGGTACGTCGCCACGGGAATTCCTCGATTCGCTCAAGGTCGATCTCTACCCGGACGAGGTGTACTGTTTCACGCCTCGCGGTGATGTGTTCTCATTTCCCCGCGGAGCGACCGTCCTCGATTTCGCCTACCGCATCCACAGCCAGGTCGGACAGACCTGCGTCGGTGGACGTATCAACGGTCGTTGGGTGCCGCTGAAGACCGAAATCAAAAACGGTGACATCGTCGAGATCACCACCTCGAATCGGCAGCAGCCGCACCACGATTGGCTGTCCATTGTCGCCACGAACCGCGCGCGTTCGAGAATTCGAGCGTGGCTCAAGCGCGAGGAAAAGGAACGGGCGGTTGAAGTCGGGCGAAAGCTCCTCGATCGAGAGTTGCGCAAGATCGGCACCTCGCTCAAACAGGTCAGCGGCAGTGAGGAGTTTGCGGTCGTGCTGCAGGGCAGCGGCCTGTCCAAGGAAGAGGATCTGCTGGCGGCAATCGGTTTCGGGAAAACACCGGTATCTGTGGTGACCGGCCCGTTGCGGCAGGAGGCTGCCTCCGGCGACGACCCGGTCCCCGATGTCAGGACGCGGGTTGCCCCTCCTGCGCCGGCTGGGGGCCACGCCCTCGAGGTCACCGGAGACTCCGACTTCCTGGTCTATCTGGCCAAGTGTTGTAAGCCGCTGCCCGGCGAGGAGATCGTTGGTTTTGTGACCCGCGGCAAAGGGGTGGCGGTTCACGGAAGGTCATGCCCGAACGTCCGCAACCTCTTGTACCACCCCGAGAGAGAAATCGAAGTTCGGTGGGCGCCCAGTCAAGGGACGGCAGCAGCTCCGACATCACAGGTCGATTTGGATATGGCGTTTGACGACACCTCGGGCATGCTGGCTTCCATTTCACTCGCCATCTCGTCGGAAGGGAGCGACATCCTCAACTGCCAGCTCCGGTCCGAACCCAACGAGAGGGGATTCGCAGCCCTGACGATTCTGGTGCGGGACGCAGCCCAGTTATCCCGTGTCCTGACCCGGCTCAAGGCGTTGAAGGGGATGGCCCGGGTGGAGCGTCGCGGTTCATGACCACCGAGGGACGGGGACCGGGGTTGCGTGGCGTCACATGGCCTGCAGTTGTAACGACGCGGGGTGCAATCCCTCGTTCTCGCTCATCGGAAGTCACGCACCGCATAGTTGACCTGATCGCCCGAACGCCACAAGGCCGGCCTGCATGGCCGGCAAAGAGTGTTCTTCCTGAATCAGATTCAGATGCGGGGAGCCTTGGCGACCTTGCCCGAGCGGATGCATCGGGTGCAGACCCTGACGTACTTCGGTCGTCCGTCGACCATCGCGCGCACCCGCTGGAGGTTTGGCAACCAGCGTCGCTTCGTCACATTGTGAGCGTGGGAGATGTTGCTGCCGCTCATCGGCCCCTTGCCGCAGATTTCACATCGCTGCGCCATTTCAGAACTCCTTCTCGAAACCCCCAGATGGGGGTGAAATTTAATAGCACAGGTGGCCCTGATTATCAAGTCTTGGACCAAGATTGCGCGTCGATTTTTCAGCGATACCTGGCCGGAAACAGGCGCAGGGCTTCAAAAAGAACAGTAAATTATTTCACCGAAAGAAGAACCGGTTCGAAAATATTTACGGTCTATGAAATAAAAAATGATACGCTAATAAGACGGTATGGGCCGGACAGTGAATTGGAGAATCGCGGTACCGTGGACGGAGCGAGATTTTGAAAAAAAACTGTCAGCGTTGTTTGACTCGGGTTGCTGCGTCGATTCGCCTTTGTGATCCCTGTTCTTGACCTTAGAGGAGGCCTTTGGTAGCCTCAAAGTAGAGGGGTTTATGGTCCTGTCCAGAAAAACTTCTGCGATCAAGGTGTAAGCCGTGTTTGGAAAACCCAAAAAGCAAGTCGTCGGCTGTGATGTCGGTTCTTCGGCGATTAAGATCGTCGAGTTGAAGCCGTTGAAAAACGGAGAATTTCAACTTCTCCACGCCGCGATCGCCGATCTCTCGCCGGAGGCGATTGTCGATGGCGTCATCATGGATTCGTCACTCGTTGTCGAGGCATTGTCCCGATTGATTGCTGAAAACAGCATCAAGAATTCCAATTTTGGCGGCTCATTGTCCGGGCATTCCGTGATCATCAAAAAGATCCAGCTGCCGGCGATGACTGATGCGGAGCTCGCAGAGTCGATCCAGTGGGAAGCCGAGCAGTACATTCCATTTGACATCAACGACGTCAACCTCGATTACCTGGTTCTCGAGTCCGACGCCGGCGACAACCTGGATGTTCTGCTGGTTGCGGTCAAAAAAGACCGGATCGCCGATTACACGTCGGTGATCGTCGAGGCCGGGCGCGAGCCGGTGCTTGTCGATGTGGACGTCTTCGCCCTGCAAAACGCCTACGAAGCGAACTACGACATGGAGCAGGAGACGGTCGCATTGGTCAACGTGGGCGCCTCCGTGATGAATATCAATGTGCTCTACCACGGTGTTTCGATCTTCTGGCGCGATGTGGCCTTCGGGGGCAATCAATACACCGAGGCGATTCAGCGCGAGCTGAGCCTGTCCAGAGACGATGCCGAGAGGCTCAAGCTCGGTGAGACGGTCGGCGAGAACACGCTGCAACAGGTATTGAGCGTCCTCAACAGCGTGTCGGAGGACCTGACTGCGGAGCTTCAGAAGACCATCGATTTCTTTGTTGCCACGTCATCCGTTGATCATTTGGATCGCGTGGTGCTCGCCGGTGGGAGCGCACAGGTGCTCAATCTCGACGAGGTCATAAGGGAGCGTTTCCAGGTCACAGTCGAGGTCATGAACCCGTTCCGGAACATCCGCTACAGCGAATCTGACTTCGATCCTGAATGGATCAACCGGCATGCCCCGGCGATGGCGGTGGCGGTGGGCCTCGCGGTTCGCAAGGTCGGAGAATGACGCCATGATCAAGATTAATCTGGTTGCTGAAACTCCGGCGGCGGCTGCGACACAGACTTCGCGGCCCCAGTTTTCGTTGGGAGCGAAACAGGGCGACATCGTTCTGTTGATCGTGCTCGCGCTGGCCTGCATCGTGGTCGGTACCCAGTGGTATCTCCTGACGAGCAAGCGCGCGAACCTCCGCCAGATCGAGCAGGAGAGGCGCCAGGAACGTGATGAACTCCTGCAGTACATCAAGAAGGTTGAAGAGCTGGAGGCGAAGCGCGAGTCGCTGCGCCAGAAGATCGAGGTCATCGAAGAGTTGAAGCGGAACCAGCGTGGCCCGGTGAAGATCATGGACGAGGTCTCGCGGGCTCTGCCGGAGCTGGCGTGGCTCACCAAACTCACGTTGAAGGAAAACGAACTTATCCTCGCCGGAACAGCGATGGACGAAAATGCGGTTGCGAACTACATCGCCAATCTCGACGCGTCACCGTTCTTCGAAGAACCCGAATTGAAGAACCTGTCGCGTGGGCGGGAGGACACCTTCAATTTCTCCTTGAGGTGTATCTTCAACATTTCGCCGCCGGAGATCCAGGCGGCGGAGGGGTCGCAAGCCCCGGCGGCCGGACAGTGAGGACGGGGGGGCTGACTCGATGGCAATAGATCTCAACAGCAAGCCCTGGTACGTGGCGGCGATAGTCGGCCTGGCCCTCGGAGTAGCGCTCTTTGTGGTCATGCACCTCTATGTCTTCAAAGACGTCCAGACCCAGATCGAACGCCTCGAAAGCAATATTAATGATCTCGAGCGCGAAATCGAGAAGGGGCTGGCCGCAAAAGCCGACCTGCCGCGCCTCGAAGAGGACATTCGGAACTACGAGATCGAACTCGACCGCCTGCGCCGGATCCTGCCGACCCGTCGCGAAACGGACAACCTGATCAAGAGACTCAAACAGCTCACCGAGCGTGGGCAGTTCAAGCTCACGAGTTTCACCCCTGGGAATTTCGAGGACCGTGGTTTTTACCAGGCGTGGCCCATCAAGGTGGGGCTGGATGGCACCTACCATGAGCTCGGTCTGTTGTTCGATCGTCTGAGCAGGTTCTCCAGGATCATCAACGTCAACGCGTTGACGATAACCCCAATTCGATCGAGGACAGGCGGTAGCGGTCGATTCACCATTCACGCTGACTTTTCTCAGCAGACGTTCATCTTCAAAGACGATACCGCGGGGACCGAGGAATGAGCCGCAAAATATTGATTCCGTGTGGTTTGATTCTGTTTCTGGTGGGTTTCGGTCTGGCCGGTGCACAGGAGCCGCCAGCGGCGGAGCCGTCGCCCCTGATCGAGAGCGAAGTTGACGTGTCGGGAATTGAAGAGATTCTCCGGGGTGAGGAAGAGGTTATGCGGGGCGGGATTTTCGGCTACGATCCGGCCGGGCGTCGCGATCCGTTCCGATCCCTTCTCGGAGGATTCGAAGAGAGCGAAGAGGGGCCTGCAAAGGCACGGCCGCCCGGGCTTCCCGGGATGTTGGTGGAAGAACTGAAGGTCGAAGGAATCATCGAAATGCCGACAGGCATTCTCGCCTTCGTGCTCGGACGCGACAACGTGTCGTACATTATTCGACCGGGGACCAAGCTGTACAACGGCGAAGTGTCTGAAATCCACCCCAGCAAAGTGGTTTTCAAGCAGTACGTCAATGATCCCGGTCGACTCAAGCCATACGATGAAATTGTACGTGAACTCACGGACTAGCCGTTGATATGAGGGGAAAATGGGGGACGGCATGATGATGAAAAACGTCCGCATCCTGGTGGCGACAGCGGCCATTGTGCTGCTGGGGGCTGGTGTGCCGCTCCTCGCCGAGGAGTCCATTCCTGCGATTCAGGGGATGGGTGCGGAGGCGGGACCTTCCGGCCCCGTGCTTCACCTCCGGGCGACGGGAGAGATGGAGACCGTTCATTACTCACCGCAGCCGGGTGTGTGGGTGGTCGAGCTGCCCGAGGCCCAGTGGGATGATGAAGTGGGTCGTCTGGCCGGGACTGCGACCGGGATCGAGCGTGCGGAGCTCGACCACGTCGAAGAGTTCGGAAAGCGCGTCTCCCGCCTCACCGTTTGGTTGTCTGAGCCGGCACAGTTGACCTTGACGTCGGGCAAAGGAGGACTCGATCTCGAGTTCTACTCCTTCACCGATCAACCGTCAGAGCCGGCGCCTGTCATTCGCGAAGACCTGGTGGTTGTCGAGCAGTCGACACCGCCGCCGACCACGCAGCCGACTTTTTCTGGGCCTGCGAACCTTTTCGAAGTCGTTCCAGTGCGAACCGGAGACGGTGTGGTGGTCGAGCTCAAAGCCGATCGGACGCTGAACGTCAGCTCGTTCACCTTGCCCGAGCCGAAACGGCTGGTCGTAGATTTGAGGGGTGTCGTCAATCACGTCAACCGCCACCTCATGCCGGTCAACGCACCGCTTGTCAGCCAGGTGCGAGTGGCGCAGTTCCAGGCCACGCCGGAGCCGATCACGAGGGTCGTCATCGATCTTCGTTCGGATGCCGACTACCAGGTGAACGCGACTGCGGACGGTGCAATCATCTCGGTTGGCGTGGATCGCCAGGCGGCGTTGGCCGTGGCGAACTCGAGCGCCCGCGAGTCGGTCGACGTTGGCCAGTCGGGCACCATCGAAATTACACGCTCGCAACCCAGGACCGTTGCCGAGCCCGAGCCGGCGCAGGAAGTCGTCTCGGCCCTCTTCGATATGCCTGAGGAACCGTCGAAAACCGATCGCGCACCCGACCGGGCTTCTGAGTCGAATAGAAACCCCTGGGTGGCGAACGATGATCAACTCATCGAAAAGGCCACGGCGGCAAAGGTCGTGGGCTCGCCGACAATCGCTGGAGAAAGCTACGCAGCGACCCAGGTGGAAAACCAGGAGGAACAGTGGACGGGCGAGCCCATCACGCTGACCCTCAAGGATGCCGACGTCAAGGATGTCCTCAAGACCTTCTCGGTGCTCACCGAACTCAACATCGTTCTCGATCCCAGCGTGAGTGGATCGGTGACGGTTGAGCTGAGGGACGTGCCGTGGGACCAGGCCCTCGATTTGATCCTTAAGATCAATGGCCTCGACTATGTGCTTGAAAACAATGTCCTCAGGGTCGCGCCAATCAACAAATTGGCGGCAGAGAAGTCCGCCCGCGCCGCGTTCGACAAGGAACGTGAGCGGGCCACACCTCTGAGCACCTACCTGAAACCGCTGTCGTATGCGAAGGCGGAATACGTGGCCGGCTTGTTGTCGAGCGACAGCTATCTGTTGTCCGACCGTGGATCGGTGACCGTTGATCAGCGCACGAACACCCTCATCCTCCGCGATGTAAGCGATCGGGTGGAAGGCATTCTGCGGCTCATCGACTCGCTCGATCTGCCGACCCCGCAGGTGGTGATCGAAGGCCGCATCGTGGAGACTACTAAACGGTTCTCGCGCGATCTCGGGGTCAGCTGGGGCTTTACGGGCATCATGGATGCCGAGCACGGCAACGACACCGGCCTCAACTTCCCCAATTCAATCAGTGTCATCGGCGATGTCGATCTTCCCGCAGGCCCACCGGTGTTGGCCCTGACCTTTGGAGATATTCTCAACACCTTCAATCTCGACTTCCAGCTCACTGCGGCGGAATCATCCGGTTACGCCAGAGTTGTTTCAACACCACGCGTCACCACGCAAAACCTGCAGCGTGCCTCGATCCGTTCGGGTCTGCAGATTCCGGTTCAGACGGTGGCGAACAACACGGTGACCGTGCAGTATGTCGACGCGACCCTGCGTCTCGAAGTGACGCCTCAGATCACTGCCGAAGGCACGGTCAACTGCGAAATCAGCATCAAGAAACAGCGGCCGGCGCCTGAGTTAGCAGTTGCCGGTTCCAGAAACGCGCCGATCTTTACCCGCGACGCGGAGACGACGCTCCTGATTCGCGACGGGGGGACCACAGTGATCGGCGGTATTTACGAGATCACCGATGGTCAGGGTGAGGATCGTATTCCTGGTCTCAGTAAGATCCCGATCTTCGGATGGTTGTTCAAGAACAAGGCGGTTCGCCTCGATCACGACGAGCTCTTGATCTTCATTACCCCGAGGATCGTCAAGTATTAGTCGGAGGATTTGATGAAGCGATTCCTGCAACTCTGCGTCGTTCTCGCTCTCGGGCTCGTTGTCGGGTCGTGCGGCGGCAGCAGCACGCTTGACAACACGTCGGCGACGATTTTTCTGACCGTTGACATCTCCGCCTACAACCCGGACGTTGACATCTGCTTCCAACAGATCGATCTCGCCATTGGGGACATGCAGATCACGTCGAACACCAAGGACCCGGGTGGGACGACCAGTAGCGCTCAGGACGTCAACCTCACTCGGTGGGTGATCGAACCATACCGGACCGATGGTGGAAGCACTGCCTCGCCCGAGTGGTCGTACGACCAGGCGGTTTTTGTTCCTGCGGGGGGTAGCGCCTCTCTCGAGAACTACCGCATCTACCCTCTCGAGTTCCTGAGTGAGGTCCCACTCGCCAGTCTGTGGCCGGCAAACGGCGGCTTCGATCCGGAGACCGGCAACACTAACATCCGAGAGAGCATGCAGCTCACCATTTTCGGCAAAACGGTGTCCGGCAAGAGTATTGCTACCACGCCGGTTCCGATCGCGTTCAACTTCTACTGTCTCGGCCAGTAAGTGGGGGTCTGAAGCCATGAAGAGATCCATTTCGTTTATCGCAATCCTGGCGCTCGTCGTCATGGTCGGATGCTCCGGGGACAGCCCGTCCGCCAAACCGGTGCCGACCGTGGTCCCGACGGCGTGGGGCATGCCCTCGTTCAGCGCCAGCAGCCTGTCTCCCCTTGTTGGAACCGTCATCCAGGTGGATGCGCAGATCACCAAGGATGGGTCTCCTGCGCCCGATGGAACGTCTGTGAACTTTCTTTCCACGGGACCTGGAACGGTGTTTGGATTCACCGGGGGCCTGATCACAAAAGGTGATCTCCTCCTCGAGGAGGACGTGACGGTTCTCACCGAAGGTGGATATGCAACGACGTTCTTCACCGTCGTCCCAGCAAATGAAACCGAGAACCCGGCCGGGAACTACCTGCTGCAAGCCCGTGCCGACAACGTGGTGAAACAACTGACCGTTCAGTATCGCGCCTCGGTCACCACAGACGGTCTGGCTCTTTTCAGTATTGATCCCCGACGCGGTTCCTACAGCGGCGGCGACCAGGCGGTCATCGTCGGCAAGGGGATTCAGATGCCGATCGAGGTCTACTTCGACCTCAACGGAGTCGCCTACCAGGCGATCATCGCCGGAGTGACCGAAAGCATCCCCCTCAGCGAGGATGGTTCGATCACCGTGGTGACGCCGGCCTTCACCGGGGCCAACAACTCGATTCAACAGACCGCCGATGTCCGGGTCATTGCCAATGCCGGCACAGGGTCTCAGGAGACGGCAATTCTGTCGAATGCCTTTGTGCTGCTGCCCGGCGGCGGGCCCCAGATCTTCGGTGTTTCGCCGAACTCGGGCCGCTCCTCCGGCGGCGAGATCGTCAATATCCTGGGTCAGAACTTCGGATCGGTGTCCTCCGACCTCAGCGTAAGCTTCACCGATCCGAACGGTGTGGTGCGTCTCGCTTCGGTTCTTTCGGTGGCCCCCGACGGCACCCAGATCCAGGCCGAGACTCCGCGTTTCAGCACCTTGCCTCTGACCGAGGACCAACCTCAGGATGTGGCGGTGTCGACAGTTGAAGGCGGCACCTCCCTCGAGGACGCCTTCATCGTCCTCGCCGACAACCCGCAACCCAAAATCACAGCCATCTCGCCCACCGCGGGCCCGCTCGAAGGCGGCACCCTGGTGACCATCTTCGGCAATGGCTTCCAGGCGCCGATGCAGGTCTTCTTCGGCAACCTGGCGGCCATCGATGTCAATATCTTCAACGACACCACGCCCGCCAACGAGGACCGCATCACCTGCGTCAGCCCAAACTACAGCCAGCAGAACGACGTGCCGCCGGTGGTGGTGGACGTGAAGGTGGTCGCCATCAACACCGGCGCCCAGTCGAGCTACTCCAACTTCACCTACGGCGACAATTTCTACATCAGCGGGAACAGCCCGCAGGAGGGTGGCCTCGGCGACCTGGTCATCATTTACGGGTCAGGGTTCGTCGACCCGCTCCAGGTGTTCTTGGCCGGCGAACAGATGCAGGTCATCAGCGTCTCCGGCACCGAGATCGTGGTACGGATTCCGGACGACCTCGGGACGGAGTGCGGGGCGAGGGGCGGAGCCTTCAGAGTGTTGCTCCTCGAATCGAACCTGGAGACCAGCGGTGGCGACTTCACCATCCGCGGCAACTCGCCGCAGGTGCTGAGGGTGACTCCGATCATCATTTCCGAAGCGGATCTCGGAACCGGTGACGCCGACATTGTGATCAACGGCCAGTATTTCTCTCCGGAAGTGCTGGTCCGGGTCGGCAACTACATCGCACCCAGCGCGGATGTGACCGTCAACAGTTCAACGTCGATCGATGTACGGGATTTGCCCGGTATCGACCAGCTCGGGATCGTGTTCAATCCCATACCGTGTATCACTGGCGGCGGCGAACCAGGCGTAATTGCTGCGGCAACTCCCGTGGCGGTCACCGTCACAAACTTCCCTGGCGACTGTTCAGATACGCTGCCCGGCGCCATCGTTATTGAGCCCACAGCCTCAGTCTGCACGCCGACACCGGCGGAACTTGTGACATCGCCTATCGCGGATGGAGGAACCTGGTCGTTCCCAGCGACAGTGATCGACGCGTGTTCCGTGCCGTTCTTTATTACGATTGAGAACACTGGCGGAGAGACAGCCACAAGCATTTTGTACAGTCCTCCAGGGTCGACTTTCATTCCGGCGGGAACAACATGTACACCCTCTCTGGCTTATGGTCTGTCATGTACCTACTCGATGATATTCTGCCCGACTGGGTTGGCCGGACAAAAGCAAGATCAACTCGTTATTCAATATGACGACTCACAGACCACACAATTTATTTCAATAAACCTCTCCGGCGAAGGCACGTAGGAGAAATTTAACCCCCCGGACCGCCGCGGTCCGGGGGTTGAAATTTCATGGACTACAGACTCGAGCATTTCCGCTTCGAACTCCGGGAGGATCCTTCCTCCCGGATCTTCTTCAGGCTCGGCGAATCTCTGCGCCGTGAGGGTGAGCTTCAAGAAGCCATCGCGGTCCTCGA
>JASJGQ010000386.1:0-5051 GCA_033791425.1 Acidobacteriota bacterium
CGAGAAAAAGACCAGGAATCGCATACGTTGTGTCATCTCCGGAAAAATGGTGGGCGGTTCGCCGGTGTCTGGCGGACGCCCCCTTCACACACCCACTCCGCAGGTTGAACGCCTTCCCCACCTGGACGCTCAAAGGTGCAAAACTTCAACGTCCGAACGATTAGAACGCGCTCCCGCACCAACCGTAGGTCGCCGCCATCGAGGCTTCGATCACGCGGTAGGCGGGTTGGTAAGCCTGAACATAGGCCGCGCTGTGGTGAACCGCCGGATAGCCCTTCTGTTTCATTTCACGGGCGAACTGCTGAAGCTCGTGCGAGAGATCCTTCTTTCCCTCGGACGGCAGCCATCGAACGGCCAGATCGAGGGCCACGCCCATCTGCTGAGGGTCGCCGTGAACCGCGTTCGCGGTCGCAACAAAAGTCTCCAACAACACGTCGGTGTCGAAGCCGTTCACCACGAAGGGACGGAGGTTGACCCGCACCAGAAACGGGTCGCCTCCGAGAGTGTCGCACCAGGTTTCATTCGTCGTGGCCGGCCCCATTGCGGCGAGTTCGTTGCGCAGGAAAAGCCCTGCCTGGTCGGGGTCGGTTACAGCGTGACCCGGACCAAACATGGCCTGGTGGAGAAACTTGTAAATGTCCACCGCCTCGGCGTTCGGGTGGCTGGCAACGTCGAAGGCGAGGGCCTGAACCGCGTTCGAGGTGGCGTCGGTGGCTTGTGGTTCGGACGCAAGGCACAGTGTCGCCGCGGCGACACCGAGCGCCGCTACGGCGACAACGAGGGCGAGACTCCTCATACCTCGAGTCTCTTGACAAACGGTTCGTAGGTCATGAAGTCGGCGTGGTGGACCAACCAGGCTTCGGTGGTCCTCGCCACCATGTTGCCCTCACCCGCGTGGGTGGCGATGATGTGGCACACCGCATCGGGCAGACCGCACTCCATGGCCACCGCCACACCGGTGAACGGATGGCGCAGATACTTGCCCCGCGCGCTCGCTCGGCTCCCACCTTCGCCGTCGCTCTCATACTCGAGCACCTTGCCGACATCCGCGAGGATCGCGCCTGCCACCACCACGTCCATGTCGACTGGAAGGGCCTCGGCAAAAAAGTCACCAACCGTGCGCGCGGCGTCGCGCGCCACGTGCACAACCGCCCTCTTGTGGGCCATGAACGTCACCGGGCAGTCGGGGACCTTGAGGGTGAAGGGAATGCGTTCAAGATCGGCCGGCGTCAGAGGCGAGTATTCGAACGCGCGCACCCAACAGTCGGTGGTCTTGTTCCGCAGGTCCTCGTCCTCGATCCACTCGAGTTCGGGCCAGATTCTGTGAACTTCGTCACGCAGCATGTGAGCCTCCGTGAAAAGAGAATAACCCGAGACGACGCCAGGTTTGAAGCGCCCCGGGCCGGCCCGACTTTCCGATCGCGTTTCCCGGGAGGAGCCACCCTATGCATTGTTTGCCCATGACGACGTCCCGACGGCAGCGGTGGGGTGTCAAACAAGGCAAAGAATGGCACCTCCGCCACACGCGGTTTCGCACACCCTGAGCTTTCGGGCCTTTCGAGTCGGTGGGGTGCTGTGATGGAAATTCCGAAATCCGAAATCCGAATTAGACGGGCCGCAGGCCCGTCAGAGCGACTCCCACGACACGACCCAATCGACCTCGGCGAAGGTGTCGGAGAACGGCAGTTCGGGGCCACAGGTCTTCTTCACCGATCCACCGGTCTTTTTGATGAGCTCGAGCAGCCAGCTCTGCTGCAGTCCCCGCCAGTGGGGCTCGTTCCAACCGGTTGAGGTGGCCGCCACACAGAAGAGCACCTGTCCGAGATCGGGGCTGGTGTAGACGCCGCCGACCACCGCAACACCACCGTCGGTGTTGGTCAGAGTGCCTGTCTTGACGGTCACCGACCCGGCCCGCTTCTGCGAGGCGAGCCTGGGGAACTTTCGATCCGTCGCTCCCGCGTCGCACCCGATGACCGGCAAGAGATCTCCTGGCGTGAGGCCGAGATCCGTCGTTGTTTCGACAAAGGCCCTCATGAGGAGGACCCCGGTTTGCGCTGTCAGCCGGTTGCGTCGCTCCCCGGATGCCGATTCGAGCTGCACTTCGGTGGCAGAAAGGCCGAGTCGCTGTCCGAGAAAGGTTTCGAGATCCGCGGCGCCACCAAGACCGTCCGCGACCCGGACAATATCGTTGTTCGAGTACACGTTGAATCTGGGCAAGAGCGTCGGCAGCGGGTTGGACCGGTGAACCGCTACCGGTATCCAGCCATCGGGCGCTCCGCTGCGGGTCGAACCGACGATCTCCACCCGGGGCGGGTCGGAAGGGTCCCACCCCCGCCGCGCGCAAACGGCCTCCCAAGCGGCCCGGGTCGTCCGGTCCCAACGCTTCGAGTCGAGCACCATCCGCAACCGCCGCCCCATGAGGTCCACCCGGTCGCGCGGATCGAGCACCCGCTTTTCAACCCCGTTTTCCCAGCCGATCCAGAAGTCTCCGTCGATCGCGAGCCAGCCCTCGATCCTGGTCAGACGGAGGCGGTTGAGCATTCGCGCCACCAGAAAGACGTTTTCCGCCTGGAAATCGGGGTCTCCCCAACCCTGGACCACCAGCGAGCCCACGAGTCGGCCGGTCGCCTTGTCCCAGTCGCCGGCAACGCCGAAGACGGTCCGGTACCGGAAGTCGGGGCCGAGTCGCTCGAGGGCCCACAACGAGGTCCCGACTTTGACCAGCGAGGCCGGGTTGAACGGGGTTTCGTCATTCTGAGTCGCCAGGACCGCACCTTCGAGGGTCTCTGCGTGAAACAGCAACTGATCACGGTCGGCGGGTTCACCTGGAACGGCCGACGCCAGTGCGATGAAGGCTGCAATGACGACGAAGGTCCGCACCCCTCGCGGTCTCATCGGCATCACGACCCGTACAGCAGGCGATCCGCCAGCCCCGTCCGCAACATGTGACCGGGGTCGAGTTCGGCCTTGATGGCGGCGAATTGATCGAGTTGTCCGTCGCGGAAGGTCTCGCGATACAGCTCGGCCGGCAGAGCAGCGTCCTTGGCCGGATAAAATCGGCCGCCCGCATCCACCACAGGGCTCGCCAGCTCGCGCACCATGGACCACAGGTCGCTTCGCCGGCGGGGAGAAACCGGAAAGTCGAGGGCCAGCGAAAAGCCGTCAACCGCGTGGCTCATCAGAAATGGATCCGGGCGGTGGCGTTTGAGAACCGCGAGAAACGACGGCATCCCATGCTCGTGACACACTTCGAGCTGGTTGCGGAAGACTTCTTCTGCACGATCAAGGGGGACAAAACTCTGGTGCTGGATGAGGCCGCCCGGCTCGTAGACCTTTTTCCAGTTGGGCACGTAGTCGAGAAGGAACGAAAAGCCCGCCAGCGACTGGCGGTAGGTCGCGTTGTCGCCGATGGTGCTTCCGGAAAGGTACTTCGCGAGGTTGATGGCGCGCATTCCAGGGCGGTTGGTCAAGGGCTTCAACATCCTCCACATCTGCCCTTTCGGCACGATTCCGACGAGGTTCGACGGCAGGTCCTGAGCCGCAGTGGAGAGATGCGCCCCCGGCTCTTTGTCTTCGCCCTCCTCAAGGTGGCGGGCAAAGTGAAGGAGGCCGCGACCGAGATTTTTTCCCCGGGCAAACGCGTCGATCCAACCGACCACATACTCCCACTGGTCCTTGGCCTCGTCGGTCAAACGGAGCATGGTCTCGAGGTCCGGCGCCGCCACGGCACGCACCTCGACCAGGCCTGAATGGACCTTTTTGAGTTGGAGCCGCGCCCGGGTGATGATCCCGAGTTGGCCAAAGGACCCCACTACGGCGTAGAAAAGATCACGCTCACGATCGGGCGAAATGGTGCGGGAGCCGCCGCCAGGCACCGTCAGGTCGAACTCGGTGCAGTGCTCGCCGATGGTTCCGCGGCACCAGTTGTTCTTGCCGTGAACGTTCATGGCCAGTGCGCCACCGATTGTGGGTTCCATGGTGCCGGTGACCACCGGCGGCCACCAGCCGTGGGCGATCGCCATCCGCCACAGTGCCCGCAAATTGACACCCGGCTCGACATCGACGACGCCGGCCTGCGGGTCCCACCGCAACACCCGGTCGAGATCTGAGAGATCGAGAACCACGGACTCGGCGCCGATGGAGGCATCGCCATATGAGCACCCGGCGCCACGAAGCGCAACCGGCATGCTCTCTGAACGCGCCACATCCAGGGCCTCGGCGACGCCCGACGCGTCACGAGGCCGGAAGACGTAGCCGGGAGCGCCCACCGCCATGCCCCAGCCCTCGACCCATTCCAACCGGCTCGAGACGTTCACGTCAAATCCCGAGCCTGGTAAAGATCGTCGAAGGGATCGCTCGAATAATGGCCATCACCATTCTCCACCGCGCCGGCACGTAGGCAGTCACCGCCCCGCGACTCGCCTTGGCAAGAATGATCTCAGCCGCGCGATCCGGCGAGATGACCCAGAACAACCCCTCCTTGCCGCGGGTCATGGCCGTGTCCACAAAACCCGGTTTGATGGTGACAACCCGCACGCCTTGCACCGCCACCCGGTTTCGCAACGCCTCGAGAAAGGTGTGAAACGCGGCCTTCGAGGCGCAGTAGCCAGGGTTGCCCGACCGCCCGCGATCGCCTGCAACCGAGCCGATGCCGACAATCGTCCCGCGGCCGAGCCGCGCCATCCGATCGGCAACCGGGTTGAGCCATGCCATGGCGCCGATGGCGTTGATCTCCATCATCTCGCGGTCCTTGTCGGTGTCGTACTCATCACCGGCCACGGCAGGCATGACCCCCGCCGCATACACCACCAGATCGAGACCGCCCAGGCGCCGTGCGATCTCGCGAACCAGCCCCGGCACGTCGTCGGTCGCGCGGACATCATGGGCCACCGCCAGCGCGAGATCCCGGCCGGCGGCGGCGTTGATCTCTGCAACGACCCGCAGCAGTTCCGTTTCGCGGCGGGCGACGATCGCCACATTGACGCCCTCGACCGCCAGACGCCTGGCGATCGCTTCACCGATCCCCGACGAAGCACCGATCACCAGAGCGT
>JASJGQ010000387.1:0-13430 GCA_033791425.1 Acidobacteriota bacterium
GTGCTGGAGTTCAGCATCGAGGCCCCGTCTCGCTGCGGCCTCCTCATTGCGGCGCGCGCGGCCGAGATCGGCAGCGTCATAGCCGTAGTCCGCGCCGTACTCGGGTTCGCCGTAAATCCTGAGCATCAGAAGGTCTTTGAACACGATCTTGGCCACCGAAAGATCGAGGGTGTCGCCGCCCTCGTCGGTTCGAACCTCGACCCGGTTCATCGGGAGATCGACCCTGGCGCACAGGTTCTCGACCACCACGGCCCGTTCCGCCTCCTCCAGGCTCCCGTGGGTGCCGACCGAGAAGATGCCGCGACGGTAGAGCTCCTGAAGCTGTTCGCTGGTGGCCATGACATTGCGCCGTACCGGGTCGACATCGGAGCGCGCGCGGACCGGCGTCCAGTTGTTGGCGCCGAAACGGATCCCCGAACGAACCAGGCCATAGGAGATATCGAGATAGTCGCGGTGGCTCGCATACAGACCGGGGACATCTAGCTCCTCGGGGTTGGGAAACGCCAGCATCCGCATCGAATCGTTGTCTGTCAGGATGACCTGGCGCTCGCCGTCGACGACCTCGCTGGCAAACGGCGAACCGGCGCTGACCGCTATGAAGACGGGACACATGGGCCGCAACAGCCGCGTCGCACGGATCACTTGCTGGTTGCGGTAGTCGACAAGAGTCCGACCCTTGCGCTCCTGCAAGGGCAGGTGGATAAAGTCCCACGACAAAAGCGTTTCCGGGTAACTGTGGTTGGTGTGGATCCCGGCCGTGGCAAGCCGAGTCCCGAAGAGTTCGACACAACGCTTCAGATACCGTCGGCGGGCGAGGTTCCACCCCGCCGGAATGCTGGCGGAAGAGACCTCGAATGGCCGCGGAATATTGCCATGAAGAGCAAGGAATGAGGTCCCGTGACGGCGTCCGATGTCGGCCAGGGTGTCGAACAGAACGCCTTCCAGGAGTCGCGCCTGCGCGGCTGTGGCGCGGGCGTCAAAACAGGGCTGGGTCGCAAACTCGGTCATCCAGTGGAAGACCTCGAGCTGGAAGTGTTCTCTCGCCCACTCCGGCAACTGCTCGTCGCGCAGATAATCGGCAAAGGAACGTCCTTCGGGGCCGTAACCCACCTGTTCGACCGGACTGAGGTCGGTATCCAGGATGTTGAACTCGACCTCGAGACCCGAGGTGCCGCTCTTCGGGTCGGCCTGTTGCGAGTTTTCCAGTGCCAGCCGGACCTTCTCCGCGAATCGGACCCACTCGGTCCTCGTCATCGACCCTCCCCGGGCTCGAGCAGCCACGTCACTGCGACGTCAACGCGAACCACAGCCGGTCAAGCGCGCCCGAGGTGGTTTCCGGCGGCAAGGCGTAGGAAAAACGGATCCAGTTCTTGCCGAAGTCCGAGAAAAACCCTCCGGGGACGACTGCAAGGCCGAACTGCTCCGCGAGAACGGTCCCGAGTTCGCTGGTGTCGGACAGTCCCGCGTGCTCCAGCCACGGCGTCATGTCGAGAAAGGCGTAGTAGCCCTTGCCGAGGATGTGGCGGATCTCGTGTTCGGCGAGAAAGGACTCGACGACCTTGCGGCTGGCATTGGTGGGCCCGATGATGCCTTCGGCCGCCCGGTCAAACCCCATCCTGTAGGCCGCAATCGCCACCGCCTGACTGTGGAACGACGGAATCACCGCGTGCGAGGCGCGGCCCTGGATGAACTTCACCACCGATTCGGAGGCCACCAGGTGCGCGTTGCGGATGTTGCTTGCGCCGAGAGACTTGGTAAGGCCGTCGAGAAAGATGCACCGTTCGCGTTCGGCGGGCTCGAGGGCACCGAGAAAGGCATTGAGATCGTGCGGTTCCTCGTCCGTCACCCGGTGGTATATCCAATCGAAGAGGACAAAGGGAACGCCCGCGGCAAAGGCGGCTCGAGCGAGCGCGATCTGGCGCTCCGGGCTGAGGCTGCGTCCGGTCGGGTTATCCGGGCTCGTGATGACGAGCAGGGCCAGCCGGCGGCCGTCGAGGGCGGCGGCGGAATCGGCACAGGCCGCGATGCCCTCCGGGGTGAGGGCCCAGGCGTTCTCTTCGAGCCCCGGGGCCAGCATGACGTTGGCTCCCATCGCGTACGGTCCCCAGTTGTAGGAGATCCACGGCACCCTCGAAGTGACCACGAAGTCGCCGCGCCGATGATGGCCGAGAAACTGGACGGCGTCGTAGGCCTTGACCAACGCGTCGCGGCCCCCCTGGCAGGCAATGACGTTGGCCGGTCCCCATCCGCTAGCGCTGTCCAGCTCCCAGTAGTCTTCCACCACAGCGCGCCGAAAGGCCGGGGTCCCGAAGGGTTTGTCGTACCCCGTCCCATGCTCTACCTGGAGGCGATGAGCCTCATCCAGCAGCTCGCGCGATACCCCCGGCAGGCTGGCTCCGCCGTCGCCCTGGCTTGCATCGAACACGGTGCCGTCAGGGTCGCGCGCGAGGTAGACCTTCAGGGCCTCGTTGATCTCGAACATTCGGCTGCCCGGAATCGGCAGCATGGTCGAGGGGCTGGTATCGATGTGGGTGAGCTGGTCACCGGCGACCACCAGATCGGGGCCCGATTTCGAGTTGAGATCCATATCCTTGCTCACTGTTTGCCTCCGCCGACCATCCGTTGCAGTCGGGACCACACGCGGTCTCCAACCATCTCCTCGGCCGCCTCCATCACATCGCTTATCGTTTCCAGGAGCCCGTCCGGGCCGGCCCAGTGCGTTCTGACCACATCGGGCGGAACGCTACCGAGAAGCCGCCGGACCATCAACACCACAAGCAAGAGGTCGTCGGCAAAACCGGCCGGACCGACAAAGACCTCGGGGACCAGATCGAGGGGCAGCGCCACGTAGGCGAGCACTGCCGCGGTCTGAGTCTTGAGTTCCACCGGCACCCGTCGATCCATGGCCAGTCGAATGAGGAGATGGACAAAGTCCGGCAACAGCATGAGTCGGTCGGCAAAGCGATAGGCCCTGCCTTCGCGTGAGCCGAGCCAGGCGTTGATCCGGCCCCGCAACCGCTGATAGAAATCTCCAGCTTCGAACACTTTGATCGCGGTCTCGTCAGACACGGCACCTCCTCTGTCGAACCGGCTGAACCCATTGTGCCATCACCTCTCCCCCTCCAGAAGATCGATCGGATGGTAGAGCGCGAGAGCGTCGCGAACCGAGGTCAAATATCCCCGGGTCTGAAGGTTTTCCGCCACCTTCTTTGTCTCCTCTATCAGCAGCCGGTCCCGGACGAGGTTGGCGAACCTGAATCCCGCCGGGCCCCACTGGCGGGTGCCGATGAGCTCACCGGGGCCGCGCTGCTCGAGATCGGCCTCGGCGATTTCGAAGCCGTCGTGGCTCCGGCATATGACATCGAGGCGTTGCCGGGCCGGCTCGCCCAGTCGTTCGTCGGTGAACAGGATGCACCATGATTGACGGTTGCCCCGACCTACACGTCCCCGCAACTGGTGGAGCTGGGAGAGTCCGAACCGCTGCGCCGACTCGATCACCATGACGGTCGCTTCGGGGACGTCGACCCCAACTTCGACCACGGTGGTCGCGAGGAGGACCTGAAAGGACCCATCACGGAACCCCGCCGTGACCTTTTCCCTTTCTTCGCGAGACAATCTGCCGTGCACCGTACCGATGCTCGCCTCGGGAAGGAGTCGGCGCACGCTCTCTTCGTTGCCGGCGAGAGCAGCGGCGGGCACGTCTTCACTGACATCGATGAGTGGATAGACGATAAAGACGCGCCCGCCTTCGGCGATCTCTCGGCGCAAAAAGTCGAAGACCTTGGTGCGCGCCTTCTCGCGACGCTGTTCGGTCCGCACCGTCTGCCGGCCTGGCGGAAGCTCGTCGATGATCGACAGGTCGAGGTCCCCATAGAGAGTGAGGGCCAGGGACCTCGGAATAGGGGTCGCTGTCATGACCAGGAGATGAGGATGCGTCCCCTTGGCGGCAAGGGCCAACCGCTGGACCACGCCGAAACGATGTTGTTCGTCAACGATAACCAGCCCGAGATCGCGGTAGGACACCCGTTCCTGAAACAGGGCGTGGGTGCCGATTACCACCTGGACGGTGCCATCGGCCAGACCCTGAATGATCCTCCTGCGTTCCGCCGCCGGTGTCGAACCGACGAGAAGCTCGGGCTGAGACCCGTTGGGGCCGAGGTACGCTGTGAGAGTCCTCTCGTGCTGTTCGGCGAGGAGCTCGGTGGGTGCCATTATCGCCACCTGGTGGCCCGCAGCCGTCACCATCGACGTCGCGAGAGCCGCGATCGCCGTCTTGCCCGAACCGACGTCTCCCTGCAGCAGCCGGGCCATCGGTACGGTGCGCCCCAAGTCGGCACCGATCTCGTCCCGAACACGTTGTTGCGCTTGGGTCAGGATGAAGGGGAAGCAAATTTTTGCAGCAGCAGCCTCGGTCTCGGCGGCGGTCACTCGAGGAGCAGAGGTGTGGAGTCTCTCGACCCTCCGTCCGCTGATCGCACAAGCGAAGGCCAGCAACTCGTCAAAGACGAGCCGGCGGTTGCACGGATCGGCGCGTTGATTGAGCTCCGCCGCGACAGATGATGCGTTCCCTTTCTTGTCTTCGGCCACCGGCGCGTGCAGCCGGTGGAGGCACCCACGGAGTTCGGGAAGGTCGTAGGTGCGGCGAAGCGCTTCGGGCAGGGGGTCGGAGCATCCATCGAGGGCCGGGAGGCAGTCCGCAATCAACCGCCGCAGGCGTCGTCCCCCGAAGCGGGCGATGCGCGGGTAGACCGGGACAATCCTCTCGCTCTCGTCGACAACCTCCTCGATCTCGGGGTTGTTCAACTGCAGTATGCCGCCCTTCGCCTCGCGGACCTGCCCGTAGAAATAAAAGTCCCGCTCTTCATCCAGTCGACGCGAAATCCACGGTTGGTTGAACCACACAACAGCGATTTCCCCGACCTGATCCGTCAGAACACCGTCCACGATGGAAAGCCGCCTTCGGGGAATACGGCGCACCCTCACCTTGTCGACCCGTCCGCGAACCAGGATCCAATCACTCGCCGCGACCGACCCGTCGAGCAGACTCAGAGCGGAGCGATCTTCATAACGCCGCGGCAGGTGCAGCAGGAGATCCCGGATGCTGTGAAACCCTTCGGCCGCCATGGCGAGGGCCGTCTTGGGACCGATCCCGGTGAGCACGGTCAATGGGTCGTCGGGATGAAGAGGTGGAGCTGCGACGCTTTGAGTCGGGTCCTGTTTCAATCGTCGTCGATCTCGAAGCGGCACTGGATCGTGCCGAAGACGACGGTGTCGCCGGATTTCACGGGAACCGGGCGACCGGCAGCGAGGCGGACGCCGTTTACGAAGGTCCCGTTCATCGTGCCGACATCCTCGACCACGCTGAATGTACCGTCGGGTTCGCGTTTGACCCGGGCATGACGGCGGGAAATCGACCGCTTGCCGTCGACCGGCGTCAGGTCGACCTCGGGGTTGATCCCGGTGACGGGATCAATGCGACCAACCGTGGTCTCCTTCGAGGCCGAAAGTGGAAAGGTGATGCCGGTCGTGATCTCGACCAGCCGCGCGGTGGGGTCGGGTTTGGAAGCCGTACGGTCCTGGATGCCGCTTTGCTCGATGACGACCTTGTGTCCGACCGCTTCTTCGAGGAGATGGGTGGTGTGTTCGAGTCGCAGCACCAGCTTACGCATCATGCGGATGGCGATTTCGGGATTGTGTTTGAGGATGAAGGTGAATGCCGATTGGTCGATCATGACGGCCGCGACGTCTTCGATCGCGTGGGCCGTGGCTGAACGCGGTGTGTCTTCCTCGAGCATGCACATTTCACCAAAAAAGTCGCCCTTGCCGAGTGTCGCGAGCAGCGTCTCCTCGCCGCCAATGGTCTTCCGGATCTCCACCGTGCCGCTCTCGATCACATACATCGCCAGGCCAAGATCTCCCTCCATGAAGACCACGCTGTTTTTTGGAAACTGCGTGCGCATCGGTTCCAGGGAGTCATGGGTCGTTTCGCGCGACGTGACCTTGAATTTTGCCATTCTAGCTCCAGGTGATCCGACGACGATCGGTGTCGATCTCGACGGGTGCTCCGATTGGGAATGCGAGATTCGAGGCTCCGTGGCCAAAAGGCAGCCCGGCCACGACGGGAGCATCTGGCGGCGCGGTCTCGAGGAGCATGCGACGCCACCCATCCGACCGATCTGACGCCGGTCGACAACCTCGCAAGCTCCCGCCAATCAGTGCTTTCACGTTGCGCAATCTACCAGAGCACCTGAGGTGGGTCAACATTCGATCAAGTCGATACAGCGGCTCTCCGACCTCCTCCAGGCACAGAATACAGCCCTCGAAGTTCGGTTCCCACGGGGTGCCGAGGAGAGTGGTCAGGAGGGTCAGATTGCCCCCGAGCGTCGTACCCACCGCTTGCCCCTGCCTGACGACGGAGCTTGCGGGAAAACGGAAGAGCACACCGCCGGTCACATCACCTGTGAGGATGGCGCGCAGTCGTTTGGCATTGTGGGGACGGGCAAGCCCGGCCGCGACCATCGGACCGTGGATCTGGACCGCCCCACCGTTTTGCGAAAGCGGGTTGAGGAAGGCGGTGAGATCGGAAAAACCGATCAGGCTCACGCCCCGGTTGCGGAGAAGTTCAAGAGAGATCGACGGCAGGAGCCGGGTGGACCCGAACCCGCCTCGTGCCGCCACAATCCAACGGACACCTTCGGCGAGCACAGCCTCGAGCCCGGCGAGGCGCGCCTCATCCGAACCCGCGAGGTAGCCGTCCTCGTGACGGAGATTCGCTGCCTCAACGATCGGGTGCCCCCACCCGCGCAGGGTGGCTAGCCCGGCCTCCAGCTTTAGAGGGTCGACCGGCCCGGACAACGCCACTACGCCGATCGGTTCACCGGGTTCCAGTGGTCTCCAGATTGAACTCACGTCCCCAACAATACCCTGAATCCTGCCAGGACGTGTGGGAGGAATCGGGTGGGCGTGTTATCCAAGTCACCCATTCTCGTTTTTTTGAGCCTCGATGCGTTTTCGCCGGGGCTCAAAAAATGACTGAAGGAGGCTATAGGCCGGATTCTGTGCCCCGTGGGGCGGCGTCCATTCATCTGGGCCGTACGTTACCGTGCGGCTCGAGCAGCCAACCCGGGAATCTCACCCGCCGAAGCGGGATACGGGGACAGGCGACCCTCGATTCCCCTATTTGGCCTTGCTCCGCATGGGGTTTACCATGCCTCCTCCGTCTCCGGAGAAGCGGTGCGCTCTTACCGCACCCTTTCAACCTGACCTCCGGCCGACCCGGAGGCTGTCTGCTTTCTGCGGCACTTTCCCTCGCGTTGCCGCGGCCGGGTGTTACCCGGCATGCTGCCTGTCAGGAGTCCGGACCTTCCTCCGGGCGTGAGCCCGGCGGACGCCCGCCTCCTCCAGTCGGTATCAGGATAGCATCTGCGGGTCAGGCGAGGGTCGCTGGGGGGTCGACGCAGGTGACGGCGTAGCCGGAAAGTGACCCCGGTACGAAGCGGCAGTGCAGCCGGGCCCCGCGCCGCCGGACCTCCACCAGAGCGGAGTTGTTGTCGACGGTGCGAAAACTCCGGATCGCTTTCCTGAGCAGACGGGAGCGCAGGAGAAGGGACACCTCCTCCACTGCATCGAGGTCGTCAAGGAGCAGCGTCAATCGCAGGGGCGCAGGGAGATTGAGGCTGACCTCGAGGATGGTGGCCTCGAAGGCCTCGACCATCTCCTCCATGGTCAGCCCCCGGCTGCGCCAGACGCCCAGAGGCTGCACGCTCAGAAAAGACATGCCTCTCTTGATGGCATCGTTCAGGATCGCGGTCAGGCTCCGGCGCACGTTGCCGGGGCGGCTGGAAGGCTTTTCTTCGAGATCGTGGACAATCGCCTGGTAGGTCCAGTTGGCCTCGTCGCCGCGGTTGCGCAACAGGAGGTAGCGTCCGAGAGGCAGGGGGCGGTGGTCGGCGATGGCCATGTAGGCGGCGTCGAGATCGTCATTTCTGTCGAGATTGAGGATGCCGACACCGCCCACGACGAGGTTGCGATCGTCCTGGACGACCATTGCATCGGGACGTAATCGCCTCCCAAGGGCCTCGCTCAGATCGAGGTCGAATCGCAGACAGCATTCATGGGCCACACCTTTAGTGTAGCCCATGAATGGTTGGAATCGATCTCAGGTTCGGGCGGGGCCCTAATCCTGGAGTCCGACGTCCCAGTTCAGCACCACGGTCGTCGGTCGAACCGACACCCCGGAGGTTGTCGACAACATCAAGAATCTCTCGCCGTCTTGGGTCACAACGTAGCGCTCGCGCTGGGTGACCGGGAAGATCGGCGGGTCGAAGAGCATCTCGGGAAGACCCGCCTCGAGGGTGGCTCCTGTGGCGACCGGCACCGAGACCAGGTTGCGACCGGAGTCAATATAGAAAATTTCGCTCCCGTCCGCGCTCCATACAGATTCGCTGCCGCCGTCAGTGGAGATCTGCCACTGCCCCCCCGGACCCGGGAACTGCCGGACGAATACTTCCATTCTCCCGGACTCGTTCGAGTTGTAGGCAAACCACCTGCCGTCGGGCGAAAAAGTCGGTCTCACCTCGATGAACTCCGAATTGAGCAACGGGAAGACCTCCCCGGAGCCGTCCAATGGCAGGGCCATGATGTCCCACGAGGTGGCCTCGCCGGTTGTCATGTACAGGAGGTGTTGACCATCGGGTGAGATGTCAGCCGCCATGACATTCGCCTCGGACGTCAACAGGATCTCGGGAGCGCCCGTGCCGGATGCCGCCTTGCGGACCAGCGAACTGCCGTCCTCCCGTGCAGAGGTGTAGATGACGCTCTCACCGTCGCGCGTCCAAATTGGACCGGCGTCTAAACCGGCGTCGAAGGTGAAACGGGAGGCGGTGCCGCGTTCGAGATCGTGGATCCACAAATCGACGTTCTCCGCTGCCGGGTCGGAAACCTCGGTCGCCACCCTGCGGCCATCGGGGGACAGTCTGAAGTTGCGAAATTCATTCGGCGGCGCGATATCGCCGAGCTGCCGTCCTTCGCGGTCGAACCACCGCAGTTGACGACCGCCCGACTCGCCGCTGCGAAAGGCGAGCGTCCCGTCAGTCGAGGCCGAAAAATCGGCGAGACCAACCGCACTGGCGCCGATGTTGTCGGCCAGCGGCATCGGCTCACCGGTCAACTCGCCCTTGGCGGCGTCGAAGGGGTGGGCCACCAGCATCCCGTCGAGTACGTAGATCAGGTACCCGGGCTCCGCGTACTGGACCCGGGAGCCGACCGTCGTCAATTCGACATCGCTCTTTTCGTCGAGGGTATGGAGCATCAGGGCGGAACCGCCGCTATCGCCCACGGTGACGAAAAGGAAGCGGCGGCCGTCGGGCAGGAACTCCGGCCAACCAACCGAGGTCACACCCTCGAGGTCCTTCGGGGAGACTTCGGCCTTGACGATCCCACCTGCCGCCGACACCCGCCACAAGGGATCCGCCGCCGTGCCGTCGAACACGATCTCTCCCTCGGTGCTCCAACTGCCATCCGCGCCGCCGGCCTCACAGATCGTTTGGGCCGGCCCGCCCGATACCGGGACCTTTTTGAGCTTGGTGCCGACAAAGAAAGCGATGTAGCGGCTGTCGGGCGACCAGATCGGCCGCGATTCACTCTCCGCCCCGGTGCCCGCCCCCTCGGTGCCGGCGATCGGTCGCGCTTCGAGGCTCGCAAGATCGCGCAACCAGATCTGGGAGTTCCCTTCGCCGTCGATGCCGTGGAAGGCCAGGTGGAGCCCGTCGGGCGACATCCGCGGCGAGCCGACCTGGCTCAGTTCGGGCATCGGCGCGATCTCGAAGCGCACCTGGCGCGGCTCGACCGGTGTGCGCAGGAAGAAGCCCACCGCAAACAATGTGGCGGCAATGGCGGCCACACCTGCAGCGACCCACGCCAGCCTCTCGCGCGATGTGCGCCGTGCCGCAACCGGTGCCGGAACCCCCATCACCGAACCGCCCTCGGCGATCCATTGGAGCTGCAGCTTGACGTCGTGAGCGGTCTGCCAGCGCTCCTCGGGGTCCTTGGAGAGACAGGTCTGGACGACCCGGTCAAAGGCCGGGGGCGTCATCGGCTGGACCGAGGACACTGCCGGCGGAACTTCGTGCATGATGGCGCCGATCAGGCTTGCCTGTGTCGCCGCCGCAAAGGCCCGACGCCCCGTCGCCATCTCGTACAGGACAGCACCGAGTGAGAAGATGTCGGTGCGGGTATCGATCTCCTTGCCCTCGAGCTGTTCGGGGGCCATGTACTGGTAGGTCCCAAGCACCGTGCCGGCGGCGGTCAGGGGTTGGCTGACGGTGGGGGTCCTGGTGAGGTCCGCATCGCTGCCGCCTACGGCGCTGTCGGCCTTGGCGAGACCGAAGTCGAGGAGCTTGGCGCCGGAAGAGGTCAACATGATGTTGCCAGGTTTGAGATCGCGGTGAACAATGCCCTGGCGGTGAGCCTTTTCGAGGGCATCCGCGATCTGGACGCCGTACTTCAGGGTGTCGTCCATGGACAGCGGACCGTTGGCGAGGCGGTCTGCGAGGGTCTCGCCGTCGATGAATTCCATGACGAGATAGTCGATACCGTCCTCGTGGCCGATGTCGTACAGGGGACAGATGTGGGGGTGCGAGAGGCTTGAGACAGCCTTGGCTTCGCGTTCGAGGCGTTGCCTCAGTTCGGCATTCTCGGCCAGGTGGGCCGGTAGAACCTTGATGGCCACGACACGATCCAAACGGGTGTCGCGTGCGCGGTAGACCTCGCCCATACCGCCCGCACCGATCGCTTCCTCGATTTCGTACGGTCCGAGCCGCTTGCCAGCTTCAATTGCCATGGGTCCCCCGCAGTTGTCGTTGGCGAAACCATAGCATAAATGAGATCGAATTTTCTTCTCAAAAAGGATTGTTCAACGGGGAATTGGTCGAGTCGCGTTCAGGCGCCGTTGCCGCTGATCGCCCGCCGAGCCATCTCCTGAGTGATCACGAGCCGGTGTCCGCCTTCGGGTTTCTTTTCAAGCCCCTCGTGCTCCCATGGGTCGTACTCGAGCGGGTTGATAATCTTGTTGAAGACGGTCCGTAGCGCTCTGGCACCGGTGCGGATGTTCTCCACCGCGGCTTCAGCGATCATTGCGGCGGCGACGTCATCCATCTCGAGTTCGATGTCCATGACTTCGAAGAAAGACTTCGATCGGACAAAGGGAGAATCCAACGAACCCAGGAGAATGGACTTGAGCACGGCGACGTCGAGATCGCGCAGCATGACGACATTGTCGAACCGGGCCATGAACTGGGGCACCATGCCGTACTCGAACAAATCCTCCGGTTTGAGAAAGTCGGCGAGGGCGAACCGGGTCTCGATCCGCACCTGGCCATCCGCCATTTGGACCGCCTGGGACTTGAGCTTCTCGCCGCTCGCCGGGTTGATGACCCGCAGATAGACCTGGTCGTACAGCCCCTCGAAGGCGCCACCGCAGATGAACATCATGTGCCGGGTGTCGATATTGAGGGTCACGGCCTTCTCTTCGCCATCGACCGTCGCAAAGGTCTTGTAGGTGACGATCTCACCTTCCATGAGGGTCAGGAGCCCCTGCTGCAGCACGACACCGATCGGGTTGGGCTTTCCGGCGACGATTGACGACATCTTGTCGATCTCGTCGATGCAGATCGTGGCCCTTTCCATGGTCTCCTTGAGGGCCTCGGCGGTCGGGTTCTCCCCCACCAGCGCCAGCGCCCTCTGTTCGACGGCTTCGAGCAGGCGGACAGGTTGGAACTCCATGCGCTCGGAGTCCACCAGGAGGTTGGCGTTGATGATGGTCATCGCCCGGAAGGGGCGGTACTCGGCCACGTCGTGATACATCCGTTGGATGTTGTTCATGATCGTGGTCTTACCGGTTCCGGAGTTGCCGACCAGGAGGATGTTACCGGGCACCTTGCCAGTGGTGTGCTTATAAACCGCGACCGAAACGTACCGCAATGCGGTGTTCTGCCCGAGGACGCCTTTATGCAGTTCTTCAAAGATCTGTGGCGGAGTGATGTCCTGAGGCGGCCGCAACTGGCTGCCCTCGCCGCTCATCCGACGACCTCCCATACCCCGTTTCGAGGTGCGAGTTCGACGCCGTCGACGTGGACAGAACGCCCGACACCGCCTTTGCGAAAATCGGTCACGATGTCGATGTGCTGTGCCGATCTGTTCAGAACGCCCTCTGAAGCCAGGCGTTCGATTTCGGCCTGCCCCTCTTCAGAGCCCGCATTCTCGACGTAACAGTCTTCGTAGCTGGCGCCGATCGCGATGTGCAGGGTGCCACCCACCTTTTCAACAAACAGCGGGTGTTTGAGCACCCGGTCGAGGCCGGGGTTCATTCCCAGCGCCACCTCGCCGAGCCGGTGCGATCCATCGTCGGTTTCGATGATGGCGGACAGGTGTTCCTGCCCCTCGTCCGCGGTGCACTCGATGATGAGTCCCTTCTCGAATCGGAGGTAGATTCCTTTGATGTCGTTGCCGCCATAGTTGACCGGCAGATCGACAAAGATCTCCCCGGTCGCGCTGTTGGCGTCGGGGCTGGTGAAAATCTCACCGTCCGGGAAGTTGTGCAATCCGTAGGACATCACTGAACGGCCGAGCGAAATGTCAAGCTCGAGAACCAACTCGCGGCCGGTATGCGGGTGTTCGGTGACGATGCGGATGACCTTCCCGTCCTCGATCACCGGCGCCAGCTTTTTTTCGGCTTCGAGCAAGGGCCGTGGATCCGTCGTCGACGCACCGACGATGAAACGCTCATAAGTCTCGAAGTCCATCTCCTCGATTTCGGCCGATGCCGACGTCGGGAAGAGTGAGATGACCCACTTCTTCGAGAGACGGATATTTGCATAGGGTCGATCGGCGGCGGCCAGGGCCTGCGATTGCTCCGCCGTGAGACCCATGAATTGAGCGGGGTCCTCGGCTCCCAGCACTTCGACATACTTATTCATGCTGTTGTAGCGCGAGAGGTGCCATTCCGGGACACGGTCGATCTGTTCCTGTGTGCCGTACCGCGCCATCGCCGCCGACCACGCCCGCCCTCTCTCGTTGTTGGGCGGAACCAAAAATACATCGGGGGTCCCACCGGCCTCGATGACCCGACGTTCCAGAACCGCCATCAGCGGCCAGCATACCGCTTCGCCCTTGATCATCACGCAATCGTCTACGGTGATGCCACCGAGCGAGTGGTCCAACAGATATCCTGCCCAAACTTCCAGGTCTTTGTTCTTGATCATCGTTCTCCCCGCACCGCAGTCGCGGCGCGCTGCATTGTAACGGCTCGCAGCCCATGATGCACAACAGAAGAGACGGGTTGAGCTGCTGACGTGACCGATTGACCTTGATTTCGAGTATCATCCCGGCTCATGGATACTGATCCTCAGATCACCGTCGGTGCCGCGATCGAA
>JASJGQ010000388.1:0-8673 GCA_033791425.1 Acidobacteriota bacterium
TGCTGGGCGTCGCCGATCTCCTCGTTCACCGCCACGCCTACGCCCCCTGGGAAGGCTTCCCGAACTTCTACGGTTTCTTCGGTTTTGCGACCTTCTGGTGCATCGTGATCATTGGTAAGAACCTGCGCCGATTCCTGTGGCGACCCGAGGACTACTACGATGATTGAGTCACTCCCCCCGGGGCTCATCCTCATCGTCGGAGCGATCCTGATTTCGCTCCTGCCCAGGCGTTGGCAGCCGGGATTCGCGGTAGTCCTGCCGGTCGTGAGCTTTCTGCAGCTCCTCACGTTTGAACCCGGTATGTCGCACCAGCTGCACCTCTTCGACTACGAGCTGACAATTGTTCGGGTCGATCGCCTGAGCCTGGTCTTCGGCTACATCTTCCACCTCGCGGCATTCCTGGCTGCGATCTATGCGTTGCACGTCAAGGACACCGTCCAACAGGTGGCGGCCATGATCTACGTCGGTGCTGCAGTGGGGGCTGTCTTTGCGGGTGATCTGATCACCCTCTTTGTCTACTGGGAGCTGACGGCCGTGTCGTCGGTCTTTCTGGTGTGGGCCAGCCGCACCGAGGCCTCGTATCGATCAGGGATGCGATACCTGGTGATCCAGGTGGGATCGGGGGTGCTGCTGCTGGCGGGCGTCATCATCCATGCTGCAGCCACCGGGTCGATCGCCTTCGGACAGCTGATCGGCGACGACGGTCTCCTGTCATCGGCGAGCCCGGGCGTGGTTTTGATATTCCTCGCTTTCGGCGTCAAGGCGGCCTTCCCATTCCTCCACAACTGGCTCCAGGACGCCTATCCCAACGGCACGGTCACCGGCACGGTCTTTCTCTCGGCCTTCACGACCAAGCTCGCCATCTACGCCCTCGCGCGTGGTTTTCCGGGCACCGAGATCCTCATCCCGATGGGCGTGGTCATGACCCTGTTCCCGGTCTTCTACGCGGTAATCGAGAATGACCTTCGCAAGGTGCTGGCCTACAGCCTCAACAACCAGCTCGGCTTCATGGTGGTGGGGATCGGCATCGGCACCGCACTGTCGCTCAATGGGACCGTGAGCCACGCCTTCGCCCACATTCTGTATAAAGCGCTGCTGTTCATGACGATGGGCGCTGTGCTCTACCGCACCGGGACCATCAAGGCCACCGAGCTCGGCGGGCTCTACAAGTCGATGCCGGTGACCACGGTGTGCTGCCTCATTGCTGCGGCCTCGATTTCGGGTTTCCCCCTGTTCTCCGGCTTTGTCACCAAATCGATGGTGATCTCGGCGGTCGAACACGATCACATGACCTGGATCTTCCTTGGGTTGTTGGTGGCCTCGGCCGGTGTTATGGAGCACTCGGGGATCAAAATCCCGTATTTCGCCTTCTTCGCCCACGACTCGGGGCTGCGGGTCAAAGAAGCGCCGTGGAACATGCTGGTGGCGATGGTGGCGGGTGCGGTCCTGTGTGTCGCGATCGGCGTGTTCCCCGGCCCGCTGTACGAGATCCTGCCCTTCCAGGACGTCGACTACGAGCCCTACACGGCCGGCCACGTTTTGACCTCGTTCCAACTCCTGCTGTTTGCCGTTCTCGCCTTCGCCGTGCTGATGCGCACCGGGATCTACCCACCGGAGAAGGCCGGCATCAATCTCGACTTCGACTGGACCTACCGCAGGATGCTGCCGGCCCTGATCCGGAGGATCGCCGCGAGCGTTCGCCGTTTCAATGAAGGTTTTTCGATCGTCGCCGGAGTGCTCCTCGGCCGCGCCTACCGGCTGGTCTACCGTCTCCACGGCCCGACAGGGGTCTTTGCCAGAACCTGGGACACCGGCGCCATCGCCTTCTGGGCGGTGCTCGGTCTGTTCGGTTTCCTGTTGCTCTACTACTGGGGACGGTGAGCGCCGGAGCCCTGCTGGGCGTCCAGGTCAACAGGGGTGCGGAAGGGGGTCCCCTATGGTCTTTCGAGGCGCTCAAAACCTGCTCTTCCGCGCAATGTCCGTCGCAATTCGGTGGTAGACTCTGGGAGGTTTCATGGAGGGTTCGAAGGGCGTTCCAATGAACCGGTTCGACGATTTATTAGAGTGCGCCCGGTGAATCGGAGGGAGCGGACGGCATGGCAATCGTAGCGATCGACGCCGGAGTCTTCTGCCACGGGCGCGAGATCGCGGATGGTGTGCGGGAGAGCCTTTGCGCGACAGAACTCACGGACGAGCAGCTGTTCGCGATTGCGGCGGAGACATCAGATATAGCCGCGAGCCGATTCGAAAAGCTCCTCTACGGCCCGCGATCACTCTTCGATGGCGTTCGTCGAGACAGCCCCCGTCTTGTCGCTCACTTGAGGGCCGCGGTTGCGGCGACGATTGGTGGCTCTGAGCCCCGGGTATATCTGGGTCGGACGCTCCACCTGGTTTCGCCGGCGCTGACTCAAGTCCTCAAGATCTGTGTTGGTGGCACTCAGGACTACCGGTTGCAGCAGGCATTGGCTGAGGGCGTGTCGAAACGGGAGGCCCAGCGCCGGATCGGCAAGGACGACGAATTGCGGGCCGACTGGACAGATGAATTGTTCGACTGCGGGCCGTGGGAAAAAGAGCTGTACGACGTCTTTATTGCAATGCAGGACTCGACCGTGGACGAGGCCGTAGAGATGATCACAACGCAGGCTCTGCTCCCCGCAGTGACGGTGACGCCGTCGGTGGAGCAGGCCATCTCTGATTTCCGATTGGCAGCCTCCGTCGACGTGGCCCTAGCCGATGAAGGCCACGATGTGGACGTGACTTGCCGCGACGGCGACGTCACGATTCTGATCAGACAGCACACCATGTTTCTCGATCGTCTCGAGCGCGAGCTCGTCGAGACCGCGACCGCCGTGTCTGGCGTCCGAACTGCGGCCGCGCGACCGGGTCCGCACTACCGCGAGCCCGGGATCTCGTTCGACATCGACATCGAAGTCCCCTCCAAGGTCATGCTCGTGGATGACGAAGAGGAGTTTGTTCTCGCCCTTTCCGAGCGCCTCCAGACGCGGCGAATGACGCCGGTCGTCGCGTTCAACGGCGAGCAGGCACTGGCGATGGTCGAGAACGACGAACCCGAGGTCATGGTTCTCGACCTCAAGATGCCGGGCATCGACGGCATGGAGGTTCTGCGCCGGGTCAAACGGACGCACCCGAGCACCGAGGTCATCATTCTCACCGGTCACGGCACTGATGCCGAGGAGGTTTTGGCGAAGGAAATCGGCGCATTTGCCTACCTCCGCAAACCGGTCGATATCGAAGAGCTCACCGAGACCATGAAGGCGGCGTATCGGCGGCTCGAGCAGCTTCGGGCCGGGGACGCCGGAGACTGAGAGAGTTTTCGGAATGTCCTTTCTTCGAGGTCTCTTGCCTCAATTCGGCCTCCCGGAACCCGCCGAAGCCGACGGCAGCGTGCCCAAGGGCGCCTACCGGGCTCTGCGGCGGTCGGTGGTCCTTGCGACCGCCACGGTCGCCCTTGTGCCCTTGATCATCACCACCTTCATGAACTACATGCAGTACCGCGAGGCCCTCCAGGCGGAGGCAGTGCAGCCGATGGCGCGGCTGACGCTCAACACCAAACGGTCGTTGGAGCTCTTTTTGTCCGAGCGACGATCGGTCCTGACGTTTCTGGTTCACGACCGCCCGTTCAGCGATCTCTGCGACGAACAAACCTTGATGCGCATGATCTCCAACCTCAACCGATCACTGGAAGTCGGAGCGTTCGTTGATCTCGGGGTGATCGATGACCGGGGCGACCAACTCTGTTATTCGGGCCCCTACGAACTGGCCGGCCGAAATTACATCGATCAGGACTGGTTTCACGAGGTGGCGCGACTGGGCACCTACACCAGTGACGTGTTTCTCGGCTTCCGCAACTCCCCGCACTTCGCCATCGCCACCCGGCACGACCGCGATGAAGGGGGCTTTTACATTCTGAGAGCGACGATCGACGCCGACATGCTGAGCGAACAGATCCTCACCGCCGGATTGAACCCCACAGACGATGTGTTTCTGATCAATCGGGAGGGGATCCTCCAGTCGCCGTCGCGCCGCTACGGAGAGATCTTGCAGCCGTTCCCGATGCCGGTCCCACACTTCTCTCCAAGCGTCGAGGATGTCGAGATCGTGGATTCCCAGGGCGAAAAGATCTTTATGTCCTCGGCCTATATCGCGAGCTCACCATTCATCCTGATCCACATCAAACCGGCACGCGAGGCAATGGGGCGCTGGTTTTCCTTGCGCAGCGAGCTCATCGGTTTCCTGATCGTAAGCACCGCCCTGATTCTTGGAGTGGTCCTCTGGGGATCGGGTCTGCTCATTCGAAGAATGCGAGAGGCGGACGAACGGCGGACGGCGCTGTACCACCACGTGGAGTACAGCAACAAGCTGGCCTCCATCGGGCGACTTGCCGCCGGTGTCGCGCACGAGATCAACAACCCGTTGGCGATCATCAACGAAAAGGCGGGTCTGGTTCTCGATCTGGTGACGGTCGACCCCGACGTCAAACATCGGGAGCGTCTCGTCGCAGCCGTGGACTCGATCCTGAAGTCGGTTCAACGGTGCAAGAAGGTCACCCACCGATTGCTCGGCTTTGCCCGCCACATGGACGTCACAACCGAAACCATCGACCTCGAGACTCTCCTCAAGGAAGTGCTTGGTTTTCTCGAAAAGGAGGCGGAGTATTGCGAGGTCAAGATTCATTTCGACATCGATTCCGAGGTGCCGACCATCACGAGTGACCGCGGGCAGCTGCAACAGGTGTTCCTTAACATTCTCAACAACGCCGTTGCGGCTGTTGCACAGGGAGGGAATATCGGAATCGAGATCGTCCGCGAAGGCCTGGAACGGGTTGCGGTCACGATTGCCGACGACGGGGTTGGCATCCCGAAGGAGCAACAAGAGAGGATCTTCGAGCCCTTCTTCACAACCAAGGACGGCTCCGGCACCGGGCTTGGTCTTTCCATCACCTATGGCATCGTCAAAAAACTCGGGGGCGAGATTCGGGTCGAGAGCACGCTCGGTGAGGGAACCCGCTTCACGGTCGAGCTGCCGGTTTCGCGCAAGGAGTGAGATTCATGGGTCAAGCGAAGCTGTTGTTTGTCGACGATGAAGACGAGCTCATTTCAGCATTGGTGGAGCGACTCGAGCTGCGGGGTATTGATGCGACCGGCGTCACCTCGGGAGACGAGGCCCTCGAACGTCTTCGTGAAGAACATTTCGATGTAGTCGTGATCGACGTCAAGATGCCGGGGATCGGTGGGCTCGAGGTCCTGCGGACCATCAGCCGGCGGTACCCCGATGTCAAGGTGATCCTGATGACCGGGCACGGTTCCACCGAGGACAGCGAGATCGGTCGCCGTCTCGGTGCGGTGGCCTACCTGCAGAAACCGGTCGACCTCGAGGATCTGTTGGCAACCGTTCGCCAGGCGTCGAGCTCGATGGAAACGCAGGAATCCAATGCGGGATGACCCTCTTCGGGGATCCGACCGTGAGGGCGTCCTGTTTTTCGGGGCGATGGGCGCGGGTTTGTCGCACGAGCTGAGCAACATCTTCAACATCATCAACGAGCTCGCGGGTCTGCAGCAGGATATCGTCGCGGCAGCGGCGCAGAGCGGTACGGCGGGACTCGCCCGGGTCACCGATCTCGCAGCGCGAATCAAGGCCCAGGTTGACCGCGGCGAGGCGATCAACCGCAGCTTGCATCGTCTTTCCCACTGCATCGACGACACCGAAGTCGATTTTGACTTAGGCGATGCGCTGGCACTCTTCGGCACCCTCGCGGCGCGGGCAGCGCGGTTGGCAGAGGTTGATATCGACATTCGCCCGCCTGAGACCTCATTGGCTCATCGAGGCAGTTCATTTGACTTGCTGCTCGCCCTCCACGCATGTATGCGGGTTGCATTGGCGGCTGCGACGTCGGTGCGCCGGATCGACGTGTGGGCTGAAGAAGGACCAAGCGGTGTTCGGGTGATCGTGGGCAGCGGCGACCCGGTGGCTGGGACGGATGGCGACCCGTCGAATGCCGCGGTGCTCATGAGCGGCTCCGCAGCCCTGGGTGCCGCACCGCGAATCGAAACCACCCCCGAAGGAGAATGCCATATCGTCCTGGACCTGGGTTCGCGACGGACGGTGGCCGCAGAACAGGCAGACGAGCGCAAGGCGGAGGTTTGAATGGCTATGGATCGGGTTCTTCTGGTCGATGATGAGGTGAGTTTTCTCGAAGCGCTCGCCGAGCGATTGCAGATTCGAGGGCTCGAGGTTGTCTGCGCCCGATCCGGGCGTGAGGCTCTGAGCGCGGTCGAAGAACAGACCTTCGATGCGGTTGTTCTCGATCTTTCCATGCCGGGACTGGACGGCGTCGAGACGTTGCGCCGATTGCGCGAACTGCGGCCCGAGTTGCAGGTCATGATTCTCTCGGGCCGCGCCACCGTTCAGACTGCCGTCGAGGCGACCCGGCTCGGAGCTACGGATATCTTCGAAAAGCCGACCGACGTGGATACTCTTGTCGAGCGGATCCGGGCGGCTCGCGCGGCTCGGCTGGCGCACGAGCAGGAAGTTGCCCAGGAGAGCATTGACGAGATCATGCGCACCAAGGGCTGGTAGAACAGGTCAGATCGGTACGACCTCCGTGAGGGGGCAATGAGCCTCATCCACGTCCTGGTGGAGTTCGGCGTAAGCACACTCGATGGCCCTGGCCTGGGTCGGGAAGATGCACTCCTCGCCGATGGCTTCGTGGACACCGGTGCGGCGGAGCACGTCGATCACCTCGTCGCGGAGCCCGCTGATGCACACCTGGAGACCTCGGTTTCGCAGCCGGTCGAAGAACTCCACGAGGCCCACGGCCGCGTCTTCGTCGATCCGTTCGAGCGTGTGGCCGGCAATGATGAGGCTACGTAGCTCGGGGAGGTTGTCGACGACGCGCTCGATGCCGCGAATGAAGTGTTTGAGGGTGGAATAATCAAGTCGGCCGTCGAACCGGACCACCGAGATGTAGCGGCACAAAGCCAGTGCGTGTCTCCTGGCGTCGCGCATCGAGCCGTCGGGGTGGAGGGAGAGCTCGGTGACGTGGGGCAGCATCATTTCAAGTGGACAGTTCTCATCATCGTCCGCGGGATGGGTCTCGCCCCACATTTCGGCCAGGGCTCCGGTCACCGATGGATAGATGTCGTCGACACCGATGTCGTCGCCGAGCCCGGTGCGAGCCAGTGTCTCGAAGAGGGAGTCCGGCAACCTGCTCAAAGTGACCCGATATCCGCTCCGGCGAGCGTGCCGCACCAATTCCAGAAGATCCTCTGCCTGGGCGGGCTCCAGGCGTGTCAACGCCGAGCACACGAAAATGACCGTTGAGATCCGAGGCCGTTTTTCCCGCCAGCGGTCGAACTCGCTGGTTATAGCACCGTGGCCGGTAAAGCCCGAAGGGCTGTCAAGACGGAGGACTGCAACAGTCGGGCAGAGACGAAGGCCGGAGCGGCGGGCATCGCGGAGACCGCCTTTCGGGTGGACACCGAGTTCAGTCAACTGAGGTGCGAGCGGGTGGAGCGGACACGCACGTTCATCGGAGTCCACGTGGGCCTGCGCCCAGATTGACGCGACCGCTACCGAACCCGTCGGGAAGACATGAGAGGCGTCCATCACGTCGTGACGGCCGATATGATTCACGACGTCCACCACCTCATCCGGAACGCCGCAGAAGGAAACTCGAAGATCGTGCTTTCTCAATTCGTCCACGAGAAGACACAGACGTTGGGCGCCTTCGGCATCGATCGAGGTGACGCCGTGTGCGACCACCACCAGGTGCCGGATTTCGGGTCGATTCGCGGTGCGTTCAAAAATCCACTCTTCAACATAGCGGACGTTGGCCCGGTTGATCGAGCTTTCGATCCGAAGTACCGCCACGTGACGACAGATCGGCAGACGGTAACGATCGGCGTCGTGGAGCGAGCCGTCCGGATGGAGGGACAGTTCGGTGAGGCGGGGGACGATGCCGAGGAACGGACAGTCGGTCTCGTCGGAGTCGCGATGAGCCGGCACATAGATTGCGGCGATGGCGCGAGCGTCGGTGGCGAAGATGTTTTCTTCGCCGATCCGATTATAGAGATGTGAGCGTTTCAGGACATCGAGGACGTTATCGGACAGGTCGGTAATGGCAACCTGGATGCGGGTTGCTCGCAGACGATCCACGAGGTGGCGAAGGGTCTCCTCGCCGGTGGCGTCGATCTCGGTAATGCCCTGGCCCGAGAGCAGCAGATAGCGGAGTTCGGGATGGTCCGCCACCTGACGCAGAATCTCGTCCTCGAGATAGGACGTGCTGGCGAAATTGAGGGGGCCGTCGAAACCGACAACCGCGACGTGGCGGCAGCTTTGAAGATCGTGGCGTCCGGCATCATGCATCGTACCGTCCGCTGCCGGCACGAGACGCGCGACGTGAGGCCGCATCGACCGGAAGAGATAGCCGCCGAGCGACAGCACCACACCCATGAAGATGCCCCACTCGAGGTGCGGGGCGAAGGCGAGCGTCCCAACGAAGGTAATGACCGAAACCAGTCCATCAAATGGGTTGGTCCGCCACGCGTGGACGAAACCGCTGACGTTGAGCAGACCGATGACCGCCATCATGATGATCGCGGCAAGCACGGCCTGCGGGAGGAAATACAACATCGGTGACAGAAACAAAAGGAC
>JASJGQ010000389.1:0-4937 GCA_033791425.1 Acidobacteriota bacterium
GGGTTCCCGAAGCGATCGCCACAATTACCGCATGGCTCGAGGAGCGGGGGCTCGGTGAGGGCCGGGTCCAGTACCGGCTCCGCGACTGGCTCTTTTCCCGCCAGCGCTATTGGGGCGAACCAGTTCCCATCGTCCACACCGACGACGGTGAAGTCGTGCCGTTGCCCGAGGACTGGCTTCCGGTTGAATTGCCGGTCATCGACGAGTTCAAACCCACCGACGACGGGCGCCCGCCTCTGGCACGAGCCTGCGACGACTGGCTGCGGGTCGAGCTGCCCGACGGCCAAACGGGAACCCGCGAGACCAATACCATGCCGCAGTGGGCCGGTTCGTGCTGGTACTACCTCCGCTACCTCGACCCCCACAACGACCAGGAGGCCTGGTCGAAGGAAACCGAGGACTACTGGATGCCGGTGGATCTCTACGTCGGCGGGGTCGAGCACGCCGTCCTCCACCTGCTGTACGCCAGGTTCTGGCACAAAGTGTTGTACGACTGCGGCTATGTCCACACCAAGGAGCCATTCCAGAAGCTCTTCAACCAGGGCATGATTCTCGCTTACTCCTACCGCGACTCGGGCGGCAAGTACTACCACCCCTCGGACGCGGAAGAGCGTGACGGCTCCTACGTCGTCAGGGGCTCGGACACAGCCCTCGAGGCGCAGATCGAGAAGATGTCGAAATCGAAGCTCAACGTGGTCAACCCCGATGATGTCATCAGAGAATATGGTGCCGACGCCATGCGTCTGTACGAGCTCTTTATGGGCCCACTCGAAGTTCAAAAACCCTGGCAGATGAAGGATGTGGAGGGCGTCAATCGCTTTTTGCAGCGGGTCTGGCGCCTCGTGGTGAACGAAAAGTCCGGTGAGCTGATCCCACGCCTCACCGACGCCCCCCCGGCCTCGGAACCCGAGCTGCAGCGGACGCTGCACAAGACCATCAAAAAGGTCACGACAGACACCGAGACGCTGCAGATGAACACCGCGATTGCGCAGATGATGATCTTTGTCAACGACGCCACCAGCTCGGCCGCCCTCCCGACGGAGATCGTGACCACCTTCCTGCGTCTCCTCTCACCCTATGCCCCGCACCTGTGCGAGGAGCTGTGGCACCGCCTCGGACACTCCGAACTGATCGCCCACGCCGAATGGCCCGAGTGGGACGCGGAGCTTGCAAAGGACGAGATGGTCACCATCATCGTTCAGATCAACGGCAAGAAACGCGACGAGCTCCAGGTCGAGCACGGCACCGAGAACGACGAGATCCAGCGGCTGGCGCTGGCTTCTGAAAACGCCCAGAAGTACATCGACGGCAAGGAGCCGAAGAAGGTCATCGTGGTTCCAGGTCGGTTGGTGAATATCGTCGTCTGAATTCGGAATTCGGAATTTCCAGCAAACCCCCGTCTGAAGATCGAGACTGAGAAGTTCCCGGCTCAGAGGCGCCGAGATCGGAAGGTCTCGACCGCTTCGATCACACGGTCCTCGGGCGTCGTATGCCGTGCGTAAAGTCCAACCGCAGAGGTTGCGACAACCTCGATGACGACCAGGGCCAGCACGACCCGCGAGGCCGTTCGACGCGGACCCGTGATCGCGCCTCGACCAAGGGCCGTCACCGCCAACGCGAGCGCGATGGCCACGGCAGGCAACAAAGGAAACTGCCAGTAGTGGTGCTGCCACGCGCCCCAGTTGAACATCACCACATAGCCCACTCCTGCGGTCAGAAAGACCGAATAGATTTCCTCGATGGGACGCAACTGGACCTTCCGCATCAATCCGCGAACGACCCGGACAGCCAGCCATACCAGCGCCACGGTCCCTGACAGACTGGCCAGGCGGCGCGAAAAACCAAACATCTTCCGCGTCCATTCAATTGCACCGTAGTTCAGACCCGAACCCAATCTGCGCGAAAAAATCCCCCCCAGATCGGAGAGGTCGCCACCGCGCACCAGGGCGATGTGGGCCACATCCACGGCGAAAAGAGAGGTCCCGAGAAAGGTCAGCAACACCAGGGCTCGACCGGCGGCGGGATAGAGCCGCGGCCGCCGGATCGACAGGACCGCGTGGACCCCACACGCGGCCAGCGCAAAAAAGGTCACCCAGGCCAACAGGGCGCCGACGGTCGCCGCCACCGCCAACCCTGTCGCGGTACGCCACCCGCCGCCACAAGCGGTGGCAAAGTATCGATCGACCATGACGATGATGGCGGGCAGCGCCAGCACCTCGTGGTTGACCATCCGGCCATAGAACGCCGCCTGCGGAAGGACCGCGATGGCCGTCGCAGCGACCAGCCCCGCGGCGGCCCCTTCCTCGCGTCGCACCAACCACCACAACGCGACCAACGTGAGCAGAGTCGCCGCAATCGCGACGCCGCGAACAATCATCGGCCGATCATCGCCGGTGATCGCGAACACCCCAGCCAACACGAGCCCGCAGCCCGGCGGGTGGTGAGCGTAAAACGCAAGGCGCCCGTTCTTCGTGTTGATCAGGGCGTCATGCAACCGCGTGGCAGCCATGCCGGCCTCGAGGTGATTGTGGGCAAACGTGGCATGCATGGCATTGTTGTCTTCGTGTTTGAGCCTGTAGTCCCGTGTCACTCCGATCGACAGCAAGAGGAGCGCGAGTGCGGCGACCGGAACGATGAGCCACTTCGACTCGAACACCTCTCCGCCAGAGAAACGCACACCCCGTGTCACCGTTCCGTGCCCTCGATGAGGTCCGCATCCCGTTCATCTTTTTGCACGGGTTCCCACCGTTCCACCGATGTTTCCAGGAAGACCTTGCGATCCGTGCGGGCCCAACCGCCTCGAAGCGTCCTGCGGAGCCCGCGCACCGAGTCCTCGTCGCGGGCCACGAGAACCCAAACCGACGGCGGTTCAGGTCGATCCGCGACGATCTCGGCGAGCATCTCAGCATTCGCTTCCTCGACCCTCACCGACGTCCCGTATTGATCGACGTAATACTGGAAACCCGGCGCCGAGACTCCGAGACACACATCGGTCTCGGGGTGGAATGCGGGATCGGACACCATAGAGCGGACGGCTTCCCGCCACTGCTCCTTGTGCGGAGCGAAATAGTAGTCGCCGGTGAACAGGGCGGCCAGCGACGCGAGCGCCAACCCCGCTGCGACGACACTTCCGAGCCACTCCGGTCTGATCCTCGAAATCGCGAGGGCGATCAGCAGCAAGACAACGGGGAGAAAGGCGATCGTCACCTTGGGCACCAACATGGGCACCACCAGAACCGATCGCGCGTAGGCGGCGGCCAGCGAGATCACCACGGCAGCTGCGAAAAGGCATGCAGTGGTCCTTTGGGGAAGACGGCGCGAGCCTCCGTCGCCTTCGGGACGGGCGCCCAGCAAGAAGGGCAGCGCCGCCAGCAGGGTGGCGGATGCGATGCTGAGCAGGGGTTCACCACCGAAGTACCCGTCGAAATACTCCACGAAAAACAGCGGCTCCGGCCGCGCCGGCCAGGCGTCGCGGATCTTGGCGACCCTGGCCAGGGGTCCGATCCACGGCACGAGGGTCAATCCCGCCGCAGCCGCGCCGGCCAACAGCGGCCACACCCTCCCCCAACGCCACCTCTTGAAGGCCACAATTGACAGCGCCGCTACCAACTGGCCGAAGAGCACGACGAGCCCGTAGTAGTGAACGTGGATCGATGCGGCCGTTGCCAGCGCAAATACAACTGCGGTTCGCCATCCCGGCCACGCGAGCACCGTGACGAAGGATGTGTACGACAACGCAGCGAGAAGAAAGACCAGGGAGTAGGCACGAGCCTCCTGCGAATAGGCGATGTGAAATGCGTTGACGGCGGTCAGGACCGAAGCGATGACGCCGGTTCGGGCGTCGAAACAACGCCGGCCGACCACGTACATGGCGGCGACCCCGAGGACCCCGAAGACCACCGACAGCCAACGCGCCGCGGCGGGGGTGTCGCCGAAGACTCCGAGCCAGGCGTGCAACAGCAGCGGGTATCCCAACGGATGAACGTCATTGGCCCAGGCCGCAACGATCTCCGAGATCGACTGGTCGGGCCCGCTGAAGACGACCGAAAAGAGCTCGTCGATCCAGAGACTCTGGAAGTCGAGTTGATAGACCCGCAGGGCCGCGGCCGCCAGGACACAACCGACGAGAACACCAATGCCCAAACGGTCCTGCGGTTTCATGACGGCTCGTGACCAACCACTCGCGGCAGCCGCAACTCGACCTCGAGGCCCCCGTCTGGGTGGTTTCGGGCTGAAACCGTACCGTCGTGCAATTCGACCGCGCGGCGGGCAATGGCAAGCCCGAGGCCCGCACCGCCCGTGGTTCGCTCGCGTGCCTCCGCAACCCGGGTGAAGGGCGCGAAGAGCGACCCCAGGTGTTCCTCAGGGACCCCGGGCCCGCGATCTCTCACGGTGATCTTCACCCAGTCGGCGTCCACCCCAAGATCAACATCGACGGTGGTCGAGGCCGGTGTGTGCCGAATCGCGTTTCTGAGAACGTTGTCGACGGCAGACCTGACGAGATTCGGGTAGCCCTCGACCGCGACGTCGACGCCGGTCTCGACGGCCACCTCGATTCCGCTGACCGACGCCTCGAACGAGGCGTCGTCCACGACCTCGCCGACGAGATCCGCAAGGGCGAAGGTCGTTTTCTCCCCGTCAGGCTTCCCCGCAGCCAACCGCTCCAACAGAAGCAGCTGTCCGATGAGATCGTCGATCCGGGCCGACTCGCGCTCCATGCGATCAAAATATTCGTCCGCGGCCATCCCACCCCGATCGCGCGCCAGTTCCAAGGCCACGCGCAGACGGGCGAGCGGCGACCTCAGTTCGTGGGAGACATCACTCAAGAGCCGTCGCTGCGAACCGACGAGTCTCTCGAGTTGTTCCGCCATGGTGTCGAATTCGCGTGCCAATTGGCCGATCTCGTCCCGCCGCCGGATCACGCGACCACCGACCCG
>JASJGQ010000390.1:0-3155 GCA_033791425.1 Acidobacteriota bacterium
CTGCCCGGTGTGCGACATTCCTAATTCCTAATTCCTAATTTCTGATTTCTGATTCCTAATTCCTAATTCGCAGCTAGCAGTAGCTGGCTGACTTGACTTGTGGCTCCACTCACGCCACCCTGCCCACTCGGGGGAACAATGACAGCTGACGATCAAAAAGTGATCTTTTCCATGGTCGGGGTCTCGAAGACCCACGGCCAGAAGACAGTGTTGCGCGACATTTCGCTGGGTTTCTTTTACGGCGCCAAGATCGGCGTCCTCGGTCTCAACGGGGCCGGCAAGAGCACGCTCCTGCGGATCATGGCCTGGACCGAAGAGTCGTCGAACGGCGAAGTGGTCCGGGCACCCGGATACACGGTGGGTATGCTCGAGCAGGAACCGGCGCTCGAAGAGGGCAAGACCGTGCTCGCGGTGGTCGAGGAGGGCGCCTCGGTGGCCAAAGGCCTGCTCGCCGAATTCGACGCCCTTGCCGACAAGTTTTCCGAACCCATGGACGACGATGAGATGCAGAAGGTCCTTGACCGGCAAGCCGAGGTCCAGGACAAGATCGAGGCGATGGGCGCCTGGGAGCTGGATTCTCGCCTCGAACTCGCCATGGACGCCCTCCGCTGTCCCCCGGCCGACGCTGTGGTGGACACCCTTTCGGGTGGAGAACGGCGACGGGTCGCCCTGTGCCGGTTGCTCATCCAACAGCCCGACATCCTCCTTCTCGATGAGCCCACCAACCACCTCGACGATCTCACGGTGGGGTGGCTCGAACGCCACCTCAAGGAATATCCCGGCACCGTCATCGCCGTCACCCACGACCGCTATTTCCTCGACAATGTCGCCGGTTGGATCCTCGAACTCGACCGCGGCCATGGCATTCCCTGGCGTGGGAACTACTCGTCGTGGCTCGAGCAGAAGGAGGAGCGGCTTCGCCAGGAAGAGCGCAGCGAAGGCCGGCGACAGAAGACCCTCGAGCGCGAGCTCGAGTGGATCCGAATGGCGCCGCGCGCCCGTCACGCCAAGGGCAAGGCTCGCATCAGCGCCTTTCAGGATCTCCTCTCCCAGGAACCCGAACAGATGGTCCGCGATCTCGAAATCTGGATCCCGCCGGGGCCAAGGCTCGGCGACGTGGTCATCGAGGCCGAAAAAATCAGCAAAGCGTTCGGCGACCGCCTCCTCTTTGACGACCTTTCGTTTTCGATCCCGCCGGGTGCGATCGTCGGTGTCATCGGCGGCAACGGAGCCGGCAAGACCACCTTGTTCGAGATCATCACCGGCGCCCAGAAACCTGATTCCGGCAGCCTCCGGCTGGGAGAGACGGTGCAACTGGGGTATGTGGACCAGAGCCGCTCGACCCTCGACCCCGAGAAATCGGTGTGGGAGGTGATCTCCGAGGGCTCGGAATCGATCTGGCTGGGCCGCGCCGAGGTCAACTCCCGGGCCTACGTGGGGCGATTCAACTTCGCCGGCTCCGATCAGCAGAAGCCGGTCAAGCTCCTTTCCGGAGGCGAACGCAACCGGGTTCACCTCGCCCGAATGCTCAAGGAGGGCGCCAACGTCATGCTCCTCGACGAGCCCTCGAACGACCTCGATGTCAACACCCTACGGGCGCTCGAAGAGGCCATCCTGGCCTTTGCCGGCACCGTGATGGTGATCTCGCACGATCGTTGGTTTCTCGATCGCGTGGCGACCCACATCCTGGCATTCGAGGGCGACTCGCACGTCGAGTGGTTTCCAGGGCCCTACTCCGACTATGTGGCCGACCGCCACAGCCGGCTCGGCGACGCCGGGGACCGCCCTCACCGGGTGACCTACCGGCCTTTGACCCGGAGCTGACCATCACCACACGGCAAAGACCATGACTGTTCTGCTCCGCAATCTGCCGCTCTCCCTCAAACAGGACGACAGCGACCTCGGCACCGCGGCAGCCGAGCACCTCGGGATCGAGCCGCAGCAGGTTCAGGTCCGGTCGATCGTCAAGAGATCCCTCGACGCCCGCCGTTCGAGGCCTCCACGCTTCCTATTCAGCCTGGCCCTCGATCTTCCCTCCGCAATGGAGCAGTCTCTGCTGATCGAGGAATCGCCGCGGGTCGAGCCCTATCGCCCCCCTGCCGTGGTCGAGATCGCTCACCTGGGGTCAAACAGTTCCAAACCGCCGGTGGTCGTCGGCTCCGGTCCAGCGGGGCTGTTTGCGGCTTATAGACTGGTCCAGGCGGGACTCGAGCCCGTCATCATCGAACGCGGTCTCGAGGTCACCGAACGCACCCGCCAGTGGAACCGGTTTCTCAAGGGCGATTCGTTCAACCCGGAAAGCAATCTCCTGTTCGGCGAGGGCGGCGCCGGCACCTACTCCGACGGCAAGCTCTACACCCGTGTCAAAGATCCCAGGGTTCACGAGGTCCTGGAGATCTTGGCCGACCACGGCGCCCCGCAGGAGATCCTCTACGACGCCAAGCCCCATATCGGTTCGAACCTCCTGCCCTCGGTCATCCGCCGTCTGAGAAACTCCCTCCGCGACCGCGGCGCGGTCTTCCACTTCTCCACCAAAATGACCGGCTTGCGCATCGATGGCGGGAGGATCTGTGGGGTTGACCTCGAGCCCGGTGGCACGATCGAGGCCGAACAGGTCTTTCTCGGTCTTGGCCATTCGGCCCGCGACTCCATCCGAACCCTCCACGATCTCGGTGTCGCGATGGAGCAAAAGCCCTTCCAAGTCGGCGCCAGGATCGAGCACCCCCAATCCGTGATCAACCACATGCAGTACGGGCCCTATTTCTGCACCAACCCTCGACTGCCGGCCGCCGACTACCGGCTGGTGGCGAGAATTCCCGGTGGCGATGTCTTCAGCTTCTGCATGTGCCCCGGCGGCGAGATCCTCCCTGCCACCGAGAAGGCGGGCTTCATCTGCGTCAACGGCGCCTCGCCTCTCGGGCGGCGCGGCCGCTTTGCCAACTCGGGTTTTGTCATCACCCTCGAACCCGAGGAATTCGGTGGGGAGGGCGCGCTCGCCGGCATCGAACTGCAGGAGAAAATCGAGGGCCGTGCCGCGGCAGTTGCAGGGCAAAAGTTTGCAGCACCGGCATTGCGTCTGGGGGATTTCGTTGTCGGCCGCCCGTCAACCGTTCTCCCCGAATCGAGCTATCCATTGACCCTGACGCCCGCCCCCT
>JASJGQ010000391.1:0-7482 GCA_033791425.1 Acidobacteriota bacterium
CACCGCCGCACCCGGAACCCCGCAGATCGCCCAGATCAACTTGCGCGGGCCCCCAATTCCAGCACGCACTTCCCGTGAGGAGCCCCCCTTTGCTTTGTTGCCCCGGGGCGTCGTCACGACGGTCGCGGCGAGGCGTCAAACAATGCAAAGGATGGCACCTCCGCCGTACGCGTCTCGATTCCGCACGGGCCTCACTGCCTCAGTGTTCCTCTGCTCCCCGGCTCCCCTGCCTAGCCGTCGAGCGGATTGTCGGTCTCGAAACCCACGAATACCGGCTCCGGGCGCAGCTCGATCCCGAACACCCGCTGTACGCCGTCGCGAATCTCCCTGGCCAGCGCCACCAGGTCGGCCGCCGTGCCGCCTCCGTGGTTGACGAGGGCGAGGGCGTGGGCCGAGGAGATGCCGACGAGACCTCTCCGAATGCCTTTGTGAAAACCGGCCTTTTCGATCAGCCACCCGGCGGACATCTTGAAATGTCCCCCACCGATATCAAACGACGGCACCTGTTCATCGCCCTGCAGCACCCCGGTTGCCCTGCCGCATTGACTCACCGCTGAGAGACCCTCGATCCCGATCACCGGGTTGACAAAAAACGACCCCGCGCTGCGCCGGTTGGGATCGCTCAGATCGAGAACCATGGATTTGGACCATCTCAGTTCGAGCACGACCTCGCGCACGTCGGCAACAGTCGGCGACGAATATCGAATGGACATTGCGCGCTCGAGCTCCTTGTACCTCAGGGCCGGTTCGCCTCCGGGACGGAGGCGGAAGGTGACGGCAAGCACCAGGAAGCGCCCGGGACGTGCACGGAACACCGAGTTGCGATAGTCGAAATCGCAATCTTCGGCCGAAAGCGTATGTTCCTCGAGTGTCTCGAGATCGAGCACCCGCACGCCTTCGACGACGTCCGCGACCTCCTGGCCATACGCGCCCACGTTCTGGATCGGCGTCGCGCCCACCTGCCCGGGAATGCCCGACAGACACTCGATCCCGGCGAGATCTCGATCGACGGTGTCTGCCACAAGATCGTCCCAGTTTTCGCCGGCACCGGCGGTTACCAGCACCGAATCGTGGTCGCGGCGAGAGTCGATGCCGTGCATCGCCGCCCGAAGCACGAGCCCTCGAAATCCGTCATCGGCGACCACCACGTTGCTGCCGCCACCGAGCACCGTGATCGGCTCACGGCGTCCCCTGGCCCACCGGATGGCCTCGATTGCATCACGGACGTCATCGATCTCCGCCAGGTAGCGCGCCGCACCACCGAGTTCGAGGCTGGTCAGCGGCGCGAGCGCAACATCTGACCGCAAACCACGCCGATCTTGGTCCGGCCCCAGGGCCTCGTTCTTCACCATCGGCGCCAGTGTGCCTCAACGGCGGCCATTCTCCAAACGCCCCGCTCACCTCCTTCGGGGCTCTGTTCAAATGCTAACCATTATTTAAATGTACAGATTCTCCATTGTTTGTTTATAATGAGATTCGGGCGGAAGATACATGACCAAAAACATCGTGCTCACGAGGATGGACGAAGAAACGTTCGCGCGTGCCGCAGATGCGCTCGCGTCGGACGAAATTGACCTTCACCATGCACCGTGGGATGACAACACTCTCGATCTCGTTCAGAGTACGAAGTTCGATGTCATCATCATCGGCTTTCCCGGGCCCATCACACCGCTGCGACGATTTGTCGAGTGTGTCCGCGCCTCGGGATCCGCCTGCAAATCGAGCGGTGTGATCCTCCTCGCCGACCCTCAACATATCGATGCCGCTCAGGCCTTCGTCGGAGTCGGCATCAATCGCGCGATCCCGACCGACAACGCCGAAGAGCTTCTCGCAGCCAGCATCACCGAGCTGGCGACAGTAGCGCCGCGGCTCGCCCTGCGCGCACCTACCCGTGTCGTTCTGCAGCTCGAACAAAGGCCGCTCAGGACCTTCTGCCAGACCGAAAACATCTCCGAGACCGGGATGCTGCTGCGCGGGTTCGGCCATTACCCTCCCGGCACCACGATCGACTTCGAGATCAACATCCCCGGCCAGAGCGATCCGATTCGCGGCACCGCCACCATCGCCCGTACGACCAACGTCTCCCTCGAACGCATGGAGGGCGTCGGTGCTCGCTTTCAGACCTTTATGGGTCAGGACGGTGGCCGGCTGAACGAGTACTTGACCAACCACTTGCACTAAGGCGTTGGAACGCTACAATTCGCGCGTTCAACCTTTTGCCCGCCACATCACCTCGAGTTCGTCCACCAACTCCTTTTCGGCGTGGATGCCGTTGACGCGGTTGATCTGCACGATCGTCGTGGGCGAAGTGAAGTTGACCTCGGTGAGATCCTCACCAATAAAGTCGAGCCCGAGGAGGTAGAGACCGAGGGGATTGAGGTCCTCGGCCGCCACCCGGCACGCCTCCAACTGACGCGGTGTTGGATCGAGCCGCTCAGAGGTCGCCCCCTGGTGGAGGTTGGCGAGCCGCGATCCCTGTGCCGGCACCCGCAAGACCGAACCGAGCACTCGGTCGTTGATGGTCAGAATTCGCAGGTCGCCGGAGGTCTCGATCGCCTCGAGATAGGGCTGGACGATGACGTGTGGTTGCCAGGTTTCCCAGTACGTCGCGAGCTCGCTCTCCGCCACATCGGGCCGGACAAAGGTCACGCCGATGCCGCAATAGGTGTTTTCCGGCTTGAGCACGACCTCACCTGAATGCCCCCGGACCGCTTCCACGACATCCTCGAGACTGCTGCACACCGCGGTCGGAGCGGCAAACTCGGGGTAGCGAAGTGCGGCCGTGTGTTCGGACAACTCGTAGGTGGCCGGTCCATGGTTGATCTGGACGATTTCCGATGGTGCCTTTTCAAAGTGCTTTGCGTGCGCCACAAACAGATCGTCCACCGGCGGGTCCTTGCGCTGCAGGATGACCTGGAACTCGCCGACGTCCGCCGCTCGAGCGGGGCCGAGCTCCCAGAAAGGGGTTCTGGCCGCATCCGAGGAGAGAATCTCGCGCACCGGCAGGTGGGCAAGGTATGTTGCCGTCGGTTGGTCGGCGTTTGCCGCAGGCAGATCCATGTAGTCAACGGCAATGCCCCTGCTCAGAAGCTCGGTACTCACACAGACCCCCAGATCGAACTCGGGGTTGAGATCTTCCAGGCTATCGGCGACGAGCAGGTATCGAGTCTTCATGGCGCCATTCTGCCATGGCAAACAGCCGTCTCGCACGCCGTCTTCCCATAACACCCTGTTTGACGACCGGCCGGATGACTGGCAGCATGGACCGATGGTCCAGTTCACACCGATACCCGCGTTCTCCGACAACTACATCTGGATGATCGGGTCCGCCGCGGGTCCGGACGTCGCCGTGGTCGACCCCGGCGAAGCCGGCCCCGTCCTCGCAGAAATCGAAGCGAGGGACCTGAAGCTCGTCGCAATGCTCCTCACCCACCATCATGGCGACCACGTCGGTGGCGTGGAAGAGCTGCTCGTACGCCACCCGGTTCCGGTCTTCGGTCCGGCAAACGAGAGGATAGACGGCGTCGACCGGCCGGTTCGCGGCGGTGACGTCATCTCGGTGCCGGAACTCGATCTTTCCATCGGGGTCGTCGATGTGCCGGGCCATACCGCCGGTCACGTGGCCTACGGAACACCCGGTTTCGCGCTCGTCGGCGACACCATGTTCGCCGGGGGCTGCGGCCGGGTCTTCGAGGGCACCATGGAGCAGATGCACCATTCTTTGGCCCTGCTGGCCGAGCTGCCTCCGGAGACGCTCATCTTCTGCGCCCACGAATACACCCTCGCCAATCTGCGCTTTGCGCTCGAGGTGGAACCGGGGAACCAGGCTCTCCAGCAGCGTCTTGCCGACGCCACGCGGGCTCGCGCCATCAATCAACCCACCGTGCCGTCGACGCTCGCTGTCGAGCTCGCCACCAATCCGTTTCTACGGTGCGACCAACCCGATATCGTCTCCGCAGCCGAGACTCGAGCGGGACGACGGTTGTCGTCTGTCGCCGAGGTCTTTGCCGTGGTCCGCGGCTGGAAGGACGGGTGGCGCGGATGACAGACGGTCCGACCTCTCCCACCGTTCGCATCTACACCAAGAAGTGGTGTGGATTCTGTTTTGCCGCCAGACGACTCTTCAAGAGCCTCGGCATCGAGTTCGAAGAGATCCCGGTCGATCGCGACCCCGAGCTTCGCCGCCAGGTCTCCGGCCGCGCCGGGAATTGGCCCACGGTGCCTATGATCTTCGTCGGCGACGACTTCGTGGGGGGCTATACGGAAGCAGCCGCACTCCACCGCAAGGACCAGCTCCTCCCCCTTTGCCGGCCCTAAACCGTCGCGCGTGATCCAGGCTCGATTCGATTCAGTTTGGGCACACGTGCAGCCGAGACGGCCGCACCATGGGGCTTCGCCACTTTTGGCTACGCCCGCACAGGCAATTTTCTACGAGCTTGTCACGGCGAAGCTGAAGGCGAAGCCGGATCCCGCCTGCACATGCCGACTTTATCGAACAGCATTGAGGCTAAGATACAATCTCCCTTCGATAAGCGAACGCAATACAAAGGAGAGAGATGCCGACCCTTCGAACCGACCTTCGACTGGTGCTCCTGCAGGTCCGCAGCGAGATCATTTCGCTCAAACAGGAGCAGAGCTGTTTTATCGAACGCTGCCGCGTGGCCCGGAGCCAGTTCCACTTCCACAATCTCGTTGAGGAACCCGAACTGAGATGGCGGGATGTTGAAAAAGCCCACGCCGTGATTATCGGCGGCGCCGGCGCTTTTTCCGTCACCAAGGAACACCCCTTCACAGCACCCTTACGCGAGGTCGTCGAACAACTCATCGATGACGACCGGCCGGTCTTCGGCGCGTGCTGGGGCCACCAGTTCCTGGCGGATCTCGGCGGCGGCACGGTGATCGAGGACAAGGAGAGGGCCGAGATCGGGACCTTTCCCATCGAACTCACGACGGAAGGGCGCGCCGACCCGCTCTTTGAAGAGTTCCCCAGCCGTTTTCACGTCCAGCTCGGCCACAACGACCGGGTCAGCGAGCTCGGCCCGGGGTGGCTCGACCTCGCCCGTTCGGAACTCTGTCCGGCACAGGCGATACGCCTCGCCGGGAAACCCGTCTACGGCACTCAGTTCCACAGCGAGATGGACGAGGAGAGGCTGCGCGAACGAATCCTGGTCTTTCTCAAAGACTACGTGCCCGATGAGGACGCACACCGCAAGATCCTGTGGCGCTTGCGGCCCTCGATCGATGCTGACCGCCTGCTCCAGCTGTTTCTCGAACGCTACGCCTGACCCTCTCAGATGGCACGCGAGACGCGTGCCCCACAAACCTTTTCCGATCAGCCGTCCGTTGTGGGGCAGCCGTCCCGGCTGCCAATCCGGTGAAGATCGTCAGTCAGGCGAAGACGAACCAGATAAACGCTGCGGTGAGAGCCTGTAGTGTCACCGAAGCCCACACACTTCGCCAGCGTTCGCGCACCACACCCAGGACCAGCCCCATGAGCAACGCCGCGGCCATCCACACAGCCCAGACGCCGGCTGCGCTGCCGGCGACCGAGAGCCACGGGGTCGGTAGGAAGCACAGACCCACCGCCGCCGCGTACACCGACGCCGACACCAGATTGGGCGTCGAAATGCTCGGCCTGCCATTCAGGTGGACTGGATACGCGGTCATCAGGAGCCCATGAAGTGCTCCACGCAACAGCAGCTCAATGCCCGCAGCTCCGGCAATGACGGCGACGGTCATCCACCACGGAGCGACTCCTGAAATACCCGCCAGCTCGAGCCCCGGTCCCTGGACCCAACCACCACCACACGCGGCCGCGCCCACCGTCAATGGCAAAAGGAGGAGAAAGCTCGCTCTTCGTGGTCGTCGCAACCCGAAATACCCCGGGAATCTGGATCTGCCGAGCATCACCAGCATGAGGCCCAGCCCCAACAATGCCAGCGACGCAGCTCGAAACCCCTCAGGACCGGTCGAGAGCAACAGGCCAGGAGGCGAGAGGAGACCGGCCCCACCCGCCAGCACAACTGCGCCCAGGGCAAGAACGGTGACCAGCAGCCCGGCGCCGACCGTCGCCAGCCGGCGTCCTCCGGTCGGCGGCTGAAACACCCAGCGGCAGATATCCACGATCTCATCGATACGGAGATCGGTGCCCACCCCGCGCGGCGAGCCGCCGATATCGCCCGACCCACCCCAACGCTGACTTCCCGACACCGCGCCGTCGAGGAGGTTGAGCCGGTCGTAGACGTCGTCGAGGTTGGTGGGTAGAAACGGGTCGACCTGTCGCAGGGTGTACGTCCGATCGTCCTTCTGCAGGATCAACAGCCCCAGTCGATCGCCGTGGACTTCTTTGAGCTGTTCCTCCACTTCGTAAATACCTGCCTCCGAGTGGCAGGCCACCGCAAGGCGGTGGGGCGAGATGCGGACCCGCGCCAGCTCCTCGACCTCCCGCAGGCCCTCGAAATCACCGGGCGTATAGACCAGATCGTCGATCTGCTGCAGGGCAGAGTGTGTGAATTCGAGCAGATCGGTTGTTCCCCACACCCCCTGGGCCTTGAGGGCGAGCTCATCGCTGCGCAGCTCGTTGATGGTGTCGAGCGTCGCTTTCTGAAGGTGGGGTGGGAAGGCGGTCAGCTCGTCGAGCTCGAAACCATGAGCGTCGATCACCCCCTGCAGCCGGACGATCGGCATCAGCCGACGCCTCAGGGCGGGGTCCTCACCGCCGATCCGCCGGTGGTTGAGCAGGAGCCAGATCGCCAGTACGGTGTCGAAATCGGGCTCGTTGGCCCACACCTCCCAGCGTTCGTCATCGAGATCGAGGCCCTTGAGGATGAGGATCATCGCCTGTTCACAGGTCGAAAGTGTGAAGGAGCGAACGCATCCCTCGTGGTGGTCGAGGTTGTAGATGCCCTTCGACGCATCCATGAAGGGCTCGCCCTGGGCCGCACCGTCGAGAAAGATCGTGCCCTTCGGGTACTTGCGCGCCGCCGACGCCGAAACGGAGAGGCCGCGCTCGATTCGAACCGCGATGTTCGACGCCTCGACGCACGTCAGGTACGGCCCTCGGTCGTCATCCTTCAGCTGGTACCGCAGTGGGAGGTGCTTCTGGGTCGCCAACGGCTGGTCGATGGCCCTGGTGGCCGCGGTGCTCGAGACCGTCGGAGCGAAGGCCGTTCGAATACGATCGGTGAACGCGCCGATGCCGCCGTGGTCGTCGTCCCCTGGGGGCAAGTTCATGGGGGAGATTGTACCGCCGATTGTCTCAAGCAGGAGTAACATATCGCACTGAAGGAGGGCCCCATGCGACGATTTGCTGCCGCAGTGGTTGTTTTTTTCCTGCTCGTGGTACCCACGACGGTTCGATCCCAAGACACCGATGATCCAGCGGTCACGGCCATTGAGAAGGCCCAGGAGAGCACCGATCACCAGCTCGACGTGCTCGCCAAGCGAATCGATGACATCCTGTGGTACGAGCGTGTCGGCTAT
>JASJGQ010000392.1:0-4462 GCA_033791425.1 Acidobacteriota bacterium
TGCATCCAGAACTTGAGGATCAAGGCGCCGTCATCGGCCAACACCCGCTCGAAGGCGATGATGCGATCGAGCCGGCGGTCGAACTCGGCGTCGTTGATGCGGTCGTGGACGCGGTCGAGAAAGGGCGGCGAGTACCAGGCGCTGAGAAAGAGTCCAAACCGACCCCGTGCCGGGAGATCGCGCCAGTAGCGCCAGAACTCAGGCCTTTCCTGTTCCTCGTCCGACGCCTTGAGATAGGCGAAGGTCTCGATCCAACGTGGGTCCATCCACTCGTTGAGCAGATTGACCGTCGCACCCTTACCGGCGCCGTCGACCCCTGAAAAGAGAACGATGACCGGGAAGTCAGCCTGACGCAGGATCTGCTGCAACTCCAGGAGCTGAACCCGCAACTCCGGCACCGCACTCTCGAAGGCCTTTTTCCCCACCTTGCGTCCAAGCTCCGCGGTTTCGAACATGGTGCTCCCTTTGAATTTACTGAGCCCAGAATACCGCAGCACCCCAACCGTGGGCCGTGTTCGACGCCAACAACTCCGTGCCGGGTTACCATGGATCGCCATGCCGGACAGCCTCCACGACCTCCGCCTCTACGCCCACCGCGGGGCCTCGGCCCACCTGCCCGAAAACTCCCTTCAGGCCTTCGCGAAGGCGCTGGCCGATGGTGCCAACGCCATCGAACTCGACATCCACCGGACGGCTGATGGCCACTTCGTGGTGGCCCATGATCCGCACGGTCAGAGGTTGGCTGGTGTGGGCGACCACATCCGCGCTCTCCGTCTCGACGACATCAAGAAGTGGGATGTCTCAAACACCGACAGCCGAGACCTCGAACACCACGCCGTGCCGACCCTCGAGGAAGTTCTCGAGGCCTTCCCCGACGTCCCCATGAGCATCGACCACAAACCCGGCGACCCCGGGTCGGTTCCGGATCTGCTCGAATTGTTGGCGCGGTACGGCGCGGAGGAGAGGGTGACCCTGGCGAGCTTCAGCGGCAAGGTGGTGGGACGCATCCGCGGACTCGGCTACCGGGGACGGACGGCCCTCACCCGCCCCGAGATCGTCTGGCTTCGGTTCCTACCCACCGCGCTGGCCCGGAAGTTTGTCGCCGGTGACGCCGCCCAGATCCCGACCCATTCCGGACCCATCCGACTCGATGGCAGACGCTTTCTCGAAAAATGCCGGGCGCTCGGCATCCGAAGCGACTTCTGGGTTGTGAACGACCCGGGCGAAGCCCGCACTCTGCTGGATTCGGGCGCAACCGGCGTCATGACCGACGACCCCGCTCTGATTGCGCCGGTGTTTCGGGAGTTGGCGGATCGGAAGCCGCCGTCGCAAGCCGGCTTTTCTTAGGTCATTCCCGAGAGGAGCCACCCTATGCATTGTCTGCCGGGAGTTCGGTGACACGCGTCAACGAAGGAGCTTCAGACAATGCAAAGGATGGCACCTCCGCCGCACGCGACTCGTTTCCGAACGCAACACGGCACGCGAGACGCGTGCCCCACAACATTCCCGGCAGCGATTGTGGGGCGGCCGTCCCGGCTGCCTCGTAGACGTTTCCTCAAAAGCACGCTACCTCCGCCGCACGCGACTCGTATCTCAACGCTCTTCCCGTGCGGATGCGACGCACCACAGCCGCACGCTGATGTTCCGCACGCGATTGCACCCCGCCCTTGACACGATTAATCTCAAAGGATAAATTCATGCGGTGAGTTGTTGAGATGTATTCGCGAACCACCCGCTATGCCTTCCACCTCCTCGGCACCCTCGCCCGACGGCGCGATGTATTGGTGAGCGGAGAGGAAATGGCCGGGCTCACCGGCATTCCCGCCAACTATCTTTCGAAGATCCTGAACCAGCTTCGAAAACACGGATTCGTGGAGTCCCAAAAGGGCTGGGGTGGTGGGTTCCGTCTCGACGACAGGGCCCTCGGCCGCCCCATCATGGACGTCCTCGTCGCCCTCGAAGGGGCGGCAAGCAGTCTCGACGCCTGCGCGTTCGGCCTCCCGAAGTGCGACGGAACAAACCCGTGCCCCCTGCACGACCAGTGGGAGCAGATCCGCCTCGCGTCCGACCACATGCTCGAACAAACCCGCATCTCCGATCTCGCCTTTGACGGCCGGTGATTTTTTTCATGACTCAAAAGACCCCCGAGTGTCTTGAGATTACATAGGAGCAGAAACCATGATCCATCCCATCGAGACTCTGATGAACGAGCACCGCGTCATTGAACAAGGGCTCGATTCCCTCGACCGCCTGAACGGCGGTCTGTCGACAAACGACCCCGCCATGCGCACGCGCCTCGGCGAACTGGTGCGCTTCTTCCGCGAGTACGCCGACCGGGTGCACCACGCCAAGGAAGAGGACCGGTTATTCACCGCCCTGGCCAACCACGGCTTTTCGAGTCAATCCGGCCCGGTCTATGTGATGTTGTCCGAACACGAGATCGGAAGGTCACATGTCTCGCAACTGGCGGAGGTCGCCGGCGGCGACGGGCCGCTGACCCCTGAAGAAGTGGAACGCATCAGCGAGCACGCGACCGCTTTCTCGGTCCTGTTGCGCGGCCACATCCAGAAGGAAGACAACATCCTTTTCCCGATGGCGGCGCAGGTGCTGCAGCCTGCGGTCGTCGAGGAGCTCAGGACGGCCTTCGACACCTTTGACGCGACCGCCAAACTCGAAGAACTCCAGGCGCTGGCGAACGATTGAACCGTTCTCGGCGTCGCACCCATGCCGCCTTTTTGTACGCGCTTCCCGGGAGGAGCCACCCTATGCATTGTCTGCCCGGAGTTCGGTAAAACGCATCGACGCCGGGGCTTCAGACAATACAAAGGATGGCACCTCCGCCGCTCGTGGTCTTACCCACCCTGAGCACTCGAGCTCTTCTTGTCGTTCGGGAGTTGCGATGGAAATTCCTCATTCCACATTCCTAATTCCTCATTGCCCCAATATGATGCTGGCATGGCAAAAGGATCCTATCCTCCGGGCGAGACCGATCCCGACGCCGGCATCTGGCAGGGCCGCTCGGTTGCTCGGGTCGCCGAGAGCCCGGACGGGATGACCGTGCTGGTGGGACGCGCCGCCCGCGACAACGACGTGCTGTCCCTGCGGCTGGCGTCACCGCGTGATTTCTGGTTCCACGTGGCGGGGGAATCGGGTTCGCACGTCGTCGTACGCAACCCCGACAACCTCGACGCGCTGCCGCGCGAGACCAAGAAATTCGCTGCTGGTCTGGCAGCCGGCTACTCGAAGGCTCGCAAGGGCGGCAAGGTGGCGGTCCACATGGCGAGGGCGGGCGACGTCTCGAAACCGCGCGGTCTGGCACCGGGCAAGGTCCACCTGCGCCGCTTCACCACGGTGCACGCGGGACCGCTGCGGTTGAATGAGGAAGGACAGACGGAATGAAGAGCTACGGATCTCAGAGCATGGTCGATCCCCTGAACAAAGTTTTGGTTCGCCGCCCCGACAAAGCCTTCGGTAACGCCGACCCGGTGCGCTGGCACTACGTTTCGCAACCGGAATTAGGCGTGGCGCAGACCGAACACGATGCCCTCACCGCAACGCTTCGTGAGGCCGGCTGCGAGGTGCTGTACCACGAAGCGCCTCTTCCGGATCACGCCGACGCCATCTTCACCCACGACCCTGTCCTCGTCACCGACGAAGGCACCGTCGTGCTGCGAATGGGCAAAGCCGAGCGCCGCGGCGAAGAAGCTGCTATCGGTGTAACTCTGGAGGGTCTTGGGGTGCCGATCCTGGCCACCCTCGATGGCGAAGCCACGGCCGAGGGTGGCGATCTCCTGTGGCTGGATCACCAGACCCTCGCCGTGGGTCGCGGCTACCGGACCAACGCCGAGGGCTTCCGCCAACTCACCGCAGCCCTGCGGCCGCTCGGGGTCGAGACGGTGGAGGTCCAACTGCCCCACGGCGACGGTCCCGTCTCATGCCTCCACTTGATGTCGTTCATCTCGATGCTCGACCACGACCTGGCGGTGGTCTATCCACCGCTGGTGCCGGTGCCGTTTATGGAACTGCTGGCTGAACGCGGCATCGAGCTTGTTGAAGTGCCAAAAGCCGAGTACCCGACCATGGGGCCAAATGTCCTGGCGCTAGCGCCGCGTCGGTGCCTGGCAATCGAAGGCAACCCGGTCACACGACAGCGGATGGAAACAGCCGGGTGCGAAGTCCTGACCTATAGCGGCCGCGAGCTCTCTCTCAAGGCCGAGGGCGGCGCCACCTGCCTCACGCGACCTGTCCTCCGCTCGAATTGACCTTGGTCAAGGCCGGCTGTACGTTCTTTCTGAGAACATCACCACAAATTGAGGGAGTGACAATGGATCCCATCGAAACCCTGCGCAACGAGCACGGTCTCATTCGCCGTTTTGTCGATCTCCTCTCGCAAGCGGTGACCCGCCTCGAAGTCGAGAATCCGCCGCCGCGAGCCTTCTTCGATAACGGCATCGAGTTCGTC
>JASJGQ010000393.1:0-6874 GCA_033791425.1 Acidobacteriota bacterium
GGTTCGGCGCCGAGCACGACATTGGCAACCCCGGGGTTGCACATGAAGTAGAGGCGAATCTGTTTTATTTTGTCCGGCAGACCGCCCTTTGCGGAGAGTTTGGCCGACATGTCAAAGCTCTCCATCGGAAAGCTCCAGCCCTCGGCCGCCGGCACCACATTTTCGATCGCCTCGCAGGTCGCTTCGAAAGACTTCGAACTTCGGTCCGCCACCACCATCTTTGATCGCATCATCATGACCATGGCAACGATGGTGATCACGACGCCGGCAACGAAACCGACGATCAGCACGATGGGTAGGTTCATTTTCTTTCCTCCTTGGTGCTCGCTGACGCGAGCTTGGATTCAATATATCGTAATTTTGGTATATGTCTAAATAGAAATTGTAACCATTTTTAGAGAGTTTCGCCCAGGCCTTGACTTATGATTGTTTTGAGCATATGTTCGTAATTAGGAGGCGCGATGGGACGGCCGGAAAAGCTCAGGAAAGTCAGCTGCGTGGTGGAGGGGCGAGCCTTCAAGCCCGTCGGTCGCCCCTCGAGTCAGCTCGAGGTCGAAACCCTGCGAGCCGACGAACTCGAGGCTCTGCGCCTTGCCGACCTCGAAGGCCTCTACCAGGAGGCGGCCGCCGAGCGGATGGGGGTCTCAAGACCTACCTTCGCTCGAATTCTCGACCGTGCCAGGACGGTTGTGGCGCGAGCCCTTGTCGAGGAACGGCTTTTGCTCGTGGGTGAGGGTCCGGTTGTCGAGGGCCCCAGCAAACCCCTGCCGTGCCCGGAGCACGGTGCCAGCAAAAACCGCGGCCGTGGTTGTCAGTGCGGCCATGCTCATGGAAAAGGAAGGAGACAGGAAAAATGATGATCGCAGTTCCGATTCGCGAGGGTAAATTCAGCGGCCACTTCGGTGGTGCCGAGGAATTTGCGTTGTACACCGTTGACGAGACGAAACGAAAGGTCACCAAACACAACCAGGTTTCCCCACCAGAACACGGCCGGGGCGTGTTCCCGATGTGGCTCAGAAAACAGGGGGTGACGACGGTCCTTGCCGGCGGCATGGGCCCAAGGGCCTCGGGCATATTCAACGGGCACGGTATCGATGTGGTGCTCGGGGCTGAAGGTGATGACCCGGAAACCATGGTGCAGGCGTACCTCGACGGCACGCTCGCCTTCAGTGGCGAACTCTGCCACGACCACGGATTCCACGACTGCGGAAACCACGAGGAAACGCCAGGGTGCGGCGGTCACCGCCACCAGGCGTGAGAGATCGGGCGACGGCGCGAGATAAGGAGGTCGAAATGAAGGGCCAGGGAAGAGGAAACGGACAGGGACGGGGGGCCGGAGGCGGACAGGGAGGAGGACAGGGAGGAGGACGCGGAGGCGGAGGCCGTGGACAGGACGGCGCGGCCATGGGCGCCGGCGGATCGTGTCTGTGCCCGAAGTGCGGGAAGAGCTTCCCGCACCAACCGGGGGTCCCTTGCCTCAACGAACGGTGTGCGGAATGCGGTGTCGCTCTCGTTCGTGAGGGCTCCCCCCATCACCAACAAATCCTACAGCGCCGCGAGAAGGCGGCCGACAAAAGATCGGAGGAATGAAAATGCCTGGAGGAGACGGAACCGGACCGCTTGGAAGGGGAACGAACACTGGCTGGGGCCGCGGCGGGTGCCGCGGACTCGAGAGACAGGGCTTTGGCCGCGGCGGAGGCTTCGGCGGTGGCGGGGGCTGGCGAAACCGGTTCTGGGCGACCGGCACGCCGGGGCGGTTACGAGGGACATGGAACCAGCCGGCCCATCCCGGTATGGAACCCGCGACCGACACGGAGTTGGAGTGGCTCGAGCAACGATCCGCCTCACTCCGAGCCGAACAGCAGCAGATCGAGGCTCGCGTAGAAGAACTTCAACCCAAAACCGACTGACAGACCCGCGGCCCACCGCCCGGCTTCGCAAATTTTCGGAGAAGAATATGAAAATTGTTGTTTCATCGATTGGGGGGAGTCTGGATTCGCAGGTCGACCCGCGATTCGGCCGCGCTCCCATGTTCATGTTTGTCGACACTGACACCGGCGAGACCGAGAGCGTCGACAACTCCGCCGGTACAAACGCAACGCAGGGGGCCGGCATCCAGGCAGCGGAAACGGTCTCCCGGCTCGGTGCCGAGTGCCTGGTCACAGGCCATTGCGGCCCCAAGGCCTTCCGAACCCTGCAAGCGGCCGGTATCAAGGTCTACACCGGCGCAAGCGGCACGATCACAGAGGCCATCGAACAGCTCGAGTCCGGCGAGCTGCATCTTTCGTCCGGCCCTGACGTCGGAGGACACTGGGGGTGATCGTCGCAATCGCTTCGGGAAAGGGCGGCACCGGCAAGACGACCGTTGCCGTGAATCTCGCGCTGAGTCTGCCGGGTGAGATCCAACTGCTCGACTGTGATGTGGAAGCCCCGAACGCCCACCTTTTTCTGGAGACCGCTTTGGCGACACGCGAGATCGTTGGCATTCCAGTTCCCGAGATCGACGCCGACCGCTGCAACCAGTGCGCCGAGTGCAGCCGGATCTGCCAGTACCACGCCATCGCGGTCCTGGGGACCGGCGTCATGGTCTTTCCCGAACTGTGCCACGGCTGCGGCGGCTGCACCCTGGTCTGTCCGGAGGAGGCTATCCGCGAGGTCAGGCGGCCCATCGGCGTGGTTGAAAAGCTGCGGGCCGGCAATATCGAACTCGTGCAAGGACGACTGAACATCGGCGAGGCGTTGGTTCCACCGCTGATCCGAGAGGTCAGGGCAAAGACGCGGGATGGCGGGACGGTGCTGATCGACGCCCCTCCAGGGACCTCGTGTTCGATGATCGCCGCTGTTCGCGGCAGTGATTTCGTCATCCTGGTCACCGAGCCGACGCCCTTCGGCCTCAACGATCTCGGTCTCGCAGTCGAGACGGTGCGCACGCTCGGGCTCCCGTGTGGTGTGGTGATCAACCGCGCGGGGTCGGGTGACGACCGGGTCCACGACTACTGTGCCGCCGAAGGCCTCGAGATTCTGCTCGAAATACCCGACGATCGCCGAATAGCCGAGGCTTACTCCCGTGGCAGGACCCTGGTAGGCAGCGTCCCGGAGGTTCGACCGCTCTTCCTCTCGCTCGCCGAACAGATTCAGGATCTGGCAACCGCCGTTCCAGAGCTGCAGGCGGAGAAAGGGCGTGCCCGTGTCTGCGGTTGAGAAACGGCCCGACTCGCTCCCGGTCGCCCCGGCCCAGGCAGCCCTGGCGGCCGTCCCCGAACTCGTCGTCATCAGCGGCAAGGGCGGTACCGGCAAGACCAGCGTCGTGGCTTCGTTCGCGGCGCTCGCTCAAGACGCCGTGATCGCGGACTGCGACGTTGACGCCGCTGATCTTCACCTCGTTCTGGATCCACGAACCCTCGAGACGCACAACTTTGTCGGTGGCCACGAGGCCGTCATCCGCCAGAGCGACTGCGAGGCCGGCGGTACATGTCGAAACGTCTGCCGCTTCGATGCAGTCAGAGCCGGACAGGGCTCGAACCAATTCGTCATCGACCCTTTATCCTGCGAGGGGTGTGGGGTGTGCGTCGAATTCTGCCCCTCCAGAGCGATCGATTTCCCCGAACGGACCTGCGGCGAGTGGTTTGTATCAACGACCCCCCATGGACCGATGGTCCACGCTCGCCTGGGGATCGCCGCCGAGAACTCGGGGAAGCTTGTCTCGACCGTGCGTGGGGAGGCCAAGCGGATCGCCGTGACGCATGGCAGCAAACTGATCCTGGTGGACGGCCCGCCCGGAATCGGCTGCCCGGTGATCGCCGCCATGACCGGGGCGACAGGCGTGCTCGTGGTTACCGAACCCACGGTGTCGGGGGAACACGACATGGAGCGGGTCCTCGAACTGGCCACCCATTTCAAGATCCCGGTGGCCATGTGCGTCAACCGTTGGGACATCAACCCGGAAGCCGCCGAACGCATCGAGGTTCACGGACGCGATCACGGTGCTGTCATCGCCGGCCGCATCCGCTACGACGCCGCGGTTACCCGAGCTCAGGTCGAGGGTCGAACCGTGGTCGAGTTGGGCGGCACCGCAGCGGACGACATCCGTACCGTGTGGGACCGGGTGCGGCGGTGGTTGGAGGTGTGAACGATCGGTCGGCAGCGACCGCGATCGTGCCGACAAAAAAGGTGTTGAATTGAAGAAACTTGGAATCATCATCTGTGATCGGTATCGAGCCTGCGCGGGCGGCAAATGCCTCCGGGCACTCAGACAACGAGAGGGCGGGTTCAGCCGGTACCGCGACGAGGAAATCGAACTGGTGGGATACACCACATGCAACGGCTGCCCGGGGGGCAACGTGGAGTACGCGCCCGAAGAAATGAAGAAAAACGGCACCGAGGTGGTCCATCTGGCCACCGGTCTTCTGGTCGGCTATCCGCCATGCCCGTACATCGACGACTTCTGCAGGTTCATTGAAACCAAGTATGGGATGGAGGTGGTTCTCGGGACCCACCCGATTCCGCAGAACTACTTCGAAACCCATGACGTGCTTGGGACGTGGGACGGGCCCGAGTGGCGGGGGAGGCTTCAGGAAACTCTCGCCGACGAGAAGATCCGTAAGAGCTACGACTGAGCAATTCAACCCTCTAGATGCATCGTCGCTCGCGGCGCTCTTTGAGTCCGCGCTTCTCTCCGGATTTCGTTGCGAGGTCGGCGAAGGGTCATCGGAGTTTTTTAGAGAGACCGAGGAGGGACCATGTCTGCAGTGCCCACACATGAAGCAAACCAATCAATTCTCAGACTCGCGTGGGAAGCTATGCCGGAGGCGATGCAACGCACCGTCACTTCAGCCCCGGTGATTCCTCAGATCGCAGCCAGGGCCATGGTCGCCGCCGCAAAGCACCCGGAATTTGTCCGCGGCGATCAGGGGCAGGTGGTCGGTGTGATGCCGGATCGCGAGGTCTACTATGGTCCATCCTCGGGGCTGGCCGAACTCCGGCGTCTCGTCGGCCGATTCTGGTCTCTGGCGTACGATCTGCGCGGTTGTGACGGCCTGCCAGAGGAAGGGCTCGAGGCCGAGCATGTGGCCATTGTTTCCGGAGCGACCGAGGGCCTCGCAATCCTCATGCGGGTACTGGCGCCCGGTCGGGCCGTCGGGGTTCAGCGGTACCACTGGGGGAACTACCGCAACATCATCGCGCATGCGGGAGGCGAGGTCGTGGTGCTCGACTTTTTCACGCCCGACGGCAGCTTCAATCTGGCCGGCCTCACCGCCACAATCGAGGCCGCGAACGTTCGCACCCTGTTGGTCAACTTTCCAGCAAACCCGACCGGTGACGTGCTGTCATATGATGAGCTGGCAGCGCTCGCCGAGTTCGCCAGGGAACAGGATCTCATCCTGGTCTCGGACGAGGTCTACAACTGGATCCGCTACGACGACACGCCGCGGACTATGCTCACATTTGCGCCGGAACGCACGCTGGTCATCGGCGCCGCTTCCAAGGAGTATCTGATCCCAGGTGCCCGCACCGGTTACGTCCTGTGTGCCGACACCACATTCAGCGGTGAATGGATGCCGCGCCTGATTCGGTCCACGTCGTCGTCGCCCAACGTCCTCGGTCAGCGCCTGACGATCGAAATGCTGGAAACCGACGTTGCCGATCTGGAGGCCGGCAGGGCACCCACTATTCTCGGTTCCATCAAGGAGGAACTCCGGAGTCGTCGCGACGCCATGGTCGAGGCACTTGACTCGGAAGGCTTCGAGATCGTGTCCCGGCACGACGGCGGGCCCCAAGGGGGAATCTCGCTGCTCGCACGCCTCCCGGACGGCGTGGAGGACGACGTCGCCTTCGTCGACACCGCCATCGGCTTGGGACGATTCAGTGCCATCCCCGGCAGCGCCTTCGGAGCCCCCGGCAGGATCCGTTTCGGCTATGCGGGCATTTCGCTCGACGGCATCGAGCGGCTTGCGAAGGCGATTCCCGACGTCCTGGACGCCATCCGTTGACCTGGCCTGTCGATCTCTCGATTCTTCGTCTGCGGATATTCTCGAACTTGCGGCTGAGGTGGCCCGTGCCGCACCCGACTCCGAGCGCCGTTTCGGCGTTCGGGATACGAACCATCTACTCTTCCAGGAACTGCTTCTCAAACCCGCCCGACCACCGCCCCGCCGGCTCGTACCAGCCTTCGTGGGAAGGGACGAGATCGTGGTCGGCTAAGGGTTCCCAGACGGTGCGGTCATCCGCCCGCACTTCGTGGCGCCCGGGTGAGCTTCCGCGTCAGGAAGGACTGCCCGCCGTACTCCACCTCAACCAGCTGCCCGTCGTCGACCAATCGCCGAACGACCGACCAGTCCGCGCCCCTGCGGGCAAGCAAGGTCTCGACGGCGTCGGCTCGCATCGGGTGGACCGAGGTGATGGCCAATAGGTCCTCGTCAACGCGACCACCGCTGAAAAAGGCGTTTCCTTCATAACCGGTGAGACACTCGACGTTGTCGAGCGCTCCTGACAGGATGCTCCAGGCACGGGTGACGTCACTCTCGTCAGGAGCGTGGACGTTCTCTTCGGCCGGTGGGCGGGTAGGGATCGACAGGTAGGCGGTTTCGGGTCGGAGCCGGGCGAGAAACTCACTGAGTTCCTCGAGATGTTCGCTGCGGTCGTTGACCCCTTCGACGAGCATGGTCTCGGTCACCAACCGGCCGGCAAAGGACTCGGAGACCGCGAGTGCGCCGTCGAGGATCTGTGACAGGCGCAGCTGTCCATGCGGGCGGTCGATCCGCCGCCAATCGTCCTCGCGCACCGAGTCCACCTTGAGAGAAACCCAGTCGGCACCTGCCAGCTCACCGCGGACGTCTTCGCGCCAAATCAGCGACGAGTTGGTGATAACTGCGAT
>JASJGQ010000394.1:0-4014 GCA_033791425.1 Acidobacteriota bacterium
CACACCATTGATCCAGCACCTGGCCCACGACTACGGCATCGAGCAGACCTCCTACACCCCAAACCCTGAACCCGACGACTGCATCCTCTGTGGTCTCTGCACCCGGGTCTGCGACCACATCGGGGTATCGGCCATTTCCTCGATCAACCGCGGCTGGGGTCGCGAGATCGCGCCGCCCTTCAATGAGCCGCCGCCGGACTGCATCGGCTGTCTGGCCTGCGCCGAGATCTGTCCCACTGACTTCATACCGTTCGAGACCTCGAATGCCCGGCGCTCGATCTGGGGCCGCGAGTTCGAGATGCTGCGTGATCCGAAGACTGGCGAAGCGGTGATCACAAAGGAGCAGGCGGAGCATTTTGCCGAGCGCAGCAGGGTCCCGTTGTCCTACTTCGAGAAAAGCGACGCGACCAAGAGGCGTGACATGGCGAAGACCTTCGCCAACCTGCAGGTGGTGAAGTGATGAAGATGATTTACAAAGTCTCCGTCGAACGCTGTATCGCCTGCGGCAAGTGCGAACTGGCCTGCGCCTTTGCCCACGGGTCCGAGGGCCGACCGGCCAGGACCAGGATCAACATCCACCGCCGCGGGCCCGAACTCGGGACGCCCATTGTTTGCTTTCAGTGCGAGGAGGCGGGTTGTGTGGCGGTCTGTCCGACCCGGGCGCTGGAGCGCAACCCGGAGACCGGCGCCATCGACATGGTGCGTTCTCGATGCATCTCGTGTCGGATGTGCGTCGCCGGGTGTCCCTTTGGCAACATGTTGTGGGACGAGGCCTATCACTGCGTTCAAAAATGCGATCTGTGCGGCGGCGACCCCCGCTGCGTGCCCTTCTGCCCGACCGGAGCCATTGCCTGGGTGCCGGTCGAAGAAGCCGCGACGCCTCCGGAGCCGCTGGACAGGGAAACGTTCGCCTTCGAGGAGATATAAGACATGGCTCATGACGACATCCGAGAGATCCTGCGCAAGGCCTACCAGATCGAGGTCGACGGCTACACCTTTTACTCGATGGCCGCCGAACGGGCGTCCAAACCCTTGGTGCAGGAGCTCTTCGACAAACTCGCGCGGGATGAGGTCCAACACAAGGCCTACCTGCAGTCGGTGATCGGCTCCTATGAAGAGAAGGGTCTCGCGGCCTTCAAAATGCCGCACCGTGACCCCGATCTCAAGGCCTTCACCGGCACGATCTACACAGACGAGTTCAAGAAACAGGCCCATGGTGCCGACTTCGAGCTCGGTGTGCTTTCGATTGGCATGACCCTCGAGACCAACGCCATCAAGTACTTCTCAGGCGCCGCCGAGAACACTGCCGAGACCGAGGTCAAGGAGTTCTACCTGTTCCTCGCCGACTGGGAGAAAGAGCATCTCGACGCGCTCCAGATGCTCTACAACGGTGTCCGCGAGGACTTCTGGGCCGACGGCGGCTTTTCGCCGTACTAGAGCCGACAGGGTGCCGGCGAAGAGCCCGCCGCCGCGGTTCCGAGAGGATGACCGACGACCTCGGACATAGGCTTCGATGACGTCGATCCGGAGTCAACATCCCGATTCTCTCGGATGCATTGCCCGTGAGTGCCCCCTTTGAGGATGTGTGCGACCGGAACACTCGCTCATTTCGAGATAAGGTGATCGCAAAATCCTCAAAGACGGCACGTCCGGTGGACGCGAACGCTGCACCGTTGTCGAGCATTCGAGTGAACCCGCTTCTGAAAAAGCGCTTCCCGAGAGGAGCCACCCCAAACATTGTTGGCCTGGTGCGACGAATCGACAGGTTTATCGGAGCTTCCAACAATGTTTGAAGTTGCACCTCCGCCGCACGCGGAGAATTCCGGATGCGTTGCTCAGGTCAGATATCTGCGTTATCTGCGGGCAGAATTGTGCGGGTGGGCGGATTCGGCTTCGCTCTTTGGGCTACGCCGCGACAAATCCAGCATCCAGCATCCAGGATCGAGCATCCAGCATCCGGCTGGGGCGAGCAGGTGCCGCCCGGTTACAATGCTCCGGCACCGTGATCGCAAGGAGGAGACGTGGACCTCAAAGAACAATTCGAAGCATCGATCGAGAAAGGCAAGGGGCTGGGGTCGCAGGGCAACGAGACCCTGCTCGAGCTCTACGGCCTCTACAAACAGGCCACCGTTGGGGATGTCCAGGGCGAGGCGCCGTCGGGGTTTGATTTCCGCGGTGCCGCCAAGTACGCCGCGTGGGAGAAACGGCGCGGGATGACGTCCGACGAGGCCATGCAGACCTACATCGATCTCATCGACCAGCTCGCTGCCGGCTGAACGACATGACGCCGGAACGGGTCCTGGTGGATGGCCGCACCCTCGATGTGGCGGGGGTGGAGGCGGTCGCGCGCCACGGTGCGGGTGTGGCGCTCGACGCAGAGGCTCGGACGAGAGTCGCCCGGGCACGACAGGTCGTGGACGACATCCTGGCGTCGGGCGAGGTGGTGTACGGCATCAACACCGGTTTCGGCAAGTTGGCTGAAGTCAAAATCTCACCCGATCAGCTCGAACAGTTGCAGCGCAACCTCCTGTTGTCGCACGCCTGCGGTGTCGGTGAGCCCTTTCCCGAGGACGTGGTTCGGGCCATGTTGTTGCTCCGCGCCAATGTTCTGGCGACCGGTCACGCCGGTTGTAGGCCGTTGGTAGTCGAGCGAGTGCTCGAACTCCTTGAGGCCGGTGTCCACCCGGTGGTGCCCAGCCAGGGTTCGGTCGGGGCGTCGGGCGATCTCGCCCCGCTCGCCCACCTGGCCCTGGTGTTGATAGGGGAGGGTGAGGCGATCGTCGGCAGCGAAACGGTGTCCGGCGCCGAGGCTCTCGTGCGGGTCGGTATGGAACCTCTCCACCTCGGGGCCAAGGAGGGACTGGCGTTGATCAACGGTACCCAGGCCTCGGCAGCGGTGGGAGCGTTGGCGGTGGCCGATGCACGCCGCCTCCTCGATGCTGCCGATGTGGTGTGTGCATTGACGCTCGACGCCATGGCAGGGACTGACGCGGCTTTCGACCCCGCAGTGCACGCCGCGCGGCCCCACCCAGGCCAGATCGTCAGTGCGGACCGGCTGCTCAAGCTCCTCGTCGGGTCGGAGATCCGCGAATCGCACCGCGAGTGCGGACGCGTCCAGGACGCCTACTCCCTGCGCTGCTCGCCACAGGTCCACGGCACCGGCCGTGACGCCCTCGAGCACACCAATCGCGTGCTCTCGATCGAGCTCAACTCGGCCACCGATAACCCCATGGTCTTCGCCGAGGGTCGATTGATCTCGGGCGGTAACTTCCACGGCGCGCCGATCGCAGCGGTCTTCGACTATCTGGCGGCCACCCTGACCGATCTCGCCTCGATCTCCGAGCGCCGTTTGGCCCGGATGGTGGACACCGCCTTGTCCGGTCTGCCGCGGTTTCTGTCGCCCGATGCCGGGCTCAACTCGGGGTTCATGATGGTGCAGGTCTCGGCGGCAGCGCTGGTGAGCGAGTGCAAGACCCTGGCCCACCCGGCGTCAGTGGATTCCATTCCAACATCCGCCGGACAGGAAGACCACGTCTCGATGTCGACCTGGGCGGCGCGCAAGCTTGCCCGCGTCACCGAGCTCACGCGGTTGGTGTTGGGGATGGAGTACCTCGCCGCCGTCCAGGCGCTCGAGTTCCAACGGCCGCTCAAGACCTCGCCCAAACTCGAAGAGGCGGCCGCCCGACTCCGCGCTCAAGTTCCGCGGCTCGAGGAAGATCGCTACATGGCCACCGATATGAATATCGCCGCCGACCTCGTGCCCACCCTCGGCCCACTCGTAGATTGACGCGTGCCCCGTGCCCGCCCCAGCCGCGATCTCTGATCGCGGCCACGGTCATTTGAAACGGGTCTTTGGAACGCCAGCGTTCCTCGACCCGCTTCAAACGCCCTCGCGCGCCTACGGCGCGCCGGCGGGCAGGTGGGGGAGGAGTGGGCACTCTCGCTTTCCGTGGGGGGGGGGGGGGGGGGGGGGGGGGGGGGGGGGGGGGGGGGGGGGGGGGGGGGCGGGGGGGG
>JASJGQ010000395.1:0-8089 GCA_033791425.1 Acidobacteriota bacterium
CATGGATCAGCCGCCGAACAACAGCATGGAACCGTGGCGGAAGTTGGCCGAACAACTCGCCGCAGACAGCGGGCCATGATCTTCGGCCTCATTGCTCCTGATTGAAGACAGGGAAGTCGCTGAAAACGGCCCTCGCTCTCTCAAACGTCTGCGCCTACAGCGTCAAAGCCGCCATCCGCAGAGCGCCAGCAGGATCATCGGTGATCATCCGGTGGTGGGAGACGATGATCCTTTTCAAATCGGGACTGTCCGCCAGTCGCTCGAGATGAGCTTGGAATACATGACGGTCTTTGAGTGCGAAAAATCGAAAAAGCCTCGTCACCCGCGGCCCGCCGGTCGATTGGGTGAGGTATCGAAATATGAACCCTGACACCCCATGCCCATGCGGCATATTGAATACGGCGTCGTTGAATACGAGCGTGGTGCCCGACTTCGATTTCACGAGGAGCACCGCTTCGGCTTTTCCGATCCCGTCGAGATACTCCCACGTGAGCCCCTGTAGATCCTGGAGATCGTCGTAGGTGCCGTCGACCGCGACCACATCCTCGATCTTTTTCCGTCCGCCGCGGGGACAGTAGACCTTGAGATCCGGATAGCGGGAGACATAGGCCGGTGCATCGAGCCGGTGGAAGGAATTCGGTACCAGCAGGAGTGCAGGGGTGCCCCATCTCTCGATTTCGGACATCGACGCCTCGTCGAGAGCAATGGCGCTGTGGATGACGATGCTCCCGTCCTCGAGCCGCACCAGGGTCATGACCCGCTTGAGGCCCATCCCCGGGAGCGTACCGGTGACGCACCAGAGGTTTTCTTCGACTTTCTCGATGGGGTGATGTTTGAGCACCGTCCATTCGGCATGGGCTTTTGCCATCGTTGCGCCTCCCGGGATTGAAGTGAGCTGAGGATACCACCGGACAGTCGCGAAAGATTTCGTGGTCAGGCCACAAAAAAACGCAGATGACGCAGAAAATATCTGCGGTCATCTGCGTGATCTGCGGTTTGTCCGGTCCGTCTTGGTTCTATCCTTTTGGTTTCAGCCAGTAGGCCAGCGCCGGCAGCAGAACGATGGCGCCCAACATGTTCAGGAGGTACATGAAGGTGAGCAGGATGCCCATGTCGGCCTGGAACTTGATCGGGGCGAAGATCCAGGTGGCGACACCGATGGCCAGGGTAATACCGGTGAAGATGACGCCGCTGCCGGTGAGCTTGAGGGTCGTTAAGTAGGCGTCGTGGATCGACTCACCCTGTTTCAGAAGGCTCTTGAATCGACTGTAAACATAGATCCCGTAGTCGACGCCGACCCCCACACCGAGAGCGACCACCGGCAGCGTCGAGATCTTGAGTCCGATTTCCAGAATCGCCATCAAGGCGTAGGCGAGGATCGACACCAGGGCCAACGGAATGACGATGCAGAGTGTGCCCCTGATGGATCGGAAGGTGATCAGGCAGAGGAGGATGATGGCGGCGAATACCCACATCAAAATGGGGAACTGGGCCGCCGATACCGCCTCGTTGGTCGCAGCCATGACCCCAACGTTGCCGGTGGCGAGGCGGAACTTGAGGTCATCGGTGCCGTGCTCGGCACTGAAGGCCTTGACCGCGTTGACCACGCGGTCGATGGTCTCCGCTTTGTGGTCCTCGGTATAGATATAGACGGGCATGACGCTGCAATCGCCGTTGAGCAGACCCGTGCTGGTATCGATATAGGTCACCGCCTGAGCCATGGTCGAGGTGTTGCGGGGCAGTTCTCGCCACATGAGGTTGCCCTCATTCCAACCCGCGTTGATGATCTTCGCGACCATGCCGACGCCGAAGACCGACTGCACTCCCTCAACGTTTTTGATGTGCCACTCGAAGTCGTCGATGACGCTCATGATCCCGTGCTCGGTGCACGCCTCGGGATGCGTCTCGATGATGGTGGTAAGAGTGTCGACACCGATGGAGAAATGCCTCGTGATCACGTTGGTATCGATGTTGTACTGCGACGTGGATCGCAGCTCGGGGACCCCGGCGTGGAGATCGCCGATTTTGATCTGCGTCGCTTTCCACCCACCGACGACGAAGAGTACCGCGGCAATGGCGACGATGGACGCGGCGACCTTGCGGGTCGTAACCTTGCCGAGAGCCGACCACAGAGGGGCCATCTTTTCGGCACGGTCCACCAGCTTCTGCTGGTAGGCCTGGTCCAGTTTGACGTACGAAAGAAGGACGGGGACCAGGATGAGATCGGTGAGAATGATGACGGCCACGCCGATACTGGCGGTGATGGCCATTTCCTGGATCATGCGGATCTTGATCAGCATGATGGTGATGAATCCTATGGTGTCGGAGAGCAGCGCGATTCCGCCCGGGATCAACAACCGACGGAAGGTGGATCTGGCGGCGTCGAGGCTGTTTGGGCTGTCAAATACCTCGGCGCGGAAGGCGCTCACCATCTGGACGCCGTGACTGACTCCGATAGCGAAAATCAGGAACGGCACCAGGATTGACATGGGGTCGATGCCGAACCCGAGCAACGGCAGGAGACCGAGCTGCCAGATCACGGCCATGAATGCGCAACCAATGATGATCGATGTCAGCTTGAGGTTTTGCGAATAGACGAAGACAAAAACTACGGTGATGGCGAAGGCGATCAAAAAGAAGAGAACTACCCTCGCCACGCCTGATGCAATGTCGCCGATGACCTTTGCAAAGCCGATGATGTGGTAGTCAAGGATCGCACCGGCTTCGTCACTTGAGTACTTTTGTCGAACATCCTCGAGCAGGGAGGCGACCTTGATGTAATCGAGCTTTTCCCCGGTGTTGGGGTCGATCTCGAGCAACTCGGCGACGATGATTGCCGCCGTAAAATCGTTGGCCACCAAGCGGCCCATGTAGTTGGATTTGAGGATGTTCTCCCGGACCCTGGCCAGCCCCTCGGGGGAGGGCTCAAAGTCGGAGGGGATGACGTTGCCGCCCGCGATGCCGTCCTCGACCACCTCGGTGAATCGGACGTTGGGGGTGAAGAGCGACATGACTCTGGTGCGATCGACGCCCGGGATGAAGAAGACATCATCGGTCACCCGCGCCAGGACGTCGAAGAACTCGGGGGTGAAGATATCGCCTTCGGGCGCCCGGATCGCAATCACCACCTTGTTGGCCCCGCCGTACGCGTCGCGGTGCTCGACGTAGGTCTGCATGTAGGGGTGCTCGAGCGGCAGCATCTTGGCGAAACCTGCGTCGATCTTCAGGTGTGACGCCTGGTAGGCCATAAAGATGGTGATCAGGATGAAGAGCACGACGACCACTTTGCGATTGCCAAAGATGAGGTTTGTGATGAACTTGGTCATGGCTGTCTCCTCCCGCTCAGTCCGCAGCCGTCATGAGATCGGCGAGGGTCGTCATTTTGACCCCGAACTCGCCGACCATGAGCAGCGAGCCGTCACCCGCATCGACGATCGACGAGATCCCCAGACGATTGGCCTGTTGGTGAAGCTCAAAGGTGCTGCCGCCGTCCATCGAGACGAGGACTGCACCGCCCAGACCCGTGACAACGATCGTGCCGTCTTCGAGCCGCAGACCGTCGGTGAGCATCGACAAGGTTCCCGTCTCGAGTTCCACCCAGCTTTCGCCCGCGTCGTCGGACCGGAAGAGGTGTCCTCGGAGACCAAAAATCAAGAGGCTGTCGCCGTCGAGAGGAAGGACGCCGAAATACGAGCCCCCGTAGTCCGACGGGAGTTCTCTCCAGGTCTCGCCACTGTCGTCCGACCGATAGATGTATCCCGCTTCGCCGGCGATGTAGAGACGGCCATCGTCTGCCCGGGCGATGTTGTGGAGGTGCCAATCGGTATCTTCGACCGACACGAAGTCCCAGGTGGTGCCGCCGTCTGCGGTCGCGTAGTACGCGCCATAGGCGCCGATGGCGGCGCCGTTTTCGGCGTCTGAGAACCAAACGTCAAAAAACGGGGCCTCTTCCTCAGGCGCCCAGTTGACCAGTTCCCAGGTAGTGCCGCCATCCGTCGTGCGGAGGATCGCCGAGTCGTGACCCACGGCCCACCCCAGGTTTTCGTCGAAAAAGTCGACGCCGGTCAACATGGCCCGTGTCGGCACCTGGACCTGGTGCCAGGTGGAGCCGTTGTCCGTCGAGATCAGGATATGGCCGCGTTCGCCGACGGCCACGAGTTTCCCTTCGACCGCCGCCGCATCGAGGGCCAGCGCACGGGAGGCGAGCGGCGCCATGATCGACGGTTCCGGCGCGATCTCCTCTTGAGCGGTTGCGTGAACACCGACGCCCATCGCAAGAGCGATCGCAAATATCATCGGGGACCAGTACCGCGCGAGCGGGATCGTGTGACGTCGGGTAACGAACTCCGCTACCCGGGCGAGGGTGATTCCCGATGATGTGTCCATCTGCCGTTCTCCTGTCGTGTGCTTTCCGAAAGCAAAAAAAAACGGACGGGCCTTCGGGCCCGTCCGTCTGCGTATCGGTCGTTTAGCGCTTGCCCCCGCGACGCAGCGCCGCCGGGGTGTAGTCCTCGTAGGACCGCTTGATGCCGAAATCATACGGCGGGTTCTCGCTGTTCATCCCAATCACCAGATAGCGGCCTGCCTGGAGATCGGTGTGCACCTCAAGCGAAGTCCACAGACTGGGAACGTTGTAGTACTGCATGGCGTGGCCTTCTGAGACCCGCCACAACTGGTCGCGTTTGTCGTAGGCATCAACCACGAGAATCTGCCAGCTGTCCTCGTCGAAGTAGAAGGTGCGCCGTTTGTAAATGTGGCGGGCGCCCTCTTTGAGGGTGGCGTCAACAACCCACACCCGGTGCAACTCGTAGCGGGGCAGCTGCTGGTTGATATGCACCGGCTTCAGGATGTCCTTGTTCTTGACCGTCGGGTCCTGAAGTTTGTAGGAGTTGTAGGGAACGTAGATTTCCTTTTTGCCGACGAGCTTCCAGTCGTACCGGTCGGGCGAGCCGTTGAACATATCGAACTGGTCCGAGGTCCTCATGGAATCGGCCGCGGTGCCGGGGTTGTCGTACGCCACGTTTGGCGCACGGCGGACCCGCCGTTGCCCCGGGTTGTAGAGCCAGGCGTTGCGGGCTTCCTTGACCTGGTCGAGGGTTTCCTGGACGAGCAGGATGCCGCCTGCCAGACGCGCCGGCGCCATGACTTCCTGTTTAAAGAACAGGATCCGGTTGTTGAGCTTTTCTTCGCTCATGTCCGGCATGCTGTAGACCATGTAGAACTCGTCGTAGAACTGGACCAGCGTGTAGCCGCCGCCGCGGGTCGGCGCCGCCTGACCGATGTTGCGGGAGGCGCTGTCCGCGCGGTAGCGGACGATGTGATTCCAGATGCACTCGACACCGACGCTCGGGATCGGGAACGGAATGCCGTTGACCGCGCCCGCGATCCCGTTACCGCCGTCGACCAATACTGCGGTGGCCGCGATGTGTTTGGTGGCGTCGTAAATCCGCTGCGGCACCGCCGCGCTGCGACGGGTCGGGTAGACGTTCATCTCGTAGGTGTCGGGGTAGGTCGCAAAGAGGGCCTTCTGCCCGACCGTGAGCTTGTCCGCGTACTTGTCCACGTTTTCGGACGTGATGGTGAACAGGATCTTGTCGTCCGCATACGGATTGATGTAGTGCGTGCCAGGCTCCCACGCTGCCGGCGGCTTGCTGAGACCGCCCTCCCATGCTGGGATGGTGCCGTCAGCGTTGCCTGCCATCTCGCCACCGAGCGGTGTCAAGGTGGTGCCGAGCTTGGCGATTTCTTCAGGTGACAACCCGGCCCACGCCGTCGCCGTCATACCGGCGATCAACATCACGGCGCAGCCGAGAATGATCAGTGAGTTCTTTCGCATCGTTGTGCCTCCCTTACCCTAGAACGAGTACTTGATAAAACCGCCGATAAAATCGCGGTCGTTGATGAGGTTGTAGCGGCTCGCCCCGCTGTACATGGTGTAGCTGAGATCGATCTGCCAGGCGTTCTGGTAGTTCGTCGCGATACCGATGGTCAATGCCTTTCGTCCTTCGAGGAACGAACCGCCGGGTCCGGGTGTAATGCCTTTGACGTCCTGCGCCCAGGCGATTCTCGGAGCCAGGCTCCAGGCACCAATTGCGTTGTTGTAGAGGAAACGGGTGATGAGCCGGTAGCCCCAGGAGAAGTCGTCGGCAAAGTGTTCCGGGAGCTCATAGGGTTTAAAGGCGTGGGCCCCACCGGGAAGCTCGTGAATCGGGTTGCCGCTGGTGTAGGTGCCGGGCCCGTCGAACCGAAGGGTGTCTTTGTCCGGCATGTCGAAGACCCAGTTGAAACCAAACTCACCGAGAAAGACGGCCTGGTCTGCACCTAGCACCTGGGAGGCGATCTTGGTCAGGGTGAACTGGAGCTGCGACGAGTCGAGACGTCGGTAACCGTCGATATTCTCAGAGAATCCTACACCGCCGGGCGCGACCTGGTTGGTTGCAGCCAGCCCGGCCGAGATCGGCGACAGCGCCGCAAACAGCAATTCGACGTCGTCCATCTGGTATGGCGCGTCCTGTTTGTAAGAGACCTCACCCTGGAATGCAATGCCCGAACCGCCAAGCTGGGCGTTCCAGCTCATACCGTACTGTTTGATGTCCTCGGGGTAGGCGGTGTACCAGCTCGCGGTGTTGGCGTACGCGGCTGTGGCCGCCGCCTGGCCGACCTGGGCCGCAATCGCGTCGATTTCCGGACTCACGCCAGGGGGAATCCCCACGAGGAAGTAGTACTGAAGAGCGGCTGCCGGTCCGGCCGCCGCCGCAGCCTGGGCGCCCTGGATGGTCCCCGAGACGCCGTTGATGGTCGGCAGCCGGCTGTGGAGATTCAAGTAGTAGAAGCCGAACTCGGTGCCGCCCCAGTTGGGCATGAACAGCCGCAGCGCGATACCGTACTGGCCGCCGTCCTCGGCCTCAATGGTCGCCGAGCGGGGGACGCCCATAAACGGATAGTCCACCGGCGGTTGGACATAAGGAGGCGACACGCCGCTGTCTGGGAAGCTGGCGAACCCGAGGAACACGGTTTCCCCGCCGAGGCCGGCAAAGTCGTTGGTCGAGAAGTAGGTGCCCGGCGGGTCGATGACGACGGATTCCCACTCGTACTCGTAGAACCCTTCGATCGCGAGGTTTTGCGAAAGATCGAACGAGGCCCACACCATACCGACGGGCCGGAAGGCCTCGCGAAGTTCGGCACCGGGGACCCGGATGGCCGAAACATCGACCGGGTTGATACCGGCGAGCCCGCCCTGGATGAAGGTGCTCTCACCCCAGTTCAAAACCTGTTGACCTGCGCGGATCTCGCCCCGCCGCCCGCCGCCGGTACCGAACTGGAACCAGGCGTAGGCGTCGAGGAGTTCGACCCGGCTACCGGCCCAATCGAGGGCCTCCGGGGTCAGCTCGGTGCGGACGCAACAGTCCTTCTCGAGCTCGTAGTCGTAAAACCCACTGCCGCGGACAAAGAAGCCGAAGCTCGAGTTCTCCCATCCGTTGTACGAATAACCGAGGTCGATGGTGGCCTTGAGGGTGTTGCTGACGAGGCCCTTGTCGAAGTTGAGGTTGCCGTCGTCGCCGTTGACCGACCACGCGGTGCCTCCTGACGGGACCCCAATGATCGCTTCGTCACGCTCCTCCATACGGTAGCGGGCACCCCATGAGAGCGTGGTGTCAAGATTCAGAGAGTAGTTTCCGCTCTTGCCTGAAAGATCGATGGCCCCAACCGGGGCAGCCATCAGCACCGCCAGGGCCGTCACGACGACCGCAACGCCCATGCCCCGGGCATTCGGAACCGGCCTGAACTCCAAAGTCATCTTCATCTCCTCCTTCCAATCATCCGTTCTCTTGATCTCGGTTGGATCGACACACGAAAAGGCCCCCCGGTTTGATGACCCGGGCGGCTTGAATTCTCGATGATGTTGAATGATGAAGATCGTTTCTCAAGTCGAGTCAGCGGTGCGCGAAAACCGCGTGCGAGGTCCTGATTTATGGCTATCTGCGTGCGTCGCAACGCCATCTTCCTCCCCCGTTCTCTGGTCGATTCAACGTCTGTAACTACAACTCGAATAACGTCGCGAAGCATAACACAGCGATGTCGTCAACCG